>CACIKE010000003.1 GCA_902587155.1 uncultured Pelagibacteraceae bacterium | reverse complement strand
AAACTTTTCTCACAAAAAAATTTGAATATTTTAATTTTATTTAATATTTTTTTCTTGATGATTAGTGTATTTAAATAATTTTTTAATTTTTTTTAAAAAAAATTTTTATCAAATATAATAGTATTAAGGATCCATCTCTCAAAGCATTTACCTTTTTTTTCCCTGCGATTCTTGCTCTTTCAAATGAGTTAATTGAGCTAATTTTCATACCTTTTCTAGATGCCTTGATTGGAAGTTCTACACATAAAGTAAAATCTTTTCTGTTTAAATTTAAATTTTTAACAGATTCAGTTTTACCTAAAACATATGTGTATAAAATATCTGATATATTTAAATTAAAAAAAACTTTTCCGATTAAAGTAAAAAAATAATTACCAACTAAAGTTACAAATGTATCATCATCACTTCCAGAATTTTTCTGATATCTAGATGCAAAAACAAAGTCTAACTTTTCAGTCTCAACTTTTTTTATCATCATATTAAGTTCATTAGGATTGAAAGATCCATCTGCATTAAAGATACAGAAGTACTTACTTTCACAAGTATTCATTCCAAGAATTAAGGCATCACCGTAGCCAAAATTCTCTTGAAAAACCAATTTTACATCATAATTTTCTATCGATTTAATTGTTTGATGGTCAGTTTTGTGTAAAACAACAGAAATATTGTAATTAAATTTTCGTAACTCCTCCAAAACTTTTGGAAGAGACTCAGCCTCGTTTTTTGCTGGTATTATTAGGGTTAAATCATTCATGTTTATTTAAAATCATTTGGAAAGTTTGAAGTCATAAAAGCATAATTCACCCAAAATACGGTAGCACCAAAACTTGTGAAAAAGCTACCGCTTGGCAGAATGGGTAGTAAAATTGTTATAACATACAACATGCCGGATAATACAAAATAGTCTTTTTTATTTCGATAAGAAATAATTGACTTAAAAATACTTACAACCATAAAAAAAATAAAATACAAATATCCAATAGTGCCTAATTCTGCCAGTACCTCAAAATGTACCTGATGAGGATGAATTGATGATAGATCAGGATATTCATCTTTTTGCACCTCTAACCTATAATTCTTTAAACCCACACCATATAATTTATGATTATTGAAAACTTGAATAGCTGTCTTATAATGAGATCCATAATACGATTTGTCAACAAATTCTAATGGATTTAATATTAAAGGTTTTAAAAAAGCATCCCAATATCTCCAATGATAATTTTTTGAAGATGTTAGAAATATAGTAGTGACTAAAATTGATGTTATCAAAAATTTTAATATGCTCACCCAGTTTTTTGAAATTATAAAAAAAAATAGCACAGACATTATAATAACTCTAATAAGGTTAGATCTTTCACCAATAAAAAAACTTATTAAAACAAAGAATAAAATTAAAAAAAATAGATAATTTAAACTATAATTTTTAAAAATTTTCTTACCAAATTTAGAGTTCGAGGATTTTAAATATAGTAAGAAGGACAAAATAATTAAATAAAATGAGCTATAAAGATTTCCAATTTTTAACTCTTGATTAAAAAAACTGGATAATCTTCCTGGCATATACGAAGAAAATCCAAGTGTATTAAATCCAAAAATAATTTCAAAAATTATATCAAGTGAAATTATCGTTAGAAAAAAAAACCAAAACTTTAAAATAAAATCTTTATAATTGTTTTTTTCGAATTTTAAAAAAAATTTGATTGCAAAAATTAAAAAAATAAATCTTATAAAACCTACACTCCTACCTAAGGAATTTTCAAAATTAATACTAAAAATCAGGTTTCCTAACATAATTAACCAAAAAATTATTAATAAGTAAAAAAGGTAATTATTTAAAAAGTTTAATTGTTTATTTTTTATAAGAATGTACAGGAACAATGCATCAATAATAATTACAAGTGTATTGCCAGCACCATTTCCGAAAAAAAAAATAATTGGGAGAAAAGACAATAATATACAACAAAAATTCTCAGCTTTGTTATTATTTTTGTAAATTATATCTGATAACATTTTTTTGATTTGTTAATTTTTTTATATCATATTAAGATTATCAATATTTAGGATATAACTTTAAAACATTTATCTGTAAATAAATAAATGACAAACTTATTAATACTCATCACAACCTTTTTTTTTGTATCGATTTCTTTAATTGGTTATGGAACAATATTTCTAAAAATTTTTAGTAAAGGCTCACAGATTACAAACTTTGGTTATCTTGGTATTTTTGGCTTAGTATTTAGTATTTTTATATCTTATTTTACAAATTATTTTTTACCACACGATTATATTTTTAACTCAATTTTCTTAATCATTGGACTATTAGGTTTCATAATGCTTATCAAACAATTTTCGAGAGACCTTTTAAAAAAAGAGTTTATAACTTTTGTTGTTATTTTTAGCATTGCATTAATATCTTTATTAATATTTAAAAATCATGATGATTTTCCATATTATCATTTTGTTTATACTTACAATTTAACACAATTTGATTTAAATATTGGGATTGGGCAATTTAACCATGGATTTAGAACTCCATCCTCTATTTTTTATATTAATTCTCTTTTTTTCCTTCCATTAATTAAATATTTTTCTTTTAATTTTACTGCTGTAATTGTTCTAATATTTTCAAACATAATTTTGTTAAAAAAAATTGGGATTACTTTTTCAAGAAAAATCATATCTTTTAAAAAAGATTTGAATCAACCCTATGTAATAATTCTTTTTTCCTTATTATCTTTGATGTTCATAAATATTTTCTTTTACAGAATAGGTGAACATGGCACAGATAGGTCAGCGCAAATATTGGTAATGCTTTTGATAATAGAAATTATTGATGCTTTACAAAGAAAAAATTACAATAATATTTTAAATCTTAAGATATTTACTTTAATTATTTTTATAATTTCACTAAAAGCTTTTTACATTCTTTATTTATTATTATTTATACCGCTTTATTATAGTTATTATCAATCATTCAAATCACATAGTTTAGTAATTAAAAATCTTTTAAGTGGATATCTATTTTTTTATTTTTTGATTTTTTTACTGATTTTAAGTTCTTATTTTTTTAATACAGGTTGTCTAATCTACCCAGTTCAAATTACTTGTTTTGATAATTTAAGCTGGTCAATTCCGATCAAACAAGTTGAGCAAATGAGCCAGTGGTACCAACAATGGTCAAAAGCTGGAGCTGCTCCTGGATTTAGAGTGGATAATCCAGAAACTTATATTCAACATTTTAATTGGGTGGCCAATTGGATAGATAGATATTTTTTTAATAAAGTATCAGATTTTTTATTAGGAATAATTATTTTGTCACTTGTTATTTTTATAAGTTTTCAAATGAATAGTAAGAATAAAAATAGATTTAAAATAAATAAAAAATACTTAATTCTTTATATTACAATCTTAATATTATTTTTTGAGTGGTTTTATAATCATCCTGCCTTAAGGTATGGTGGATATAATCTGATATCCATCATTTTTTTTCTACCTATTTCAATTTATTTATCAGCTAAAAAAATTAATGTTAAGAATTTAAAATTATTAATAACAATATTTGTAATTTTAACTTTCATTATATTTTCAGGAAGAAATATTAATAGAATTTATAAGGAAAACATCTTGTATAAATATAACCCATTAAAACAACCATTTTATAAGGTCGATACTGTGTATTTTAATGAGTATAAAAATCTAAAAAAAATAATTTCAAGATATTATAATTGTAAATTAAATAACGATTGTTCAGAAAATAGGTTAAAAATGAAGTATGGTTTTTTTATTTTTAAAAATTAGATATGAAAAATATCACAATTTTAGTTTTAAGTTTTTTTGATTTTTTTCATAAATTCAAATTATTAAGATTTCTTAAAAAAATTATTTTGAATGATTTAAACTTAGTTCTAGATATTGGGGCACATAAAGGTGAGTCAATAAATTTTTTTTTAAATAATTTTAAGATAAATAAAATTATATCTTTTGAGGCGAGTCCAATTAATTTTAATAGTTTAAAAAACAAAGAAGTAAGATTGAAAAAAAAATTTTCAAAATCAATTATTCAATTAGAAAATATGGCTTTAGGTTCTTCAACTGAAAGTAAAAAATTAAAGCAGTTTGATGAAAGTTCATCGTCAACACTAAGTCAGATTAACGAAAATTCAAAATATTTTAAGAAGAAATTTGCGTGGGTAAATTTATTTAATAAAAAAAAAAATTTTTATAGAGAGATTCAAATTAATATAAGCACTCTTGATAATTATATAGAAGCAAATAGAATAGATTTAATTGACCTTATCAAGATAGATACAGAGGGTTTTGAATTTGAAATTTTACAAGGAATAACTAGAAATTTTAAAAGAGTTAAACTTATTCTGTTTGAACATCATTATGATGATATGATTAAGAAGAATTATAATTTTTCTCATATTAATCAATTATTAAGTCAAAATAATTTTTTCAGGATACATAAGGCAAAAATGCCATTTAGAAAAACATTTGAATACGTATATGTGAATAAATTTTTTAAAGATGATTTTAAATTTTGACTTATATCTTACTATATATTAGTCATCACAAATTATTTAATTATGACAAAAAAAAAAACAGCTTTAATTTTTGGAATTACAGGTCAGGATGGATCTTATTTAAGTGAATTATTATTAAAAAAAAAATATATTGTGCACGGGGTAATTAGAAGATCATCATCGTTTAACACCTCAAGGATTGATCACTTATATCAAGACCCACATGTGAACAAAAGAAACTTTATTTTGCATTACGGAGATGTAACGGACTCTATCTCTGTTTCGTCATTGATTAAAAAAGTTTCACCAGATGAGATTTATAACCTAGCTGCACAATCACATGTAGCTGTTTCATTTGAAGTTCCTGAATATACAGCTAATTGTGATGCTTTAGGTTCATTAAGAATATTAGAAGCTATTAGATTCCATAAATTAAATAAAAAAACTAAATTTTATCAAGCAGGAACCTCTGAAATGTATGGGAGGGTATTTGAGACACCACAAAATGAAAAAACACCATTTTATCCAAGGAGCCCTTATGGTGTTGCAAAAGTTTATGCTCACTGGATAACTGTAAATTACCGAGAAGCTTACAAGATATTTGCTTGTAATGGAATATTGTTTAATCATGAAAGTCCTAGAAGAGGAGGTACATTTGTCACAAAAAAAATTGTAAACGGATTGTGTAGAATAAAGAAAGGATTACAAAAAACTTTATATTTAGGCAACTTAGAAGCAAAAAGAGATTGGGGTCATGCAAAAGATTACGCTGTTGCAATGTGGAAAATCCTCCAAAAAAAAGAACCTGAAGATTTTGTTATAGCAACAGGTGTTCAACTTACCGTGAAAGAATTTGTAAATCTAGTTTTAAAAGAATTAGAGATTGATTATTTTTGGAAAGGTAAAGGACTTTCATCTAGATGTTTTATTAAAGGGACAAAAAATAAAATAATCAGTATTGATAAAAATTACTTTAGACCTTTAGAGGTTGATACATTGTTGGGTAATTCGAGAAAGGCTAGAAAGAAACTTAAGTGGAAACCAAAATATAATGTTAAATCTATGATTAAAGAAATGGTTTATGAAGAACTAAATTCATTGAAAGATGATAAAAAAAACTGACAAGATATTTGTTGCAGGTCATAAAGGTTTAGTAGGAAGTGCAATACTTAGAAAACTTAAACGCAGTGGTTACAAAAATATCATAACTGTAGAAAAAAAAAAATTAAACTTAATTTCTCAAGAAAAAGTAATTGCTTTTTTAAAAAAAAAAAAACCCAAATGTATTTTTCTAGCTGCCGCTAAAGTTGGTGGCATTTATTCTAATAAAAAATTTAAAGCAAACTATATTTATGAAAATTTGATGATACAGACAAATATTATTCATGGAGCTTATAAGGCAAATATAAAAAACCTTATTTTTTTGGGTTCTAGTTGCATTTATCCAAAACTTTGCAAGCAACCAATCAAAGAAAAGTATTTTTTATCAGGAAAACTTGAGGAAACTAATGATGCTTATGCTGTAGCAAAAATTGCAGGAGTTAAAATGTGTCAAAGTTATAATTTTCAATATAAAACAAATTATAAATGTTTAATGCCAACAAATACTTTTGGCCCAAATGATAATTATCATAAATTAAATAGTCATTTTATACCAGCGTTATTGAGAAAGATTTATCAAATCGAAATAAGTAATAAAAATATAATCAAAATTTGGGGTGATGGGTCACCAAGAAGGGAAATAATTTATTCAGAAGATATAGCAGATGCTTGTATTTTTTTTATGAATAAAAAAACTAAACATAGTCTAATAAATATTGGCACAGGCAAAGACTTTAGAATAAAAGATTATGTAAGTTTATTTTTAAAAATATTATTACCTAAAAGAAAAATTAAGATTATTTATGATAAATCAAAACCAAATGGGACACCTAGAAAAGTTTTAGATGTTAGTTTGGCAAAAAAATATGGCTGGACAGCTAAAACGTCAATAAAAGAAGCTGTATTTAAAACATATGATGAATATAAATATAGACAAAAGCAATAGAATTAAATTTTATTTATCATTTACTTTTAATTAATATTTTGTATAAGAAGTTGCCTGGTGATTATTGCGAAAGTGTCATACCCGATCCCATTCCGAACTCGGAAGTCAAGCCTTTCTGCGCCGATGGTACTTTGTCTTAAGACATGGAAGAGTAGGGTGTTGCCAGGCTAACAAATCCAAATGAAGAAAATAATTATTGTTACAGGTGGCGCGGGGTTTGTTGGATCAAATCTAATTGAGTTTTTCGTAGATAAAACTAAATTTGAAATAATCAGCATAGATAATTATTCTAGTGGTAGTAAAAAAAACCATATAAAGAACAGAAGAGTTAAGTATATAGTTGGAAACACCAAAAATATAAATTCAATCTTAAAAAAATATAAAAAAAAAATTAATTCAATATTTCATTTTGGTGAGTTTGCGAGAATTTATCAAAGTTTTTTGAAATTTGATCAATGTTACAACTCCAATACCATAGGCACAAAAGAAGTATTTAAGTTTTGTTTAGATAATAAAATAAAATTAGTTTACTCAGCAACTTCAGCTACAATAGGAAACAAAGGTGCAGATAAAAATTTATCTCCTTATGCTTTTACAAAATCGAAAAATTTAGAACTTTTAAATAATTTAAAAAAATGGTTTGGTTTTAAATATGAAGTAATTTATTTTTATAATGTATATGGACCAAGGCAGATTTGTGAGGGTGATATGGCAACAGTAATTGGTATTTTTGAAAATCAATATATTAAAAAAAAACCTTTAACAGTTGTTTTGCCAGGGTCACAAACTAGGAGATTTACTCATATTTATGATACCGTGAAAACATGTTTTTTTGCTTGGAAACAAAATAAATGTAGACATTACTCAATCTCAGACAAAAAAAGTCACTCAATTTTACAAGTGGCAAAGATGTTCAAGACCAGAATATCATATTTACCTAAAAGAGATGGTGAAAGATACGCTTCAGCTTTAACTAATGTTTCTTTTTCAAATAAGGTTTATAAGAAATTCGGAAAAATATATTTGAAAGATTACATAAATTCCTTTATTAAGTTCCAAAGAAAATTATGAAAATAGCAAGCTCACTTAAATCCCTGAAAAAAAGAGATTTAGAGTCTAAATTAGTTAGGCGTAGAGGCAGAGTTTACATAATAAATAAAAAAAATCCAAAATTTAAAGCAAGACAAAAATAGTTTTTATGGATAATGAAAACCATAAAAAAACTTGGATTAATTTTACAAAGTTTGTTCTTTGGGGAACTATAATTGTAATCTTTGTTTTGGCTTTAATGGCAATATTTCTTTTATAATATGATAATAGGCTCAATATCTGAAAACTTAAATCTAGAGCAAAGAGTTGCTATAACTCCAGATATAGTTAAAAAATATAAATCATTAGGTCTACAAGTTTATTTAAGCAAGGATTATGCAACTCATTTAGGAATAAGTGATAAGAATTATGAAACAGAGGGAGCAAGTATCAAATCAATCGATGAAACAATCTCAGCTTCTGACGCTATTTTACAAATGAATATTTTAAGTAATGAAAATTTAGATAAATTAAAAAAAGACCAAATTTTAGTAGGTGTTTTAGATCCTTACAATAATGAAAAAAAATTGTCTGAAATAACAAAAAAAAATATCAAATGTTTTTCTCTTGAGCTTCTCCCCAGAATAACAAGAGCTCAATCTATGGATATTTTATCATCTCAAGCAAATCTAGCTGGATATAAGGCAGTAATCGACTCATTTGCATATTTTCAGAAAGCAATACCAATGATGATGACTGCAGCAGGAACAATTTCGGCTGCTAAAGTTTTGGTGGTTGGTGCAGGAGTTGCAGGTCTACAAGCTATTGCAACGGCTAAGAGAATGGGTGCAATAGTTTTTGCGACTGATGTGAGAATGGCATCAAAGGAACAGGTTGAAAGTTTAGGAGGAAAATTTTTAACTGTCGAAGGTTCTGAAAATCTTGAAACCGAGGGTGGATATGCAAAGGAGACAACAGATGAATTTAAACAAAAACAAGAGAACCTACTAAGAGAAACATTAAAAAAAATTGATATTGTTATCTGCACAGCTTTAATACCTGGGAAAAAAGCTCCTATTATTATAAAAAAAGATATGATTGATGTAATGACAAGTGGTTCAGTCATTTATGATTTGGCGGCATCACAAGGTGGAAATTCAGAACTTACTAAGGAAAACAGTATAATAGACTCTAATGGAGTAAAGATTATGGGTGAGGCGAATATTCTCAATAAGTTACCTATATCAGCTTCAAATCTTTATGCTAAAAATATGTTTAATTTTATAAATAATTTATATGATGAAAAAAATAATTCATTTAATATCAATTTAGAGGATGAAATAATTAATAAAACAAATTTTAAATAATGGAAATAGATCCCTTTATCTTTAGGCTGAGTATATTTATATTATCAATATTCGTAGGCTATTACGTCGTATGGAGCGTGACACCTTCTTTGCATACACCCTTGATGTCAGTAACAAACGCTATTTCCTCGGTAATTATTGTTGGGGCAATCATAGCTGCATTAGCGAACTCTTCAGGGAGTATTTTTGAAACATCAAATATTTTTGGTTTTCTCGCAATTGTTTTAGCAGCTGTAAATATTTTTGGTGGCTTTCTTGTCACCCAAAGAATGTTACAAATGTATAAAAAGAAAAAGAAATAATGATGTCAGCTAATCTTTCAGCATTATTTTATCTAGTTTCAGGTATATTATTTATTTTAGCTTTAAGGGGTCTTTCCTCACCAGAAACTTCACGACAAGGTAATTACTTTGGTATAACAGGAATGACCATTGCAATTCTAGTTACTTTTTTTTCAGTTGGAAATTTTGGTACAGGATTTATCTATGTTTTGATATTTTTATTTATTGGAGGGTCAGTAGGCGCATTCATTGCCTTTAAGATACCAATGACAGCAATGCCAGAGTTAGTTGCTGGATTTCATAGTCTTGTAGGTTTAGCTGCTGTATTTGTGGCAATATCTGCTTTTTTACAGCCAGAGGTCTTCAATCTTGGCAGTTCAGGAAATATAAAACTTGCTAGTTTAATTGAGATGTCTTTGGGAGCAGCAATTGGAGCAATTACTTTTTCAGGTTCAATAATAGCTTTTTTAAAGCTTAGAGGAATTATGTCTGGTGCACCAATTACCTTTAAAGGTCAACATTTAATTAATTTATTTTTAGGAATAATAATATTATTTTTAATTTATTACTTATGTAGATCACAATTATCTAATATATTTTGGTCAATAGTATTGATTTCTTTTTTAATTGGAGTGCTATTAATCATTCCGATTGGTGGTGCAGATATGCCAGTTGTAATTTCAATGCTAAATTCATATTCAGGCTGGGCAGCAGCCGGCATAGGTTTTACTTTAGAAAATAGTGCTTTGATTATAACGGGTGCTCTAGTTGGGTCCTCTGGTGCAATACTTTCTTATATAATGTGCAAAGGAATGAATAGATCATTTTTTAATGTAATACTTGGTGGATGGGGAGCTACAGATCAAACTTCAAGTTCTCAAACAAAAGAACAGAAACCTGTAAAAAACGGTAATGCAGATGACGCAGCTTTTTTGATGAAAAATGCTTCATCAGTTATAATTGTTCCAGGTTATGGAATGGCAGTGGCACAAGCTCAACATGCATTAAGAGAAATGGTTGATGCACTAAAAAAAAATGGGGTAAAAGTGTCATACGCAATTCATCCAGTTGCAGGTAGAATGCCTGGACATATGAATGTATTACTTGCAGAGGCAAACGTTCCTTATGACGAAGTATTTGAGTTAGAAGAAATTAATAATGACTTTGCAAATTGTGACGTTGCATATGTAATTGGTGCAAATGATGTAACCAATCCAGTGGCTAAATCAGATCCTCAAAGCCCAATTTATGGTATGCCTATACTAGATGTTGAAAAAAGTAAGTCTGTTTTATTTGTAAAAAGAAGTTTATCTCCAGGTTATGCCGGAATAGATAATGATCTTTTTTATAGAGATAATACGTTAATGTTATTTGCCGATGCAAAAAAAATGACTGAAGAAATTGTTAAAAGCTTATAAATTGACTAAAATTTTTTGTGATATAGCTGATATTAAATTGATAAGCAAGTTTAACAAAAAACATATAGTTAAAGGCTTTACCACTAATCCAAGTTTAATGCGAAAAGCAGGAGCAAAAGACTATTTCATTTATTCAAAAAAAATTCTTAAAATAACAAAAAAACCATTATCACTTGAAGTTTTTGCAGATAATGTTGAGGATATGATTGCTCAAGGGAAAATGATAAATAATTGGGGAAAAAATGTTTATGTAAAAGTTCCTGTAAATAACTCTAGAGGAAAATTTATGGGAAAAGTGATTAAAGCCCTTAATAATGACAGAATAAAGCTTAATATAACTGCTGTTTATACAGCTAAACAAACTAAACAAATTTTAAAAAACATAGACAGAAAAACAAAAGTAATCATTTCTATTTTTGCTGGTAGAATGGGTGATACAGGAAAAGATCCTATCCCACAATTTAAAGAAAGTATCAAAATTTCGAAGAATTACAAAAATGTTGAAATACTTTGGGCAAGTACAAGAGAGCCTTATAATTACATACAAGCAAAACAGGTTGGATGTCAAATTATAACTGTACCACCTGCTTTGATTGAAAAAATTGAGAGATTTGGAAATTCTTTTAAAAAACTTACAACAGATACCGTGAAAGGATTTTTAAGGGATGCAAAGAAATCAAATTTTAATTTATAAAATTGGTTGCGGGGGACGGATTTGAACCGCCGACCTTCAGGTTATGAGCCTGACGAGCTACCAGACTGCTCCACCCCGCGGTATTAAATTCTATTTTTAAGTTTATTAAGTTTTTTTACTCTTTTTATATTTTCTTGGAGAATTCGCTTTTTCTTTTCAGATGGTTTTTCATAAGTATTTTTAAGTTTAATAATCTTAAAAAAACCGTCTCTTTGAAGTTTTCTTTTTAAAACCCTCAAAGCTTGCTCTACGTTGTTATCTTTAACTTCTATCTTAATAAATACCTCCAAAAAAAGATTTGAATAACATCTTTATAATTTTATGTCTATTTAATTTATTCATTTATTCCAGATTGTTCTTTATTTTTTTCTCTTTTTCTCTTTTTTCTCGTTTAATTCTTCTCTCTGCTTTAGATATTGCATCTATTAAATCTTTTTGAGTAAAAAGATTTAAAGCTACAGGATCTTTTGGGTTTAAATTATTAAAATTCCAGTAACTTTTATTTCTAATAGATGTAACCGAGTTTTTAGTAATTCCTACTAGTTTTGCTATTTGAGAGTCTTTTAAAATATTATGTTGTTTTATTAACCATAAAGCAGAATCGGGCTTGTCTTGTCTTTTTGATAATGGAACATATTTTTTTATTTTTTTTTCATCACTAGTAATTTCAATGTCAGAACTGGTAATTTGCAGAGGTCTATTTTTATCTTTGGAAGAAAGTTCAATTTCCTCCCGTGAGAGCTGACCGGCGATTATTGGGTTATAAGCTTTAATACCTTTTGCAACTTCCCCATCTGCAATACCCTGAATTTCAACCTCATGCATATTACAGAAATTTGCTATTTGCTTGAATGTAAGAGTTGTATTTTCAACTAGCCATACTGCTGTCGCCATTGGCATGAGTGGGGTGTTATTCATTTATTTTTTTTCGGATTTAAAATTTTGAAATTTTTTGTTGAATTTACTTATTCTGCCTTTGTCCAATAATTTTTGTTTGCCACCGGTCCAAGCTGAATGAGACTTAGGATCAATTTCTAGCTTTAGTAAATCACCTTCTTTACCCCATGTTGATTTAGTCTCAAATTGCGTACCATCAGTCATCTCAACTTTAATCTTATGGTAATTTGGATGTATTTTTTTTTTCATCTCGAGACTTATAACAAAAGATTTTTCTAAAACAATTAAAAGTTAAGTATTATATTGTTAAATTTATTGCTAATATTTGAGTTTGAAGCTGTTACATTTATATTTTTAAGATTCTCTAAGCTAAAACTATTAATTATGCCCCCAGCTTCCCTTATTAAAATTATTCCTGCAGCAACATCCCACAAATTTAAACTTTTTTGAAAATAACCATCATATCTACCTACGGATACATAAGCCAGATCTAGTGCTGCACAACCAGATCTTCTGTAAGAAAAGTCTGGCTCTTTTTTTAGTTTTCCTCCGATCGCGAACAAACATTCATCTATATTGTTTTTTGTTGAAACCCTTACTCTGTGATTGTTAAAAAAAGTTCCGTTGTTTTTTTCAGCAAAAAACATTTCATCTTTTATAGGATCATAAATAAGACCAGAAATTATTTCACCATTCGATCTTAAGGCTATTGATATAGCAAAATGAGGTATACCATGCAAAAAGTTAATTGTTCCATCTATTGGATCTATGATCCAAGTATTCTTATCATCTTTGTTTTTTTTTATTCCTCTTTCTTCACTGATAAATGAAAAATTAGGTCTTGCTCTCTCCAATTCCTCAATGATTATTTTTTCTGCTTTTAAATCTGCATTTGTAACAAAATCGCTTTGACTTTTTTTTGATACTTGTAATTTTTCAATTTCACCGAAATCCCTAATTAATATTTTTGATGCCTTTTCACATGCTTTAATCATAATATTCAAATTAGCAGAAATTGAGTTCATAATTAATTTTTTTTAATATATTCAAGATTTCTCGTGTCTATAATAACTTTGTCGCCAGCTTCAATAAAAGGAGGCACTTGAATATTTAAACCATTATCTAATGTTGCCGGCTTATAAGATGATGAAACAGTTTGTCCTTTTAAAGCAGCATCAGTAGTTTCTATTTTACATACAACTTGTTTTGGTAAATCTACCGAAATAGGTAATTCATTGTAGAAGCTGACAGAAACCTCTAAATTTTCAGTTAATAATTTCCCCTTCTCACCGATTAAACTTTTTTTAATCTCAATTTGATCAAAAGATTTTGGCTCCATAAAAAAATAGTTATTTTCATCTTCATAAAGATAATTATAATTTGTCTCCTCTAATGATGCTTTTTCAACTGTTTCACTTGATCTAAATCGTTCATTCAATTTAGTATTTTTGTTTAAGCTTTTCATTTCAACTTGTGCAAATGCACCCCCTTTTCCAGGCTTCACATGTTGAGTTTTTAATACCTGCCACAAATCATCTTTATATTCTAACAACATACCCACTCTTATTTCTCCTGCATTTATTTTCATTTTAAAATCTTTATTGCCTCTATTGGTTTTAATTTATTGTTATTCCAAATGTAGCCTGAAATAGCTAAAAAGTTTGCTTTATTCAATAAAAGATTTTTATAATTATCAGAATTAATGCCACCAATGGCTACCACGGGAGTTTTAGTGATTTTTTTTACTTTTCTGAGTAAATTAATAGAAGCTTTATATTTTACTTTTTTAGTTTTTGAATTATTAAAAGCTCCTAGGGCTATGTAGTCAGCCTTATTTTTTACAGCAATTTTTGATAATTTTATAGAGTTATGACAGGTAACACCTATTATCTTGTTGCCAATGAATTTCCTTGCCTTGATAATATCCATGTCTTTTTGACCCAAATGACAACCATCAGCATTCAATTTTTTTGCAATAAAAACATCATCATTAACTAGAAATTTGACCTTAAATTTTTTACAAATTTTTTTAATTTTTTTACCAATAATAATTTTTTTTTTAAGAGTTTCTTTTTTAAGCCTTAATTGAAAAAAGCTCACTTTTTTTTGTTGAAGGATCTTGGTTAAATCTAGATAAAAAGATTTATTAATTTTTGTTGGTGAAATGAGATAAATAAATTTTTTTTTATTAATTCTCAAGTTCTTTAGACCATTTACCTTGAGCAGCTAATGTATTCATTTTTGCTCTCTGGTTAAAAATTTTTTGAGTTCCCTCAATATTTAATGTGTCTTGGGACCAAAATTTTAATGCGCTTTGTTGAAGAGCTCGTCCATAAGAATAAGTCATTATAAAGCTAGTATCATTGTATTTGTTTATCAAATTTAAATTTTCTGTTGCCTCTATTTCTGATTGACCACCAGATAAAAATGCTATTCCTGGAACCTCTGACGGAACAGATTCATTTAAACATTTAAGAGTAAACTTTGCCACCTCTTCGTTTGATATTTTGTTTTTACACTTATTACCTGCTAAAATCATATTTGGCTTTAATATAATTCCTTTCAAATCAACTTTATGTAAGATTAATTCTTCAAAACATTTTTTTATTACTTCAGAAGTCTTTTCATAACACTCTTTTGCCGAATGCTCTCCATCCATTAAGACTTCGGGTTCAACAATTGGAACCATATTATTTTCTTGAACTAATGCAGAGTATCTAGCTAAGGCATGTGCATTAGATTGAATTGAGAGTTTACTTGGATGCTCTTTTGATATGTTATAAACACCTCTCCATTTTGTAAACTTGGCTCCTAATTTATAATATTCTTTTAATCTTTCTCTTAATCCATCCAAACCTTCAGTAATTTTTTCATTTGGTGAACTAGCTAAAACTTTCGCTCCAGTATCAACTTTAATTCCAGGGACACTGCCCATAGCAGAAATTAATTCTGGGATTTTATTTTTTTTCGAGGTAATTTGTTTTATTGTTTCATCGTATAAAATTACTCCTCCAATATATTCAGTCATACCAGACGCGCTAAACAATGTTTCTCTAAATAATAAACGGTTTTCAGGTGTTGATTGAACTTTCACTGATTCTAATCTTTTAGTCATAGTTGCAGTACTCTCGTCAGCTGCAAGAATACCCTTTCCATTATTAAGTATTTTTAGAGCTATGCTATTTAATTCAGACATATTAATTTAAAGCTTTTATACCAGGTAACTCTTTTCCTTCAAGATATTCTAAAAATGCTCCACCGGCAGTTGAAACAAAGTTAAAATTTTCTATTAATCTAATTTTATTGATAAGAGCTATTGTATCTCCACCTCCAACAACTGAGTAGATTGTGTTATTTTTATTTTTTTTCGTAATAGCTTTTGCAATATTGTAACTGCCATTAGCAAAATTTGGATTTTCAAAATAACCTGCTGGTCCATTCCAAAGAACTGTTTCACTATTTTCAATTATACCCTTTATCTTATCTAATGTCTTAGGACCAATATCCAAAATGATATCATCATCTTTGATATTATCTAGTTCTTTAATCTGAGGTTCATCATCTAAATTTTTTCCAATCAAAACGTCCTCTGGAAAAATAATTTTACAAGAATGACTCTTCAAAGTTTCAAAAATCTCTTTGATCATTAGGTCACAATTTTCTTCTTTAATTGATTTACCTATTTGGTTCCCATTGTATTTAATAATGTTATTAGCCATTCCACCCACAATGATTATATTATCAAATTTAGATATTAAATTTTTGATTATTCCAATTTTTGTTGAAATTTTTGATCCTCCAATAATACAAGTAATTGGTTTTTTGATTTCTGTTGTAACTTTTTTTAATGCATTAATTTCTGTTTCCAACTGTAATCCAGCAAAAGATGGAAGAAATTCAGTAATCTTACTCACAGAAGCGTGCGCTCTATGAGAGCAAGAAAAAGCATCGTTTACATATAAATCAGCGAGTTTAGATAAATGTTTTGCAAAGTTGGCGTCATTTTTTTCTTCCTCTTTGTAAAATCTAATATTCTCTAAAAAAACTATTTGATCGTTTGTATCTTTAAATAAATCTTCTTTTTTTAATTTAAAGATATCTTCTTTTACTAATCTAATTTTTCTATTTATTTTTTTTTCAATATTTTCACAAATTGGTTTTAATGAGAGATCTGTAATTACCTTACCTTTTGGCCGTCCTACGTGAGAAATTATTATGATCTTTGATTGCTCATTTATTAAAAAATCTATGATTGGAATAATCTTATTTATTCTTGTTTCGTCGGTTATTAAGCCATTTTTTAATGGGACATTTAAATCCAATCTTAACAAAACTTTTTTTTTATTAAGATTTTTCTGATCTTTTATACTATTCATTAAGAAGTCTTATGAAGGTATTCAGCTATATCACACATCCTATTTGAAAAACCCCATTCATTATCATACCACGCTGAGACTTTTCCCATATTTTTGCCAACCACATTTGTCAAACTTGCATCAATAATTGACGAGGCAGGATTATGATTAAAATCAATCGAAACAAGTTTTTCTTTTGTGATTTCAATAATTTTATTTTTTTTACTAAAATCCTTAAATGCTGAATTTATATTTTCAACATTCAAATCTTTTTTTGTACAAAATACAAATTCAATTAATGAAACATTTGGGGTTGGTACTCTCATTGCTATACCTTCTAACTTTCCTTTGAGGGAAGGAATTATTTCACCTATAGCTTTTGACGCACCAGTAGAAGTTGGCACGATTGATTGACTAGCAGATCTAGCTCTTCTAGGGTCTTTATGTGAATTATCTAAAATTCTTTGATCGCTGGTAAATGAATGTATGGTTGTCATAAAACCTTTTTCTATCCCAAAATTTTCATTTAAAATATGAGCAACTGGCGCTAGGCAATTTGTTGTGCAGGATGCAGCAGAGACAATTTTATCTTCTTTTTTTAGTTCAGATTCATTTACTCCAAAGACAATAGTTTTATCTGCATTTTTGCATGGAGCTGAGACAATAACTTTTTTCGCTCCGTTATTAAGATGTGGTTGCAATTTATCTTTAGAATTAAATTTTCCAGTACACTCAAACACGTAATCAACACCATATTTTTTCCAATTAATTTTATTTAAATTTGTTTCTTGACCAAAAGAAATTTTGTTTTTATTTACAATAAGATTATTTTCATCATAGCTTATATCAGCTTTAAATTTTCCATGAATCGAGTCATATTTTAAAAGAGTTGAGCAAGTTTCAGAATTTGTTCTATTATTAATATGCATAATTTCTATTTTTTTATTTCCCTCGTAAATAGAGCGAAGAATCATTCTTCCAATTCGCCCCATTCCATTAATACCAATTTTTATTTTCATAATTTTTCTTTGATTTTTTTTATAATGCTTTCAGAATTTAACTTGAAATGGTCATAGATTTTTTTATATGGTGCGCTTTTTCCAAAGTCGTTTATTCCAAAGTTTAATCCATTTATACCAGTATATTTTTTCCAATAATTCGTTTCGGAGGCTTCTATAGATACTACTAGCTCAGTTTCACCTAATATTTTTTTTTTGTATTCTTCACTTTGTTGATCAAATATATTTTGACAAGGCATTGATATGATTTTGGAATAAATACCATCTGTGGCTAATTTATGACCCACATCACCTGCTAAACTTGTTTCAGACCCAGTTGCTAAAATTGTTACACTTATATTATCCCCAGTTCTAAAAATTTCATAAGCACCAAAAGACGACTTATTTTTAAGAGACTTTTCAAGTCTAACAGGATTGACACCTTGTCTGGTTAGTGAAATTACACTTGGAATATTTTTACTTTCAAGAGCTAATTCCCAACACTCAAAAGTTTCAATGGTGTCTGAAGGTCTAAAAACATTCAAATTCGGAATAGATCTTAAACTTGTTAATTGTTCTATTGGCTGATGAGTTGGGCCATCCTCACCCAAGCCAATAGAGTCATGAGTAAAAACATATATAACTTGTTGTTTCATCATCGCTGCTAGTCTGATAGATGGTTTACAATAGTCACTAAATATTAGAAACGTTCCGCCATAAGGAATTAAGCCACTGTGTAATGCTATACCATTCATTATTCCGCACATAGCGTGTTCTCTAACTCCATAATGAATATAATTTCCTGAAAAATCCCCTGGTTTGATTATTTTATGATCTTTAGTTTTAGTATTATTTGATCCAGCTAAATCAGCTGAACCACCAATTAAGTAAGGAAATTTTGCTATAATGTTCAAAAATATTTCAGACGATTTCCTTGTAGCAATTGGTTTCGTATTTTTAGTATACTCAACTTTTACTTTTTCAATTAATTTTTTAAATGAATTTAAACTTTTAAAGTTTGAAAAGTTTACTTTATCTTTCTGAGATTTTTGTGAGGCTCTTTCTCCAATTTTTCTCCATTCACTTAATAATTCAGTCGGAATCTTGAATGGCTCATATTTCCATTTTAGTTTTTTTCTAACAAGTTTTATTTCCTCATCACCTAATGGACTTCCATGAGATGAAGCCTTACCCCTTTTGTTTGGAGATCCATAACCAATTATTGTTTTACATGAAATTGCTATAGGTTTTTTTGATTTTTGTGCTTTTTTTAAAGCTTTAGATATTTCTTTAAAATCATGACCATTAATTTTTAAGAAGTCCCATCCGTAGCTTCTAAATCTTTTTTCGTGATCATCTGAAACAGCTAAGTTAGTAGGACCATCGATTGAAATAGAATTATTATCAAATAATAAAATAAGATTCTTTAATTTTAGATGTCCAGCTAAGCTCAATGATTCGTGACTAATACCCTCCATTAAGCATCCGTCTCCAGCGAGAACGTAAGTTTTATGATTGATCTTTTTTTTCCCTAATTGTTTTTTTAAAATTTCTTCTGATATTGCAAACCCAACTGCATTTGAGATTCCTTGTCCCAATGGACCTGTAGTAGTTTCAATACCAGTATTTGGATGATATTCAGGATGTCCAGCGCATATAGATTCCAATTGTCTAAAATTTTTAATATCATTTAAAGAAACACTTTTGTAACCAGTTAAATAAAGAAGAGAGTAAAGTAACATTGATCCATGCCCAGCAGAAAGAACAAATCTATCTCTATTAATCCAGCTGGGATTTTTCGGATTAAATTTTAAAAAATCTTTAAAAAGCACTGTAGCAACATCTGCCATTCCCATCGGCATTCCAGGGTGACCTGAGTTCGCTTTTTGAACAGCATCAATTGAGAGAAATCTAATACAATTAGCTAATTCTTTATAAAATTTACTCAAATTTATCCTGTCTAGACTTAGAAGATTCTATTTAATAATATAAACATATATATATGAATTCTATTCTTGAAAAAGAAAAAAAGCTAAATTTAGCATTAACGAAACTAAAAAATTTAAACCTAGAAAATCCAGACATAAAAAAAAATATTGAAATTCTTGGAGAACAAAAAAATCAATTAGAAATTGAAAAATCTGAAATAGAGAAAAAATACCAAACTTTAGTAGATGAGCATGAAAATTTATCGAGAAAGTTAGAAGAATTGCAAAATAGAGAAAAAATTGAAGAAAAAAAAAGATTAGAATTTTCAGAAAAAATAGATGAATTAAATCAAGAAACTAATACTTTAATGGATGAAATCGATAAATGGCAAACGTAACTATAAAATTCAATGGCAAAGAGTTTTTGTTGTCATGTGACGATGGACAAGAAGAACATCTTGAAGAATTATTAATACAAATCAATCAAAAGTTTAATGATTTAAAAAATGATTTAGGAAATATTGGTGAAAATAAACTTTTATTGATTACTGCAGTAAAAGTAATGGATGAATACCATGAAACTAAAAAAAAAGTTGAGCAGAAAAAGACAGAATTAAAAGAGCTCTCAAATAAATTTAGAGAGTTAAAATCATTAGTTTATGAATATAAAGATAGAAAAGAGGAAGAAATTAAAAATTTGAGTAAAAATCAAGTAGAATTAAAAGATGAAATTGTGCAGAATCAAAAACATTATGAAAAGTTAATTGATGCAGCTGCTGATGAGATTTCAAATTTTGTTGAAAAAGCAAATATAGATAAAATATCTCAATAGAACTTTGTGAATAAATCTCAAATTAGAAAAAAAATATTAAAAATAAGAAAACAAAAAAAAATTAAAAAATTCACTTTTAATTTTGATTTAATTTTGAATATTTTAAAAAGAAAAAAGGTCTTAGGTAGGATAATTGGTGGTTATTACCCATATAATTATGAATTAGATATTTTGCAAATCTTAAAAAAATTTGAAAAAAGAAAGTTTATTATAACATTACCCAGAATAAAGAAAAATTCACAAATGAGCTTTTACCAATGGTCAACAAATGATCCTTTGGCTATAAATAAATTTGGAATACCAGAACCAATTTCAAAAATGGTAAAATATCCAGATGTTTTGTTAGTGCCCATTGTAGCGTTTGATAAAAATTTTAATAGGATTGGCTACGGTGGAGGATTTTATGATAGGTATATTAAGAAAGTTAGAAAACGAAAAAAAGTTCTAACAATTGGATTTGCCTACACTTTTCAAAAAGTAAAAAAAATACCAACTAATAGTTATGATATTGGGTTAGATTTTATTATAACAAATGAATAATTTTTTATGAAAATTTTATTTTTAGGTGATGTTGTTGGATTGTCAGGATCTAGAAAGATAACTAATGATTTATTAGATCAGATTCAAAAAAATAATATCGATTTTGTAATTATTAATGCTGAGAATGCTGATGATACCGGCGTTGGTTTAACAAAAGAAATTTGTCAAAATTTCTTTGAAAACGGAGTTGATGTTATTACAACTGGAAACCATGTTTGGGATCAAAAAGACATAATGAATTTTATTGATAAGGAGAATAGATTATTAAGACCCAAAAATTTATTTGAACCTGCTCCTGGTAGAGGATTTGAGATTTATAAATCAAAAAAAAATTACAAGGTAGGAGTTTTAAATTTAATGGGAAATGTTTTTATGAAAAAGTGTGATGATGTTTTTAAAACTTCAAAAGATTTTTTAGAAAAATATAATTTAAAAAAAGATTATGATTTCCTGATTGTTGATTTCCATGGAGAAATAACAAGTGAAAAAAATGCTATCGGTCATTATTTTGATGGAAAAGCAACACTCGTTATTGGAACTCATACCCACATACCTACTAATGATGCAAGAATTTTAAAAAATGGCACTGCTTATCAAACAGACGCGGGAATGTGTGGAGATTATGACTCAGTTATAGGTATGAATAAAGATAATTCTATTAATAGATTCATGAAAAAGGATTCAACTAAACATTTTCCAGCTGATGGAGAAGCTTCATTGAGTGGAGTTATAGTAAATTGTAATTTAGAAACTGGCTTAGCAGATAGTATCGATAGTTATATATTTGGAGGTCTTTTAAAAAATACTTAATTTTTTATGGCAGGACATTCTCATTGGGCAGGCATAAAACACAAAAAAGGTAAAGCTGATAAAGAAAGATCGAAAATCTTTTCTAAGCTATCTAAAGAGATTACCGTTGCAGCTAAGTTAGGTGATAAAGATCCAGCTATGAACCCGAGATTACGTTCTGCTGTGCAAGCTGCGAGGTCTGCAAATATGCCTAAAGACAATATAGCGAGAGCTATAGATAAGTCCTCAATTAGTAATCAGTCAAATTTTGAAAATTTGAGATATGAAGGTTTTGGACCCGAAAGAGTTGCTGTTATAGTTGAGACTTTAACTGATAATAAAAATAGAACCGCTTCGAATATAAGAACAATTTTTCAAAAATCAGGAGGAAGTTTGGGAACTCAAGGTTCAGCATCACATCATTTTTCTCAATTAGGGGTAATCAAAATTGATAAAAATGAAATTTCGGATGAAGATATATTAGAACTTGCTATTGAGGCTGGCGCAAATGAATGTAAATCGGATAAAGAATTTCATGAGATACAGTGTTCAATAAATGATATTTATAATGTTAAAAAAGAGCTGGAGAAAAAAATAAGTAATTTTATTTCGACAGGAATAGAGTGGGTGCCTCTAAACGCAGTTGAAATTTCAGAGGAAAAAAAAAGGGAGCTAATTAGTTTTTTTGAAATATTGGAAGATGATGATGACGTGCAAAATATTTATTCAAATGCTAAATTTTTAAACTAAATATAGAATATGCTTATAATTGGTATAGATCCAGGTATTTCGGGCTCAATTTGTTTTTTTAAAGATGGAAGAATTCTTGAAGTAATTGAAATGCCAGTCATGACAGAGGGTAAAAAAAATAAAAAACAAGTTAACGGTGCCCAAATTTATAACGAATTTTTAAAAAGAATTAATAAAAAAGAGGATGAAATTAGAGTTGTGATAGAACAAGTTTCTGCAATGCCAGGACAAGGCGTAACTAGTATGTTTAATTTTGGTCAGTCTTTTGGGATTTTAAAAGGGATATGTTCTGCAATGCAATTACCAATGTTTTTTGTAAGACCAGCTAAATGGAAAAAATATTTTAATTTAATTAATTCTCAAAAAGATGCTAGTAGAACAAGAGCAATTGAAATATTTCCTTATTTCTCAACACAACTTTCAAAAAAAAAAGACTCTAACAAAGCTGATGCTATTCTAATTGCGAGTTTTTACTATGAAACTCACCAAAAAGAGGATTAATCTTCGACTTTTGAAGTCAAATTCATGACACATTTAAGTGTGAGAAGATCTTATGGAAGCTGATATTTCATCCCAAGCAGTAGGACTTGCATCAAGCGCTGATTTTTCGCTTATGAACTTATTTATAAGAGCTGATATAATTGTAAAATCAGTCATTATTATTCTAATTGCATGCTCAGTTTATTCATGGGCGGTAATCTTCGAAAAATTTAAATTATTTAAAAAAATAAATCAAAGTTCAGAAGAATTCGAAACTAAGTTTTGGAATTCAAAATCTGCAGAGTCTTTTTACAACAATCTTCCGGGAAATATAAATGACCCAATGGCACTTATTTTTAAAGACGCTATGCAAAATCTTCTTAAAAGAAGATCTAAAACAGATTTGAATGCTAGAATGACTTCAATGTTAGAAACTGGGATAGAAAAACAAATGTCTAAAATTACAAAGGGATTTACCTTTTTAGCAACTGTTGGATCTACAGCACCCTTTATAGGATTATTTGGGACTGTTTGGGGTATAATGAATTCTTTTCAATCTATTGCAATTTCAAGGAATACAAGTTTAGCAATTGTAGCACCTGGAATTGCAGAAGCTCTTTTTGCTACTGCATTAGGTTTATTGGCAGCTATTCCCGCGGTAATCGCATACAATAAATTTAATAATGACTCTTTGAAATATTCGCAAAAGCTAGAAAACTTTTCTAAAAGATTTTTAACTATTATCTAGAATGGCATTCAAGTTTAATCGCTCATCAAAAGAACCAATGAGTGAAATAAATGTGACACCATTTGTAGATGTAATGTTGGTCTTACTAATTATTTTCATGGTAACTGCACCTTTATTAACAGTAGGAGTTCAGGTTGATTTGCCAGAAAGTTCAGCTGACTCGCTCCCGGAAGAGCAAGAGCCTCTTACTTTAACTATAAATTCAAAAGGTGAAATTTTTATTCAAGAGTCAAAAGTTGAATATGAAAAAATCATTGCAAAAGTGTTAGCGGTCTCAAAAAATCGGACTGATACAAGAATTTATGTAAGAGGGGATAAAACTATTAATTACGGTAGAGTCCTTGAAATTATGGGGTTACTCTCAGGTTCAGGATTTACAAAAGTAGCTTTAATTTCAGAACCATACAAAGAAAGGTAATTTTTTTGTGAATAGGAGTATTGTAATTTCATCTGTTTTACACCTATTTGTTATTTTTTTAACGGCAATGAGTCTTCCTTTTTTAGCAAAAAAACCAATTGATCTTCCTCCAATCGTTTCAGTAGAATTAATTCAAATAACTGAAAAAACAAATATTCCATTTGCACCCAAAGCAAAAAAAATAATTGAAAAAGTAAAAGAAAAAGAAAAAAAATTAGTATCAGAACAAGCTCCACCTAAAAAAGTTAAGAAAATCAAGCCCGATGCTATCCCAATGCCAGAAGACAAAGTAAAGAAAGTTGAAAAAATAAAAGAGGATAAACAAAACCCCGAAAAAGTTGACAATGAAGTAAAGCAAGTTTCTGAATTTGAAAAGGAGGAATTATTTGATCCAAATAACATTGCTGCTTTGATTGATAAATCTAAAGAAAGCAAAGCAGAGACTTTAAAGAAAAATCCAGATTTAAGCCAAGACCAAAATAAAAATTTTGAGAATACAGGGCTATCATTAAGTGAGGAAGATGCATTAAAAGCACAAATTTTTGGTTGTTGGAGTATTCCACTTGGACTACCATATAATGAAAATTTACTTGTCAGAATAAAACTTGAATTAAAACCAGATGGGTCGGTAATTAAGTCAGAAATTTTAGATCATGCTAGAATGAATAAGCCAGGACAAGGATTTTATAAAGTATTAGCAGAAAGTGCTTTGAGAGCTATTAAATTGTGTCAGCCTTTAAGAGTTCCTAGCACTGGTTATGAAAGATGGAAACAATTACAGTTAAATTTTGATGCAAGAGAAATGCTAGAAGGTTAATATAATCTATAAAAAAATGAAAAATTTTTTAATAACTTTAATTATAATTTTAATACCAGTAAAATCGTTTGGTTTAATTGAGGTTGATATAACAAGGGGTAATCTAAACCCATTACCTATTGCAGTTTCTCCACTGTCTATAGATGAGGAATCAAGAAAAAATTTTGAGAATATTTTAAAAAAGAAAAATATTGGCTCTGAAATCTCTTCTATTGTAGAAAATAATTTAAAGGTATCAGGATTATTTAATCCATTGAATAAAGATGCTTTTTTGCAAGAACCAGATATTGCAAATTTAAAACCAAGATTTGAAGATTGGAACTTAATTAAAGCTCAGGCTTTGATCACTGGAAATGTTAGTTATGTGGAGGAAAAACTAAGAGTAGAATTTAGATTGTGGGATGTGCTTGCAGGTAAAGAAATGATGGCGCTAGCTTTTACAACTGTTCCAAATAATTGGAGACGTGTTGGTCATATAATTACAGATAAAGTTTATGAGAGATTAACTGGTGAAAAGGGATATTTTGATACAAGAATAATATATGTTGCAGAAGAGGGACCTAAAACTCAAAGAGTAAAAAAATTAGCTATTATGGATCAAGATGGTGCTAACAATAAATTTTTAACATTAGGAAATGAACTTGTTTTAACTCCAAGATTTAATCCAACTAGTCAAATGGTAACTTATCTTTCATATTTTAGAAATTTACCAAGAGTTTATTTGCTGGACATTGAAACAGGAACCCAAGAAGTTGTAGGAGATTTTCCTGGTATGACTTTTGCACCAAGATTTTCCCCAGATGGAAAAAAAATAATTATGAGTTTTGCTAAGGATGGTAATTCTGAAATTTACACAATGGATTTAGAAAATAGAATAGTTGAAAAAATTACCAATCATCCATCTATAGATACATCACCTTCATATTCTCCAGATGGAAAATTTATTTCTTTCAACTCTGACAGAAGTGGTTATCAACAAATTTACGTAATGAAGAGTGATGGAAGTAATGTTAAAAGAATATCTTTTGGTAAAGGAATTTATGGTACTCCAGTTTGGTCTCCAAGAGGTGATCTAATCGCATTTACAAAATTACATAAAGGAAAATTTTATATAGGAGTAATGAGAACTGATGGAAGTGGTGAAAGATTATTAACTGAAAATTTCTATCAAGAAGCTCCATCCTGGTCACCCAATGGGAGAGTTCTGATTTTTTATAGGGAGACAAAAACAGATTCTAAAGGAAAGGGTTTTTCTGCAAAATTATGGTCTATAGATTTAACGGGCTATAATGAGAGACAAGTTCCTACTCCAACTGATGGATCAGACCCATCATGGTCATCTTTATTAAGTAATTAATAATTAATTCGCTTGATTTTTAGCCTTGAAAGATCTAATTAGTTGTGAAAAACTAAGATTAAAGAAATATTGATCAAGGAGTAATAATGAAATTAAGCAAAATTCTAAAAAACGGATTTTTAATAGTAGTTGCGTGTTTAGCACTCTCTGCATGTGCTACATCAAAAAAATCTACAGGGCAAATGCAAGGTGATGTTTACACTGGAACAGATACAGTTGAGTACTTAGCCTCAGGTGTTCCTGATAGAGTATTTTTTGCAACTAACGAGTCAGTTTTAACTACAGCTTCTAGAGAAACTCTTAGAAAGCAAGCTGCATGGTTAAGAAAAAATTCTAAAATTACAATTGTTTTAGAAGGACATGCTGACGAAAGAGGAACAAGAGAATATAACTTAGCATTAGGCGAGAGAAGAGCTAATGCAGCTAAAGATTATTTAATGACTTACGGAATATCTTCTGACAGAATTTCAGTTTTGAGTTATGGTAAAGAAAGACCTGTTGACTCTGGGTCTAACCCATTAGCTTGGTCAAAAAATAGAAGATCTGTTACAGTCAAAGCAAATTAAATACTTAATTAATACTAAGACCTCTTAAATTATAATGATTTAAGAGGTCTTTTTTTTGCCATTATTTTAGACATAACCTAATTGAATGAGATACTTTAAAGAATTATTAAAATTCAAAATTTTTTTTTTACTTAATTTTTTAATTTTTTATCCATCTCTCGCTGATAATCATAATATTTACGATACACTCGAGATAATCAAAAAAGATTTGAAAACTCTTGAAAAAGCTGTTTATTCAAATTCAAGTGAATTCAATAACACCAATTCAGCTTTATCAAGCGTTGATAATAACTCTGAGGATGTACTTACAAGACATTTGTTGAAATTATCTGAAATTGAAAATCAGTTTCAGGAACTCACTAATAAATTTGAAGAAATAAATTTTAAGCTAGATAAGTTATCAAATAGACTTTCTAAAGTTCAATCAGATAATCAACTTAGATTTCAAGATTTAGAAACCGCTTTATCAAATGGTGAAACTATAAATTTGACTAAAAAAAAAAGTTCAGAAACAGATACAGAAATTTTACCAGGCTCATCTCAACCACAAGATTTAGGTTCAATATCTTATAAAGATAATTCTACAAGCGATACAACTCAAAAAATACAATCAGTTGAAACGACTGCAACAATCGTTACTGAGACATTTCAAGCAGAAGAAAAAATTTTACCAGATGTTTCAGCTCCTGAGCAATATGAATTTGCGACGAGTTTCTTAAAAGTTGGAGATTACCCTACTGCTGAAAGAGCATTTAGAGAATTTGTAATTTCTAATCCTGATCATAAATTGGCAGGTAACGCACAATATTGGTATGCTGAAACATTTAGAATAAGACAATTATATACTGATGCTGCTTCAGCTTATTTAGAGGGTTATCAAAAATACCCAAAAGGAGAAAAAGCTCCTATTAATTTATTAAAGCTAGGTGTATCAATGATACAGATTGGAGAAAAAGATCAAGGCTGTAAAATGATAAGTGGTGTTGAAAAACAATACCCAGACGCAAATCAGTCTGTTATTCAAAAAGCAAAGTATGAGTCTCAAAAATTTGAGTGTAAGAAAAAAAATTCCTAAAATCTATAAATCAAAAATTTTAAATCATAAAGTAAATAAAATTTTTAAAAAATTTGAAAAGTCATTCAAAATAGACACTAATTTTATAGTTGCAGTGTCTGGAGGGGCAGATAGTTTGGCACTAGCTTTTTTAACAAAAGTATATGCTTTAAAAAAAAACTTAAATCCAAGGTATTTTATTGTAGATCATAAGCTTAGAAAAGAGTCTACTTATGAGGCTTATAAAGTGAAAAAAATTCTTAAATCTTTAAAAATCAATTCTCAAGTTCTTTTTTGGAAGGGAAAAAAACCTGTGAGCAATATTCAATCCTTAGCAAGGAGTAAAAGATATGAGCTTTTATTCTTAAAATGTAAAAAACTTAAAATTAGCAACTTAGTTTTAGGTCATCATATAGATGATGTAATTGAAAACTTTTTTTTAAGAATGGCTAGGGGTAGTGGTTTAAAAGGACTTGTATCACTTGGGACAAATACTCAAATTGAAAATATAAATTTAATTAGACCTTTGATTGAATTTGAAAAAAGAGATTTAATATTTTTATCAAAATTTATATTTAATTTTTATGTGGATGATCCAACTAATGATGATATCAAATTTAATAGAATCAAAGTAAGAAACTTAATTAAGAGATTTGAGGATTTCGGACTTGATAAGAAAAAATTTCAATTAACAATAGAAAATTTAAAAAAGTCGGACCAATCAATAAAGTTTTATATTGAAAAGAATAAGAGAGAAAACTCGATTTTTAACTACAGAAAAAATGAACTTAAATTAAAAGATAATTTTTTTGACAATTCACATGAGGTCATTTTTAGATCCCTATCCGATTTAATTCATTTAGTGGGAAAAAAGCCGAATTTCGTGAGAGGTAAAAAAATAGAGAATATTTTGAGTAAAATTAAAGAGCAGAAACTAAGAAAAGAAACATTGGGAGGATGCGTCATTAAGATGGTAAATCACACTGTGATTTTAACAAAAGAGGTGTAAAAATAGACTTGTTAAATTTATAATAATTCTTATCTTATAGCCATGAATCTTAAAAACTTAGCAATGTGGGCAATAATCGTTTTTTTAACGATTGGTCTCTACAATATGTTTAAAAATCCTCAAGCAAACATAAGAAGTTCTAATGAAGTAATTTTCTCAGAATTTTTGGAGTCTGTAGAACAAGGCGAGGTATTAAAAGTTGAGATTCAAGGAAACAACATAAATGGTGTATATGCAAATGGGAAAAGTTTTAAAACTTATTCACCAAATGATCCTAATTTAATAGAAAAACTTTCTGAGAAGGGTGTGAGTATATCTGCAGCACCTATAGAGGAAAAGATGCCTTCATTATTTGGTGTCCTACTCTCATGGTTTCCAATGTTATTATTAATAGCAGTTTGGATTTTCTTTATGAGACAAATGCAAGGTGGAAAAGGTGGAGCGATGGGCTTTGGAAGATCTAAAGCAAAAATGATGAATGAAATGAAAGGCAAGGTAACATTTAACGATGTTGCTGGAGTAGAAGAAGCTAAAGAGGAAGTAGAGGAAATTGTTGAGTTTTTAAAAGATCCAAAAAAATTTAGCAGATTGGGTGGAAAAATACCTAGAGGTGCACTTCTTGTTGGTCCTCCAGGAACAGGAAAAACTTTATTAGCTAGAGCAATTGCTGGTGAAGCAGGTGTTCCTTTCTTTACAATCTCTGGATCAGATTTCGTAGAAATGTTCGTTGGTGTGGGAGCATCTAGAGTGAGAGACATGTTCGAGCAAGGAAAAAAAAATTCGCCTTGTATAATATTTATTGATGAAATTGATGCGGTTGGAAGAAGTCGAGGCGCAGGTCTAGGTGGAGGTAACGATGAAAGGGAACAAACCCTTAATCAGCTTCTTGTTGAGATGGATGGTTTTGACACTAACGAGGGTGTCATTATAATTGCAGCAACAAACAGGCCGGATGTTCTTGATCCAGCATTATTAAGACCAGGTAGATTTGATAGACAAGTTGTAGTTTCTAACCCAGATATAATTGGAAGAGAAAAAATCCTTAAAGTGCACGTTAAAAAGATCAAGATGGCTCCTGATGTAAATTTGAGAACTATAGCTAGAGGAACTCCTGGATTTTCGGGTGCTGATCTAGCTAATTTAGTTAATGAGTCTGCATTGTTAGCGGCTAGAAAAAATAAAAGGATTGTTACTTTAAATGAATTTGAAGAAGCAAAGGATAAAGTAATGATGGGAGCTGAAAGACGATCAATGGTTATGACTGAAGATGAGAAGAAATTGACGGCATATCATGAAGGCGGACATGCTTTAGTTTCTTTTAATATGCCTAGTTACGACCCAATACATAAAGCAACAATTATACCAAGAGGTCGAGCTTTAGGAATGGTAATGAATTTACCTGAAAGAGACAAACATGGTCATTCAATAAAATATTTGAAAGCAAGATTAGCAGTCTGTTTTGGTGGAAGAGTAGCGGAGGAAGTAATTTTTGGAAAAGATAATATTTCAACTGGCGCAGGTGGAGGGAGTGGTTCAGATATAAATCAAGCAACTCAACTTGCGAGAGCCATGGTTACAAAATACGGTATGAGTGAAGAAATGGGTCCAGTTGAGTATGGTGAAAATCAAGAAGAAGTTTTCTTAGGAAGATCTGTAACTCAAACACAATCAGTTTCTGAGGAAGTGGCTCAAAAAATAGATAAAGAAATCAGAAAATTAGTTGATGAGGGCTATAATAAAGCTAAAGAAATATTAACCGAAAAAATTGACGATTTACATAAAATTGCAAAAGCTCTCATGACATATGAAACGTTAACAGGTGAAGAAATCGAAAATATAATTACAAAAAACATATACCCTGCTGATAAACAAGATCTAAAAGTTGACGATGATAAGAGCTCTGCATTAGGTGCAATGGGACTTAAACCTAAAATTGTACATTAATCTTAATGTCTAGACATTACACAAGAGTGTGTAATCTCTACTATGGAAATAGCTCTAAAAAATTAGTTAATAGAAATAAAACTGTACCACTTAACGGTATCAAAGAAATTTCATTTGATCAAATAGAGATAATTACAAGAAATTCAAAAAAAAAGATATTTGTTAATCAAATAAAATATTTGCCTAAATTAACTAGGAGAAAAATTAATTCTGATTTAAAAAAAATTAAATCAAAAAAAAAAAATTTTTCAAATTTAAATTTTACAAAGATGCCCAATATAATGGGTGTATTAAATTTAACACCTGATAGCTTTTCAGATGGTGGAAAATTTAATTCAAAAAAAAAAGGAATTAATCATGCGATTAGTTTATTTAACTGCGGTGCAAATTTGATTGATATTGGTGGTGAGTCGACACGCCCAGGATCAAAAGTAATTAGAGAAAATTTAGAATGGCAAAGAATTGAAACAATTTTAAAATCATTAATTAAAAAAAAAATACCAATTTCTTTAGACACCAGAAAGTCTAGAATTATGAGTAAAGGAATAAATTTAGGAGTAAAATTGATTAATGATATATCAGGATTAGAATTTGACAATCAAACTTTAAATATATTAAAGAAATATAAAGTACCCTTTGTAATTCAGCATTCACAAGGAACTCCTGAAAATATGCAAAAAAATCCTAGATATAAAAATGAGTTACTAGACATATACGATTTTTTTGAAAAAAAAATAAAACTTCTAAGATTGAAGGGTATTAAGCATAATAAAATTATTCTAGATCCTGGTATAGGTTTTGGAAAAAATTTGAAACATAATATGAGTTTGATACGCAATATTTCTATTTTCCATTCTCTTGGTTTTCCTATACTTGTAGGTAATTCAAGAAAAAGATTCATTAAGGAGATATCTGGAAAAAATGATAGTAAATTCAGAATTGGGGGAACAATAGCATCATCAATTTATCTTATGATGCAAGGTGTTCAAATTTTAAGAATTCATGATGTTAATGAAACAATACAAGGCTTAAAGATCTTTAAGAATATAATAAATAATTAATGACAAAAAAATATTTTGGTACTGATGGTATTAGGGGAGCTATTAACAGTGAAAATATTAATGGAGACATGTTTTTTAAATTTGGCTTAGCTAGTGGAACATATTTTAAATCTCAAAAAAAAAGAAAACAAACCGCAATAATTGCAAAAGATACTAGATTATCTGGATACACTTTAGAACCAGCACTTGTATCAGGATTAGCATCAGCAGGTATGCATGTATTTACCTTAGGACCTTTACCCACAAATGGTTTAGCGATGCTAACAAAAGCTATGAGGGCAAACATGGGAATTATGATCACAGCTTCTCATAATCCTCATCATGATAATGGATTAAAACTATTTGGTCCTGATGGTATGAAACTATCAGATAAAATAGAAAAAAAAATTGAAAGTTTAATAGATAAAAAAATCATCAAAAATCTCTCTAAGCCAGAAAAATTAGGTAGAGTAAAAAGATTAGAGACAGGTACAAATGATTACATCAAGATATTAAAAAAAAATTTTACTAAAGAATTCAATTTAAGAGGACTTAGAATTGTAATTGATTGTGCAAATGGCGCTGGGTACAAAGCTGGACCAGAATTATTAAAATCTTTAGGAGCTAAGGTGATTGCCATAGGAGTTAATCCTAATGGATTAAATATTAACAAAAATTGTGGTTCTACATTTCCTGAAAAAATAAAATCTGCAGTTAAAAAGTATAAGGCTCATATAGGTATTTCACTAGATGGTGATGCAGACAGGGTAATTATGTGTGACGAAAAAAGTAATATTATAGATGGTGACCAAATTATAGCTGCATTAGCAACAAGGTGGAAAAACAAAAAAATGTTAAAAGGTGGGGTTGTAGGAACATTAATGTCTAATTATGGCCTTGAAAAGTATTTCAAGAAAAAGAGAATAAAATTTATACGTGCTAATGTTGGTGATAGATATGTAAAAGAGGTAATGAAAAAAAATAAGTTTAATTTAGGTGGAGAACAATCAGGACATATTATTTTAGGTAAATTTGCAACTACAGGAGATGGCTTACTTGTAGCCTTAGAGTCTTTATTTGCTCTTAGAAAAGGAAAAAGAGCTAGTGAATTTTTTGAAAATTTTAAAAAAACACCACAATTACTTAAAAATATTGAAGTAAAAGATAAAAATATAATCAACAAACCTGAAATTAAAAAATCTATTAGGCTAGCTTCAAAATTAATAAAAGGGAGTGGCAGAGTCCTTGTAAGAAAATCTGGAACAGAGGCTAAAATAAGAATTATGGGAGAAAGTGAAAATAAAAAACTTCTTGTAAAATGTTTAAATATTATTTTGAAAAAAATTAGATAATTTGAAAATAAAATCAAAAATTTTAATCATAGCAGGATCTGACTCATCAGGAGGTGCAGGTATTCAAGCAGATATTAAAACTGCTACTAGTCTAGGTGTATATTCAATGACGGCAGTAACTGCAGTCACAGTTCAAAATACAAAAGGTGTGAAATCAGTAATACCTGTTCCACCAGATGAAATTTATAATCAAATAATTCATACAATTAAAGATATAAGGCCCAACGCCATTAAAATTGGGATGCTTCATTCTAAAAGAGTAATAGATAAGGTATTAAGATCGTTGAATGAAATAAAAGTTAAAAAGATTGTTTTGGACCCAGTAATGATTGCTAAAGGTGGTTCAAAGCTCATCACAGACTCCGCTGTACAATTAATGAAAAAAAAATTATTAAATAAAGTATCTTTAATTACACCTAATATTCCTGAGGCTGAAATCTTAACAGGTTTTAAAATAAAAAATCAAAATGATATGATTCTTGCTGCAAATGAATTCCTAAAAATGGGTACACCAAATGTATTAGTGAAAGGAGGTCATTTAAAATCAAAAAAGGTACACGATATATTTGTTAACAAAAAAGAGATTAAAGTATTCTCAAATAGAAGATTTAACACTAAAAATACTCATGGCACAGGTTGTACACTATCAACTGCGATCACTTCTTTTTTTTCATGTGGAAAAACTCTAAAGAGATCTTGTGAGTTAGGAGTTAAATATGTAAGTTCTGCTATATTAACAAACCCTAAAATTGGTACAGGTCATGGTCCGATAAATCATTTAAATTCTATTGAGTTAAAAAAAATATATAAATGATGAAAAATGTTGCAGTAGTTGGTTCGCAGTGGGGAGATGAAGGAAAAGGAAAAATTGTGGATTGGCTATCAGAGCAAGCTGATGTTGTAATTAGATTTCAAGGTGGTCATAATGCTGGACATACCTTAGTTATAGATGGAGTAACTTACAAACTTCGATTGCTTCCTTCAGGAATAGTCAGAAAAAATAAAGTTTCAATTATTGGAAATGGTGTTGTTGTCGACCCTTGGGCATTATTGGACGAAATAAAAGAAATTGGAGAAAAGGGTGTAGATGTAAATTCAGAAAATTTCATGATTTCTGAGGCTGCAAATCTAATTTTACCATTTCATCGAGAAATGGATGAAATAAGAGAAGATGCAGCAGGTAAAAGCAAAATTGGAACGACAAGAAGAGGTATTGGACCTGCTTATGAAGATAAAGTTGGAAGACGTTCAATTCGAGTAATGGATCTTAGATCAGAAAAAAATTTGAACCAACGATTAGAAACAGTTTTACTACATCATAACGCTATTAGAAAAGGTTTAGGTAAAAAGATATTTGAGAAAAATCAGCTTAAAGATGATCTTTTAAAAATCGCTCCTGAAATTCTTAAATTTTCAGCACCAGTATGGCTTAAGATTGATCAATTTAAGAAACAAAAGAAAAAAATATTATTTGAGGGCGCACAAGGAATTCTACTAGACGTTGACCATGGAACATATCCTTTTGTAACTTCTTCCAATACTGTGGCCTCAAGTGCCGCAACAGGAACCGGATGTGGGCCTAACTCAATTCATTATGTATTGGGTATAACCAAAGCTTACACGACAAGAGTAGGTCAAGGACCTTTTCCAACAGAGTTAGTAGATAAAATTGGTGAGTTATTAGGTACAAGAGGCAAAGAATTTGGAACCGTTACAAGTCGAAAAAGAAGGTGTGGCTGGTTTGATGGTGTTTTGGTGAGACAGACAATAAAAGTTTCTGGAATTGATGGCATTGCCCTTACAAAACTAGATGTTTTGGATGAACTAGATCAAATTAAGATGTGTGTAGAATATGATCTCAATGGAAAAAAAATAGACTATCTTCCAGCAGCAGTTGAAGATCAACTTAAAATTAAACCTATATATAAGACTTTTGATGGATGGAAAACTTCAACCAATGGGGTCAAAAATATTAACGATCTACCAGAGAATGCAAAAAAATATCTATTTGCAATTGAAGACTTTATTGGTGCAAAAATATCAAGTGTATCAACTAGTCCTGAACGGGATGACACAATCTTAGTTGAAAATCCTTTTGAGATTTAATTTACAGGTAAAAGATTTTTTGATTTAGCAAGCAAAAGCATGTGCTTTTGTAATTTCTCAAATGCTCTATTTTCAATCTGTCTTACTCTTTCACGACTAATCTTATATTTTTTACTTAAATCTTCTAAAGTAGTCGGATCATCATTCAATCTTCTTGAATGTAATATTTCCTTTTCTCTATCATTCAAAACTTTAATTGACTCTTTTAATAAATCTTTTCTTTGTTTCATTTCCTCTTGATGAGCAAACTTAAGATCGTGATCTAATTCTTTATCTACTAACCAATCTTGCCATTCATCACCATCCTCACCAACTTGGGCATTAAGAGAAAATTCTTTTCCAGATAATCTACGATTCATTGAGACAACCTCTTCTTTACTCACATCTAATTTTTCAGCGATTTCGTTTACATGCTCATTTCTTAAATCACCTTCAGCCTGTGGTGCAATTTGATTTTTTAATTTTTTAAGATTGAAAAATAATTTTTTTTGTGCAGTAGTTGTACCAATTTTTACTAAACTCCAAGATTTTAAGATATATTCTTGAATAGAAGCTTTTATCCACCACATCGCATAAGTTGCTAATCTAAAACCTTTTTCTGGCTCAAATTTTTTGACAGCTTGCATCAGTCCAATATTACCCTCAGAGATCATCTCGTTAATTGGGAGACCATAACCTTTATAACCCATTGCAATTTTCGCAACTAATCTCAAATGACTTGTTACAAGTTTTTCTGCTGACTTAATATTTCCTGTCGTTTTCCAATTTTTAGCGAGCATATACTCCTCTTCTGCATCAAGCATTGGAAATTTTTTAATTTGCTCGAGATATGCAGACAGGCCACCTTCATTACTTAAAATGGGCAGATTGTTATTCATAGTTGTGCTCATAGACAGTTTATCTAATTAATATTAAAAATTTTTCAATGTTTTATTTACCTATATTTCTGAGTGTTTTTAGTATTATTTCAAGCTCATTCGGTAAAATTGAATTAAAAATCATCTGCTTATTTTTTTTTGGATGTATAAAGCCCAATGTTTTAGCGTGCAAAAATTGTCTGTTTAATTTTGTTAAAGTTTTTTCTAATGATGGTTCAATATCTTTAAGTTTTTTAAACTTTTTTTTATATTTATCATCACCAACTATACTGTTACCTAAATAATTCATGTGAACTCTTATTTGATGAGTCCGGCCTGTTTCTAATTTACACTCTAATAAACTAAAAGTTGGAATATTTTTATTTTCAAAAATTTCTAAAGTTTTGTAATTTGTAATTGCTTTTTTTCCTTTACTTTTACTAACCTCCATCATTTGTCTATTTTTTGAGCTTCTTGTAATAAAGGTTTCTATTATACCTTTAGATGGTCTAATTTTACCCCAGATTAACAATTGGTAAACTCTTTGGATTGTATGTTTATTAAACTGATTAGAGAGGTGTTCGTGAGTTTGATTATTTTTTGCGATTACAATTAACCCAGATGTATTTTTATCAATTCTATGCACTATTCCAGGTCTTAGTTGACCTCCTATGTTAGAAAAAGAATTTTTACTATAATTCATAAGCGCATTTACGATTGTGTTATCAAAATTACCCGCACCAGGATGTATTACTATTCCAGACGGTTTGTTTAAAACAATTAAATCTTTATCCTCAAATATTATATCTAAATTAAACTCATAAGGTTTTAAGGAAGCTTTTTTTGGTTCAGGTATGATCAATTCTATTTCATCATTAAAAAAAATTTTTTTCGATGGATCAGTTATTACCTTATTATTTATCCTTAACTTGTTATCTAAAATAAGATTTTTTATTCTTGTTCGACTGATAATATCCTCTCTCTTTTTAATGAAAATATCAACACGGAGCTCATTCTCGGTCTTATCAACTGTCAAATTTATTTTTTTTTCCATAAAATGATATATTAATATTATATGCGCTTGTAGCTCAACTGGATAGAGCGCCTGACTTCGGATCAGGAGGTTCTGGGTTCGACTCCTAGCAGGCGCACCAATCATTCACCCATATTAATTAATGTTCCTTTAATTCTCGCTCTTAAAAAAGATAGATAAAACAATCCTATTCCAAAAATTAAATAAACTAAATTTAATAAATAAGCTTGTTTTACATTTTCATAATCTACAAGACCATTTATTAAAATATTTCTGGTTTCATCAAAAATGTAAACCAAAGGTAAGCCTTTTGCAATTACTTGGAAAAATTCAGGAAGGATTTCTATTGGATAGTAGATACAGCCTAATGGAGCAAGTAAAAATAATGATGACCAAGCTATATTTTCAAAGGATGGTCCGTATCTCATTAAACCTGAGCTCACAAATAAACCTAGTGTAATCCCAAATATGTATAAACTTAAAAATAATATAAAGAGTGGAAAACCTAATTTTAAAATTGAAACTCCAAATAATGGAGAAGTTAAAATAATTGCGGGCACTAGACCAATTAATGTTCTTATCAAAGCAGTAAAAATTAAAGATATAATTATTTCCTTAAGCTTCAATGGAGCAATAAATAAATTCGTAAAATTTCTACTCCAGATTTCCTCTAAAAAAAGCATATTAAAACTTATGCTAGATCTAAACAGAATGTCGTAAAGAATTGCGCATGTAAGAATTATTCCAAGTGTATTATTGTAATAATCACTATAAATTGAAAAAAATTTAGAGATAAATCCCCAAAGAATAATTTGTATTGTTGGCCAATAAATTAAATCCAAAACTCTTGGTAAAGAACTCTTGATGAGATAAAAATGTCTCAAAAAAAGTCCATACATTTTATTTAGATTCATATTAAATCTCTTGTAAGTTTTAAAAAAACTTCCTCCATATTTCTCCTTCCATGTTTTTTAATTAATTCGCTGGGAGTTCCTTGATCAATAATAGATCCTTTATTCATCATCAGAACTGAAGAACATAATCTCTCAACTTCTGCCATGTTATGCGAAGCAAGCAGAATAGAAGTTTTTTTTTCTTTTTGGTATTCCTCTAAAAAACTTCTAACAAAATCTCCTGTTTCAGGGTCCAGAGATGCAGTTGGTTCATCAAGAAGAAGAACTGAAGGATCATTAATTATAGATTTAGCTAGACTAACCCTATTTTTTTGACCAGAAGAAAGTTCTCCTGTTATTTTATTAATAAATTCATTGAGCCTTAATTTTTCACAAAGATAATCAATTTTAATTCCAAGTTCTTTTACATCATAAAGTCTTCCATAAACTTCAAGATTTTGTTTTACAGTTAATTTTTTTGGTAACTCAATATATGGTGAAATAAAATTTAATTCGTTTAATAGTTCAACTCTTTGTTTTTCAATTTCAATACCATTTATAAGAACCTTCCCTTTTGTAGGCTTTAGTAAACCAAGAATCATACCTATTGTTGTAGTTTTACCACATCCATTAGGTCCAAGAATTCCAATGATTTCATTTTTATTTACCTTAAAAGAAATATTTCGAACAGCTTCTTTTGTGTCATAAGTTTTTGATAAATCAATTATTTCAAGAGGAATAGTCATTAAAATTTTGAAGCCCTTAATAATCTATCGTTAATAGTTTTGCCAATTCCTATATTTGGGATTTTGTCTACAGCTATAGATTTGTAATTATCTTTTTTTATCTTTCTTAAAATAGTGTAGAGATTTTTTGCAGCTTCTTTTAAATCGCCCTTTTTTGATAAAAAATAATAGTTCGTTTTGTTAACCTTATTTTTCTTAATTAGTAAAAGAGCCTCACCTTTTTTGGTTTTTTTAACATTAAGTCTGATTGGGATTCCAGGTGAATAATGAATTCTTAATTGTCCAGGAGCTGAAATCTTGGAAGGATTTGTATTTATTGAAATTTTTTTCTTTAATATTTTTTGGATAGTTTCTACTTCTAAACTACCTAATCTTAAAATTTTTGGTTTTTTTCTGAGATCAATAATTGTGGACTCAACGCCAAATGAGGATCTTCCACCTTCAAGTATATACTTAATTTTTTTTCCAAAATCGTCTTTTACATCTGAAGAAGTTACCGCACTAACCCTTGAAGAAATATTTGCACTAGGTGCTGCGATAGGAAATTTCAAATGTTTCAAAAGAATTCTTGCTACCGGATGTTTTGGAAATCTCACAGCAAGAGTATTTTTTTTATTAGTTGCAACTTTAGAAATTTTTGATTTTTTTTTTTGATTTAAGATAAATGTTATTGGCCCAGGACAAAATCTTTTATATAATTTAAAAAAATCACCATTCAAATCACAATCATCTTTCAATTTTTTTAAATCATAATAATGAATAATCAGAGGGTTATTCATTGGTCTCTTTTTTAATCTAAATATTTTTTTACACGCTGTATCAGAATATGCATTCCCAGCTATTCCATAAACAGTTTCTGTTGGTACAGCAACACACTCTCTTTTATTTAGGAGATTCCTCGCTTTTTTAATATTTGCAAGATTAATTTTCATGTATTATTTGAGAGTATTATATGAAAGATAAAAATTTACCAAATGATTATAATTCATTATCTCTTGAAGAATTAACCACTGAGGCAAATAAGATGATTGAAGAATTGGAAAATCAAAAGGATTTAGGAAGCTCTTTAGACAAGTATCAAGATTTAATTAAACTCAATAATATAATTGAGAAAAAATTTCAAAAGAATATCAAAGAAATAAATGAGAAAACAAAAGAAAAAATATCCAAGATTAATCAAAAAAATAATGCAAAGAAAATTAAATAAAATTGCAAAAGATACAAATTTGTTTTTAAGAAGATTTATTACCAAACAAAAAAAATCAAATTTAATAGTTGCAATGAAATACGGTCTTTTTTCTGGAGGAAAAAAAATAAGATCAAAAATTTTAATTGATGTTGGGTTTATATTTAAGTTAGATTATAAAACTCTTATCGTTATTGGTGCTGCAGTTGAATGTATTCATGCGTATTCATTAATACATGACGATTTACCATGTATGGATGATGACTCTATAAGAAGAGGTAAACCATCAGCGCATATTAAATTTGGAGAGGCTACTGCAGTTTTAGCTGGAAATTCACTTTTAACAATGGCTTTTGAAATTTTAAGTCATAAAGACTTAAGAATTAGTGAAAAAATTAAGATCGATTTGATTAATAAAATTTCTGAAAGCTCAGGCCATCTTGGAATAGCTGGAGGACAATATTTAGATTTAAATTATGAACATAAGAAAATTTCCAAAAAAAAGATTGAAGAAATGGAAATCAAAAAAACTGGAAAACTTTTTAGTTTTTGTTGTGCAGCACCATTGATAATTAAGAAAAAAAACAATAATGATATTAAAAAATTTGAAAATATTGGTGCTGACATAGGATTGTTATTTCAGGTCGCAGATGATTTAATTGATTATAAAGGAAGTTTGCTTGTTGCAGGAAAAAAAACTGGCAAGGATAAAAAAAAAGGAAAAGCAACTCTAATTAGTTTACTAGGATACAAAAATACTGTTAAATATGCTAATAATTTACTTTTAAAAATAAATAGTAAATTAAAAAAATATGAATCTAAGTCAAAAAATTTGTCTGAAACATTAAATTATATTTTGAATAGAAATAAATGAGAAAAAAATATGAATTGTTAGATGAGATTAATTTTCCATCAGATTTAAAAAAAATACCTGAGTCAAAATTACAAAAAGTTGCTGATGAATTAAGAGAGGAAGTGATTGATGCTGTCTCGGTGACCGGTGGTCATCTTGGGGCAAGTCTTGGGGTTGTAGAATTAACTGTCGCTTTACACTATATTTTTAATACACCGAATGATAAGTTAATCTGGGATGTGGGTCATCAGTGCTATCCACATAAAATTTTAACTGGCAGAAAAGATAGAATAAGAACCCTTAGACAAGGAAATGGTCTTTCTGGTTTCACCAAAAGATCAGAGAGTGAATACGATCCTTTTGGCGCCGCACATAGCTCAACATCTATTTCGTCAGCTCTAGGTATAGCAGAAGCAAACAGACTGTCTAATAAATCAGACAATGTAATTGCAGTAATTGGTGACGGGGCAATCAGTGCAGGAATGGCTTATGAAGCTATGAATAATGCTGGTGCCACAAAAACTAAGATGATCGTAATTTTAAATGATAATGATATGTCAATTGCTAGACCAGTTGGAGCAATGAGCACTTATTTAGCAAAAATTTTTTCAGGAAAGATTTATTTTAGTCTAAGAGAAACTATTAAATTAATTATGTCAGCTTTTTCAAAAAGATTTAGTGCTAAGGCTGGTAAAGCAGAAGATTTACTTAGATCAGCTGTGACAGGTGGAACGTTGTTCAGTTCACTCGGATTCTATTACATTGGCCCAATAGATGGTCATGATTTAAATTCATTAATGCCAATTTTAAAAAATGCTAGAGACTCTAAACATGAGGGACCAATTTTAATTCATATTAAATCAAAAAAAGGAAAAGGTTATACTTTCGCAGAGGAGGCAAAGGATAATTTTCATGGAGTATCAAAATTTAATGTCAAAACTGGCGAGCAACTTAAGAGTACAAGTAAATTACCATCATATACAAAGGTTTTCGCAAACACCTTAATTCAACATGCTAAAAAGGACAGTAAAATTGTAGCTATTACAGCTGCAATGCCTGATGGCACTGGTCTTGATATTTTTCGTAAAGAATTTCCAGATAGGACTTTTGATGTTGGAATTGCTGAGCAACATGCAGTTACATTTGCTGCAGGTTTAGCTACCGAAAACTTTAAACCCTATGCAGCTATTTATTCTACTTTTCTACAAAGAGCTTATGATCAAGTAGTGCATGACGTAGCAATTCAAAGTTTGCCGGTTAGATTCGCGATTGATAGAGCAGGACTTGTTGGGGCTGATGGACCAACACATGCTGGAAGTTTTGATACAACATATTTAACCACTTTACCAAATTTTATTGTCATGGCAGCAAGTGATGAAGCTGAACTTGTAAGAATGATAAATACCTCAACCGAGATTAACGATAGACCTTGCGCATTTAGGTATCCAAGAGGAACAGGATTAGGTTCAACTCTACCTTCAATAAATGAAAAAATTGAGATAGGGAAATCAAAAATTATCAAAGAGGGAAAAAAATTAGCGATCCTAAATTTTGGAGCAAGATTGAATGAGACTTTAAAGGCTGCAGAAAATTTATCAAAAAAAGGTGTACCAATTACAGTTGTTGATGCAAGATTTGCGAAACCTTTAGATGAAAATCTCATTTGGCAATTAGCTACAACTCATGAAGCAATCATGACAATTGAAGAGGGTTCAATTGGTGGTTTTGGATCTCATGTGGTGAATTTTTTGACAAAAAAAGGTTTAATGGACTCTAATTTAAAATTTAGATCGTTAACATTACCAGATATTTTTATTGATCAAGATACTCCGGATAGAATGTATAAAGTGGCAAATCTTGACTCAGTTTCAATAGAGGAAAAAGTTTTAGATTTACTAAATTCTAATATAGTTTTAAAAAAACAAAATTAACTACACTGAGCTTTGTGTAGAAGATAATGATCTAATAAAACACAAGATAACATTGCTTCACCCACAGGCACAGCTCTTATACCCACACATGGATCATGTCTACCTTTTACTGATATACTTGTATTCTTTCCAAATTTATTGATTGTTTTTCTACTTTTTAAAATTGAAGAAGTTGGCTTTACAGCAAAAGAGACTATTATCTCTTGACCTGAAGAAATGCCTCCCAGAATCCCTCCAGCGTTATTAGATTTAAATTTTGTTTTTTTTCTATTTTGAGAAATTTCATCCGAATTTTCCTCACCTGACAACTGTGCTGAGTTCATACCTGAGCCAATATTAACTCCTTTAACTGCATTTATACTCATCATAGCTGATGCTATGTCAGAATCTAATTTTGAGTATATAGGTGCTCCTAATCCAGCAGGAATACCGTTCGCTCTTACTTCGATTATCGCTCCACATGACGATCCAGCTTTTCTAATACTTAATAAGTATTTTTCCCAAATTTTTAACATTGATTTATCTGGGCAAAAAAATGGATTTTTAGAAATTATTTTATCATCCCATTTATTAGTATCACATCCTAATATTCCAAGTTGGGTTACAGCTCCAGTGATCTTAAATTTTTTTCCTAATTTATTTTCTAAAACTTTTTTTGCCACAGCACCTGCCGCAACTCTTGCAGCTGTTTCTCTTGCAGATGATCTACCACCACCTCTGTAGTCTCTTATTCCATACTTTTTAAAATATGTGAAATCAGCATGTCCTGGTCTAAATTTATCTTTAATATCATTATAATCCTTTGAACGCATATCTTCATTGTAAATTATCAATGATATTGGTGTCCCAGTCGTTTTTCCCTCAAAAACTCCTGAAAGAATTTGAACCTTGTCACTCTCCTTCCTTTGAGTAGTAAACTTTGACTGCCCAGGTTTTCGTTTGTTTAATTCTTTTTGAATATCTGCTTCTTTTAATGGTATTAACGGTGGACACCCATCTATAATACACCCTATAGCTGGACCATGGGATTCTCCCCAAGTTGTAAAACGAAAAGACTTTCCAAAAGTATTAAATGACATTATTTATATTGTATAGATTATTTTGTTAAAATTATGAATCAAAAAAACTCACTTGGGCTTAATAAATGCTTCTTAGATCTTGATAATCCATTTGAACTATTTCAAAGATGGTTTGAGGAGGCTAAAAAAAAAGAAATTAATGATCCTAATGCTTTAGCACTTGGTACAGCAAATAAAGAGGGTATTCCCTCAGTAAGAATGGTTCTGCTCAAAGGTCATAGTGAAAAAGGATTTGTTTTTTATACAAATTTAAACAGTCAGAAAGGTAATGAAATTAAAGAAAACCCGAATGCTACAATGTGCTTTCATTGGAAAAGTTTACTAAGACAAATAAGGATAGTTGGAACATTGAAACAAGTAGATGATCAAACTGCTGATAACTACTATAACTCAAGAGCATATGATAGCAGAATAGGTGCTTGGGCCTCAAAACAAAGTAGTATTCTCCATTCTAGAGATGAACTTTTAGATGCTTTAGAAAATTATAAAAAAAAATATAATGACAAAGATAATGTACCTAGACCAAGCCATTGGTCTGGCTGGAATTTAACACCTTCCACAATTGAATTTTGGTTAGATGGAGATAACAGAATACATGAAAGATTAAAGTATACTTTAGATAAAAATGGTAGTTGGAAAAAAAGTCTTTTAAGTCCCTAAAAATCCCTTGACAAACTAAATGAAGTTAAATTTTCAAGAATATTTCTTTCATTACAGTCTTTAAATATCGATAATGAGTTTGACGCCAAATTTATGTAATGATTTGCTTTTTGATAACATTCTTTAATAATTTCATATTGTTTGATTAAAGATAATGTATAATTAAAATCATTTTCATCTCTTCTATCTTTTAAAAAAATACCTTTCAGACTTTCCTTTTCTTTAAGATTTGCTTTTAGAAATAATAAGATTATTGGTAGAGTAATTTTTCCTTCATAAAAATCTTTGCCAATTTTTTTTCCAAATAATTTTGACTCAGAATTGTAATCTAAAGTATCATCAGCTATTTGAAAAGTTAATCCCAAATTCCTTCCGTAAAATTCTAAAGCCTCTTTTTCTTTTGATGACACATCTGACAAAATTGCACCAACTTTGGTAGCTGCTGCAAATAATTCAGCAGTTTTCGCAGAAATTATTCTTAAATAAGTTTCCTCCAACATATCCACCTCTCCTCTGTGTTGTAATTGAAGAACTTCTCCTTGTGCAATCTTAGAGGAAGTTGAAGATAATAATTTTAAAACCTCAATATTTCCGTCATCTACCATCATTTCAAAACATCTACTAAGTAAATAATCTCCAACTAAAACAGAAGAGTGATTATCCCAAACTTTGTTTAAAGTTTTTCTACCTCTTCTAATAGATCCATTATCTATTACATCATCATGCATTAAAGTTGCTGAGTGAATAAGTTCTACACAAGCAGCCAAATTAATATCTCTAGTTCCTTTTGTATATTCACATAATTTTGCAGAACCTAAAGTTAATAAAGCTCTTAATCTCTTTCCACCTGTATCGAGGTGATAGTTTGTCATTTTATGAACTAAGTCTACTTTGCTCTCTAATTTAGACTTTATTTTTTCCTCAACTAACATCAATCTATCTTCAACTGAATTTTTTAGTTGAAAATATGAATTATTAATTTTGTTTTTTAATTGTATGACACTTCCCATTAATTGAGCAAATTAGTATAATAGGTTGCTTTTTATACTTATCAATTGACGCACCCGAATCTTCAATTATAAGGTGTCTTTATATTCATATAAAAATTCTATAAATATTAAAAATGCTCTCTTTTTTTAAAAAGAAAAAAATTATTCCACATATTAAGCTAAGTGGAGTTATTGGTAATGTAGGGAAATTTAAACAGGGTATAGATTTTTCTGGCCAAGAAGACATTATTACAAAAGCATTTTCTCTAAAAAAAGCACCATGTGTTGCTATAACAATAAACTCTCCTGGAGGTTCTCCTGTTCAATCACATTTAATTTACAGCTTAATTAGACAACAGGCAAAAAAAAATAAAAAAAAAGTTATAGTTTTTGCCGAAGATGTAGCAGCTTCAGGTGGATATCTAATAGCTTGTGCTGGAGATGAAATTTATGCGAACTCAAGTTCAATAATAGGCTCAATAGGAGTAATTTACTCTTCTTTTGGTTTTACAGAATTGATAAAAAAGATAGGTGTTGAGAGAAGAGTGCATACTGCTGGGAAAAATAAAAGTACATTAGACCCATTTCTAGATGAAAAAAAGGAAGACATCGAAAGATTAAAAAATATACAATTAGATCTACATAAAGATTTCATAGAGGTGGTCGAAAAAAGCAGGTCATCAAAACTTAAAAAATCTGAAGTAGAATTATTTTCAGGTGAATTTTGGTCAGGTAGAAAAGCCAAAGATCTTGGTTTGATAGATGATATAGGAAATGCAAATCAGATATTAAGAGAAAAATTTGGAGAAGATGTTGTTATTAAAAAATTTGAAAAATCAAAAAGCTGGCTTAGTAAAAAATTGTCGTCCTCAAATGATCATGTCGATCAATTAGCAAACATATTAGAGGAAAAATCAGTTTGGCAAAAATATGGCCTCTAAAAAAATTAAAAAAAAACCAAAATTTCAAACTTTCCAAGATACAATTATAAATCTTCAAAAATTTTGGAGTAAAAATGGATGTGTAATTTTACAACCTTATGATATGGAAGTTGGAGCTGGAACATTTCATCCAGCTACTACTCTAAGATCTCTTGGACCTAAGCCATGGAAAGCAGCGTATGTTCAACCTTCACGAAGACCTACAGATGGAAGATATGGAGATAATCCAAATAGACTTCAGCATTATTATCAATTTCAAGTTATAATAAAACCCTCTCCAGTTAATATTAAAAAACTTTATTTAAATAGTTTGTCGGTAATAGGAATTAATCATAAAGAGCACGATATTAGATTTGTTGAAGATGATTGGGAAAGCCCAACTCTAGGTGCTGCAGGTCTTGGATGGGAAGTTTGGTGTGATGGCATGGAAATATCTCAATTTACATATTTTCAACAAATGGCAGGTTTTGAATGTAAACCAGTGTCAGTAGAGATAACATATGGCCTTGAAAGAATTTGTATGTTTACCCAGCAGAAAAAAAACGTTTATGATTTAGTTTGGAATGATGAAGGTATTGATTATAGGGAAGTTTTTCATCAATCAGAAAAAGAATTTTCAGCTTATAACTTTGAGCATGCTAATACAGAAAACTTATTTAAAATATTTGATATGCATGAGAGTGAAGCAAAATCATTAGTTGAAAAAAATATATCTTTACCTGCATACGATCAATGTTTGAAAGCAAGTCATATATTTAACGTATTAGATGCTCGCGGAGCAATTAGTGTTGCGCAAAGAGCAGAATATATTGGTCGAATAAGAGAAATTACAAAACAAGTTGCTACAATTTGGGTACAGTCGCAAACATAGAATGTCAGAATTTTTTTTAGAGCTATTTAGTGAAGAAATTCCTGCCGGGCTTCAAAAAAATTTAAGAGATAAAATTTTTGAAGATTTTAAAAATTTATTTGAGGAAAAATCAATTAGATCAAAAAAAAATTTTTCTTTTTCAACTCCAAATAGATTAGTTCTAGTTTTTGAAGGCCTAGATAAACAAATTAAGATTAAATCTAAAGAGATTAGAGGCCCTAAAACTAGCGCTCCTGAACAAGCATTGGAGGGTTTTTTGAGATCAAACAAAATTAACAAAAAGGATTTATTTAAAAAAAAAACCGAAAAAGATGAATTTTATTTTTACAAAACTGTAGCAACCTCATTAAAAACACATGATTTACTCACTGAATTCATTCCAAAAATTTTGAGTAACTATCAATGGAAAAAATCAATGAAATGGGGTGAATTTGATTTAAATTGGGGAAGACCATTAAAATCAATTTTATCAATATTTGATAAAAAAATTGTAAGTTTTAAATTTCATCATTTAACTTCCTCTAATTTGACTTTTTTAGATAAAGATTTTGAAGAAAAAAAAAGATCTTTTGAAAATTTTAAGAAATATGAAAAATTTTTTGAAGATAACGGAGTGATCATTAATCAAAATAAAAGATTAAAAATAATCAATAAATCTTTTTTAAAGATATTAGGGAAAAAAGGGTTAAAAATTAATGAAAATCCTAAGTTGATGGATGAGGTTGTAAATTTAGTAGATAGCCCAAATGTTTTATTGTGCAAATTTGATAAAAAATTTTTATCGGTTCCCAAAGAGATTTTGACCCTAACAATGGAGTCCCACCAGAAATATTTTCCAACATTTAATGACAAAAATGAAATTACAAATGAATTTTTAATTGTAACAAATAAAAAAGATAAAAAAGGTCTCATTAAAATAGGTAATGAAAGAGTAGTTGATGCAAGATTAAGTGATGCAGAATTTTTTTGGAATAAAGATAAAACTCAAAATTTAGTAAAAAAAGTGTCAGAATTAAAATCAATGAATTTTTTTAAAGGGCTTGGATCTTATTTCGACAAAGTTCAACGAATGAGAAAAATCGGTGGAATGATTTCAGATGAATTGTTAATTAGTAAAGATAAAGTAGAATTGTTAGCATCAATTAGTAAGACTGATCTTACTTCTGATCTTGTTGGTGAATTTCCTGAACTTCAGGGACTTATGGGAGGGTACTTTTCTGAATATCAAGGATTTGATAAAGATATATCTTTAGCTATTTCTGAGCAATATTTACCAATTGGACTCAATTCAATAGTTCCAAAAAAACCATTCAGTGTCACGTTATCAATTACAGATAAGATTGATACCTTAGTGGGTTTTTTTGGTATTAATGAGAAACCTACAAGTTCAAAGGATCCATTAGGATTGAGGAGAGTTGCTCTAGGTATAATAAGAACCATTATAGAAAATAGAAAGAATTTGAAAATAAATGATCTTTTGAATTATTCCTCACGTCTTTACGATGACCAGGGATACAATCTTGAAAACAAAGATTTACAAAAAGAATTACAAGATTTTTTAAAAGATAGGTTTAGATACTATCTTAAAGACAAAGAAATACGTTACGATATAATTGAGGCCACTCTATCATCATTTTCATTAAATAATTTATCTTCGTCTTTTGAAAAAGCAAAATGTCTTAATAAGGTAATTAACACCCAAATTGGTATAGACATCAATTCAAGTTATAAAAGAGCATCAAACATTTTAGATCATGAGATGAAAAATAACGAGATTGAAATAAATGATACAACTGATCCTGGTATTTTTAAAAGTGACTTTGAAAAAAACTTATATAAAAAAATTAATGATATTAAAAAATATTATTCTACCATAAACAGTGATGAAAATTGTGAAAAATCATTATCAATTTTAGCTGAAACTAAAAAAGAAGTTTTCGAATTTTTTGATAATGTAAAAGTTAATGAAGATAATGAAACTTTAAGAAAAAATCGTTTGGAACTTATAAATATGTTATGTAAAACGTTTCAAAATTATATAAATTTTCGATTTTTAAATGCTCATAATGAATAAGTTAATTCTTAATTTTAAGTCTAAAGACTCAAAAAAAATAAAAGATCCAAAAAATTTTTTAGGTGGTAAGGGAGCGAATTTATCTGAAATGGGAAGAATGGGTTTACCAGTACCTCCTGGTTTTACTATCTCAACAAAAGTGTGTGAAATTTTTTATAAGGATAAAAAAAAATTAAATTCCAAATTAATTAGCCAAATAAAAAAAGAAATTAAAACAATAGAAAAAGATGTATCAAAAAAATTTGGAGATTTAAAAAATCCTCTTCTTTTATCAGTTCGATCTGGGGCAAGAGTTTCAATGCCAGGTATGATGGATACAATTTTGAATTTAGGACTAAATGATAAAACAGTTGTTGCTTTGGCTAACAAAACATCTAACGGAAGATTTGCGAAAGATAGTTACAGAAGATTCATCCAGATGTACGGAAATGTAGTTATGGGTGTTGAAAGTTACAATTTTGAGGAATTGATAGAAAATTATAAGTTAACAAAAGGTGTATTGCTTGATACGGATCTCGATGAAGAGGATTGGGATGGTTTGATAAATGATTTTAAGAATGTAGTTAAAGAAAAGACTAGTAAAGATTTTCCTCAAGATGTTTATAATCAATTATTCGGGGCAATAAGTGCTGTATTTTTATCTTGGGAGAGCAAAAGAGCGAGAGTTTACAGAAAGTTGAATCAAATTCCTTCTGAATGGGGAACAGCTGTTAATGTTCAATCTATGGTTTTTGGAAATATGGGTAATGATTGTGCAACAGGAGTTGTCTTCACTAGAAACCCTTCAGATGGATCAAATGATATTTATGGAGAATATTTGATTAATGCTCAGGGAGAAGATGTTGTAGCTGGAACAAGAACTCCACAGTACATTACAAAGAAGGCGAGAAAAGAAGCAAAAGTTGATGATGCATCTATGGAAGAGTCGATGCCAGAAGTATATCACGAATTGTATAAAATTTTAAAAAAACTAGAGAAACATTATAAGGATATGCAAGATGTGGAATTCACTGTTGAAAGTAATAAACTTTGGATATTACAAACTCGATCTGGAAAAAGAACATCAAAATCAGCAGTAAAAATTGCTGTTGATATGGTTAGAGAAAAGTTAATCAATAAAAATGATGCTGTTTTAAGAGTTGATCCCAACTCTTTAGACACGCTTTTGCACCCTACTTTAGATGAGAAAAGTTCAATCAAAGTTATAGCAAACGGTCTTCCAGCATCTCCTGGTGCAGTAAGTGGAAAAGTAGTTTTCAGCTCAGAGGAAGCTGAAAGATTAAATGATATGATGCAAGATACAATTTTAGTTAGAGTTGAAACTTCTCCAGAGGATATTCAAGGAATGCATGCTGCGAAGGGAATTTTAACTTCAAGAGGAGGTATGACTAGTCATGCTGCAGTTGTAGCTAGGGGAATGGGAAGACCTTGTGTTTCTGGTTCAAGTGAAATTGAAATTAATTACGATAAAAAAGTCTTTAAAACATCCTCGGCTGAGATCAAAGAAGGTGAAACAATTACAATTGACGGTTCTACGGGAAGAATAATTTTAGGTACAGTTCCAACCATAAAACCTGAGATATCAGGAGATTTTTCAAAATTGATGAGCTGGGCTGATAAAATTAGAAAACTTAAAGTACGAACTAACTCTGAGACTCCTCTAGATACTAAAACAGCCAGAGATTTTGGTGCAGAGGGAATTGGACTTTGTAGGACCGAACATATGTTTTTTGATGAGGAAAGAATTTTATCAGTACGAGAAATGATTTTATCAAAAACGCTAGATGATAGATCTAACGCTTTAAAAAAGATTCTACCGCATCAAAAAAAAGATTTTATGGAGATATTTAAGATTATGCATGGTCTTCCAGTTACAGTAAGATTATTAGATCCACCATTACATGAATTTTTACCGAAATCTGATAAAGAAATTTCTGAAGTAGCTAATGTTGTTGGATCAGATAAAAAAGATATTGAAAGCAGAATTGAAGAACTTCATGAACAAAATCCAATGTTAGGACATAGAGGTTGTAGACTTGGCATTTCATTTCCTGAAATATATGAGATGCAATGTAGAGCGATATTCGAGGCTCTTGCAGACTTAAAAAAAAACAAACAAAAATTTGCTTTTCCCGAGATAATGATTCCTTTAGTTTCAACCGAAGCTGAGATTAAAATAATGAAAGATTTAGTAATCAATACTGCAAGAAAAGTTCAAAAAGAAAATAAAACAAAAATTGAATTTCTTGTGGGTACAATGATTGAGTTACCTAGAGCAGCAATTAAGGCTGATGATATTGCGAAACATGCTGAATTCTTTAGTTTTGGCACAAATGATTTAACACAAACAACTTTTGGAATAAGTAGAGACGATAGCGGTAAATTTTTAAATGATTATATAGATAATAAGATTTTTACTATTGATCCGTTTGTATCCATTGATGACGGAGTGAAAGATTTAGTTGAAATAGCGGTCTCTAAAGGAAAAAAACAAAATAAAAAAATTAAACTAGGTATATGTGGTGAACATGGCGGTGATCCAAAGAGTATTAAATTTTGCTCGAAAGCTGGGCTTAATTATGTTTCCTGCTCACCTTACAGAGTTCCTATAGCTAGATTAGCAGCGGCACAGGCTGAGCTTATGAAAAATAAAAATTAAAAAAATCAAATAATCTAGATTTCTAGTTTGAAATCTATAGCTGGGGCACTATGAGTAATGCTCCCGATTGAAATTCTATCTACCCCGGTCATTGCAACAGATTTTACAGATTTAAGATTTATATTCCCCGAAGCTTCTGTCTCATAATATTTTTTAACAAGTTTTACACCTGCTTTAAGATTTTTAATACTCATATTATCAAACAAAACAGTATCAAATTTAAGACCAATAATCTTTTTCAGTTGCTTTAAATTATCCACCTCAACGGTAATTTTTTTTCCTTTTTTATTTTTTATTGCCAATGAAACTAATTCTTTTAAATCATAACTAGCGATATGATTATCTTTAATCAAAAATTCATCACCTAAATTAAATCTATGATTTGTACCGCCTCCTAATTTAACTGCATATTTTTGAATAACCCTATAATTTGGCAAAGTTTTTCTTGTACAGCAAATTTTGCACTTTTTTCCAGCTAGTTTTACAAATTGATTTGTTTTTGTAGCTATTCCAGAAATATGAGATAAAAAATTTAATGCAACCCTTTCTGCAATCATTATAGAACTAGCTTTACCTCTAATTACTGCTATTACAGAATTTTTTTTGACTGTGGACCCATCTTTTTTTTTTAATATAAACTTAATTTTTTTATCAACTTGCTTAAAAGATTGTTTTACAAATAGTAAACCTGCAACTACTGCTTTTTGATTAGAAATTATTTTTGCCTCAATAACTTTGTTATTATTTAGGAGGTTAGATGTTATGTCTCCATAAGGATACAAATCTTCAGCTAGAGCAAGTTTTACTCTATCTTTAATAAAAGTTTCACTTAATTTAATTTTTGACACAAAGTGTTATCTACCGATAGCAACCATTTTTTCCACTGATAATCTAGCTTTATCAATTGTTTCTTGGTCCATGATAATTTCACCAGTTTCATTCTCTAAACAGTCTAAAATTTTTGGCAAAGTGATTTTTTTCATATGTGGACACATATTGCATGGTCTTATAAATTCAACGTTTGGATTTTCAACCTGAATATTATCACTCATTGAACATTCAGTTACCATCATTACTTTTTTAGGTTGATTATTTTTAACATAATTAATCATTCCTGATGTTGATCCTGCAAAATCACTTGCTTTAATAACTTCTGGTGGACACTCTGGATGTGCAATTATTTTAATTCCAGGATTATTTTTCCTTATATTCTTAATTTCATTTTCGTTAAATTGATCATGAACAATACAAATTCCTTTCCATGAGATAATTTCAACATCAGTTTGTGAAGCAACATATTTGGCTAAATAGTCGTCAGGTAAAAAAATAACTTTTTTCACACCTAAGGATTTTACAATTTTTACTGCATTAGCAGATGTACAACACACATCTGTTTCAGCTTTTACATCAGCAGATGTATTTACATACGAGACAACAGGAACTCCTGGATATTTTTCTTTTAACAATCTGACATCTTTACCCGTAATTGAAGAGGATAATGAACAACCTGCTTTCATGTCTGGTAATAAAACCTTTTTATTTGGACTCATTAATTTTGCAGTCTCAGCCATAAAGTGAACTCCAGCCATAACAATTATATCTGCTGAGGTTTTTGATGCTTCAACAGCAAGGGCTAAAGAATCTGCAGAAAAATCTGCAATGCCGTGATAAATTTCTGGAGTTTGATAATTATGAGCAAGTATCACTGCATTTTTCTCTTTTTTTAATTTATTAATTTTATGAATATAAGGAGCATGTATTGCCCATTCAATCTCAGGCATAACCTTTGAAATTTTCTTATAAATTGGATCAGTTGCTAATTTTACTTCTTGATTAAATTCCATAAACAAAATTTATCAATTTGAAAGCTACTTGTCATTGATTTAATGTGGGTCATATTTGCGGCCATGCTGAAATTGGTAGACAGGCACGGTTGAGGGCCGTGTGGACCTAGTCCATGAGAGTTCGAGTCTCTCTGGCCGCACCAGAAAATTAAATCTTTAGCCATTCAGGTATAAATATCTTAAATGATCCTTTTTTACTTTTTAAAGTAAGGTCTTTATTAAAATTTTCATTAGAAAATTTTATTAAAGCAAACGGATACTCTTCGTTTATCAAAATTTTTCCAATTTCAATCCGATTACAATATACCGTTTCATCTTCATCAAGCTTTCCATCAATTATCTCAACTGGCAATAACCTCTTAGAAAGTTTATTTTTAAGTTTAATTCTAGCGGTATTTTCTTGTCCTACGTAACATCCTTTTTTAAAATCAATACCATTTAGTTCTTCAAAATTGCATTCAATACCGAATAATTTATTTTTTAGTTTATTTAAATTCTTTGGAACAATCCCAAGTTTATGACTTTTTTTATAATAATCCTCAATTTTATTGTCTTTTAATTCAAGTTTTTTTAGAGACAAATAAAGTTTTTCTAAATTAATTATTAATCTTGCACCCAAATTTTTATTTCTAGGATCTAGAACTATAGGATCTTCTCTATATCTCATAGTAAAGCCGAGAATGTCTTCTGTGCTATCTAATGATAAATATTTTTCATAACCAAAACTTGCAACAACAAATTCATTGCTAAGATTAAGGATTTCCACATTTGATCTTATTTTATATAAATTTAATTGTTTCAATATTTCTTCAGATTGAGACTTTTCACAATCAATAAAAAAACCTGACTTATGCTTTACAACAATAAATTCATAAAGAAACTTGCCTTGAGGAGTTAATAATGAGGCAAAACAACTTGAGCTATCTGTAACTTTATTAATGTCATTGCTAATTAAATTTTGCAAGAAGTCTCTAGCATCCTGACCATGTACATAAAGTATGGCTCTATCTTTTAATATATAAACACTATTATTCATATTTGATTGATCGTTAAATTTAATATAATAACTTTTTTTACAAATGTTAGATCTAATAATCAAAAATGGGCAATGTTATATCAATGGAAAACTAGAGGATAAGGATATTGCCGTTAAAGATGGTAAAATATTAAGAATTGGCAAAATATCAGAAGAGGCAAAAAAAGTCTATGATGCCAAAAATAAAATTACCTTACCTGGCTGTATAGATACTCAGACCCATTTCAGAGAACCAGGTTCAACAGATACAGAAGACCTTAATTCTGGGAGTAGGGCAGCAGTAGTAGGAGGGATTACAGCAGTATTTGAGATGCCAAACACTAACCCTCCAACCTCAAACCTAAAAGAATTTCAGCGAAAATTAGATCTTGCAAAAAATAGAATGTATTGCAATTACGCTTTCTATTTTGGTGCAACGGCAGGTAATGTTAGTCAACTAGCTGAGTTAAAAAATTTAGAAGGGTGTTGTGGGATCAAATTGTTTGTAGGTTCTTCAACAGGTAATCTTTTAGTAGCACTAGAAGAGGATATTGACAAAGTTTTTCAAAATAGTTCAAAGGTAGTAGCAGTCCACTCAGAGGATGAAGAAATCTTAAACAAGAATAAAAAATTAATTAAAAATGGCGATGTACACTCTCATCCTATTTGGAGAAGTGAGGAATGTGCAATTTCCTCGACTAGAAGAATAGTTAGACTTGCAAAAAAATATAACAAGAAAGCGCATGTACTTCATATTACTACTAAACAAGAAGTAGATTTTTTATCTCAACATAAAGGTAATATTACTTTTGAAATTACACCACAACATTTAACAATTTATGCACCTGATTGTTATGATAAACTTGGAACTTACGCTCAAATGAATCCGCCAATAAGAGATAAATCTCACTATGATCGATTGTGGTATGCTGTAAGAAATAATTTAAATGATACAATTGGCTCAGATCATGCACCACATCTAAAAGTAAATAAAGATAAAGAGTATCCTAATTCTCCGTCAGGCATGCCTGGTGTCCAAACACTTATGCCTGTAATGTTAGATCATGTTAATCATGGAAAATTATCACTTAATCAATTAGTAAATCTGGTATGCGAAAATCCAATAAAAATATTTGGAATTCAGAACAAAGGATACATTAAAGAGGGATTTGATGCTGACTTTACCATTGTTGATATGAACAAGAAAATAATAATTAAAAATGAAAATATAGAAAGTAAATGTAGATGGTCACCTTTCAATGATGTTGAGTTTAAAGGAACACCTGTTGCAACAATAATTTCTGGTAAAATAAAGATGAAGGATGGAAAGATTTTAGGTGAGCCTGAGGGCACACCTTTAAAATTTAGTTAATTTTTACACTAAAACTATTAACCAATATAACACCAATAACTATAAGGAATAATCCAGCAATAGCTTGCCAAGCTAAAGTTTGTTTAAAAAAGAAATATCCTAGCAAAGCTATTGTAAATACTCCAAGTCCACTCCACGTGGCATAAACAATTGCTATTGGTAGTTTATCCATAACAAAAGTCATCAAATAGAAAGATACCAAATAGAATATTGTTAGACAAACCGTTGGAATAATCTTGGTAAAATTTTGTGAAACTGGCAATAACATTGTTCCAGCTACCTCACAAAATATAGCGATAAGTAAAAAAGAATATGTTTTAACCATTATTTAGTATTTTATTGTCAATCAAGTCTTGTTTGATCTCATCAAGAATTGCAGGATCATCAATTGTTGGAGGCATTTTATATTCAACATTATCAGCAATTTTTCTAATTGTTCCTCTTAAAATTTTTCCAGATCTTGTTTTTGGAAGTCTTTTGATAACAATTGCAACTTTAAATGCAGCCACAGGACCAATTTTATCTCTAACCATTTGAATACATTCCTTTGAAATTGTTTCGTTATCTTTATCAACTCCAGCTTTTAAAACTATTAATCCTATTGGTAATTGTCCTTTTAATTTATCTGCAATACCAAGAACTGCACACTCAGCCACTGATTGATGTTCAGATAAAACTTCTTCAATGGCACCAGTTGACAATCTATGGCCAGCAACATTTATAATGTCGTCAGTTCTAGACATAATCCAGATATAACCATCTTCGTCAATATGACCTGCATCATAAGTTTGATAGTAACCATCATAGTTTGACATATAATTTTCCTTGTATCTTTGATCTGCATTCCAAAGAGTTGGAAATGTACCAGGGGGTAAAGGTAATTTAACTACAATATCTCCCATCTCATTTGGTTTAGCTAAAGTTTGATCTGATTTAATAATTTTTACATCATAACCTGGCACTGCCTTACAGGCTGAACCATATTTTGTTTTCATCATTTCAATTCCTGTGCAATTTGAGCTTATTGCCCAACTTGTTTCAGTTTGCCACCAATGGTCTATCACTGGAACTTTTAATAAATTTTCTGCCCATTTGATTGTATCTGGATCTGCTCTTTCTCCAGCAAGAAATAAACTTTCAAAACTACTCAAATCGTATTTAGAGAAGAATTTTCCATCAGGATCTTCTTTTTTAATTGCTCTAAATGCTGTTGGAGCTGTAAATAAAGATTTTACTTTATAATCAGATATGATTTTCCAGAAAGCCCCTGCATCAGGTGTACCCACAGGTTTACCCTCAAACAAAACTGTTGTGCACCCTTTAAATAAAGGAGCGTAAACAATGTAAGAGTGACCTACAATCCAACCAATATCACTAGCTGACCACCAAATATCTCCTTTATCAATGTTGTAGATATTTTTCATTGTCCATTTCAAAGCTACAATATGACCTCCAATATCTCTTACAATACCTTTGGGTGTTCCTGTTGTACCCGAGGTATAGAGTATGTAAGCAAACTCATTTGAATTCATCTCCACACAGTCAGTATCTTTTGTATCAGATAGTGCCTCATCCCAACTAATTTCATTAGGCGCATTTAATTTAGCCTCATGACCTTTTCTTTGAAATAAAATCATCTTACTTATCTTATGATTTGCTAGTTTGACTGCTTCATCTACTAATGGCTTGTACTCAACTGTTCTACCTGGCTCAAAACCACATGATGCTGTGACTAGAATTTTAGCTTTGCTGTCATCTATTCTGCTTGCAAGTTCATTTGATGCAAATCCACCAAAAACAACGGAGTGAATCGCTCCAATTCTTCCACAAGCAAGCATTGCAATGACTGCTTCAGGTATCATTGGCATATAAATTATTACTCTATCACCCTTTCCAACGCCTTGATTTTTCAAAGCACCGGCAAATTTAGAAACTTTTGATCTTAATTCTTCATATGTAAGTTTACTTTTGTTACCTGTGATGGGACTATCGTAGATTAGTGCAGTTTTTTGACCTTGTCCGTTATCTATATGAATATCTAATGCATTGTAGCAAGTATTTGTTACCCCATCTTCAAACCATTTATAAAAAGGAGGGTTAGATTTGTTTAAAATTTTTGATGGTTTCTTAAACCAAAAAATATCGTCAGCTGCTTTTCTCCAGAAATTCTCAGGGTCTTCGATTGATTTTCTATAAATTTCTTTAAATTTATCTGACATAATTCTTTTGATTCGTTAGTTAATTTATTGTGGTTTTTAAATCACAAATTGTATTTAATTTTAAAAAACAAGTAAAATCAATGTAAATTAATGACAATTAGGTCTTCTATTAAGTGTTTTTATTTGGTATTTAACCACAACTTTTGCTTGGGGAAGCCCGAGCTTAGTTTATATAAACTAAAGTAAAAACTAACTAAAGAGGGAGTTTTTTATGAAAAAACTTAAACTGTTTGCTCTAGCAGCGTTAGCCCTAGTGGGTTATGCAGGTGTTGCTAATGCAGCAGACGCAACGATGTTAGCACAGGATGACTTTGTTGGAATATCTTTTTGGATAATTTCAATGGGTATGTTAGCGGCTACAGCTTTCTTCTTCATGGAGAGAGGTACTGTTAACCCTGCGTGGAAAACATCAGTAACTGTTGCAGGTCTTGTAACTGGTATCGCTTTCATTCACTACATGTACATGAGAGAAGTATGGGTTGCTACAGGTGACTCACCAACAGTATACAGATATATTGACTGGTTAATTACTGTGCCATTACAGATGGTAGAATTCTACTTAATTCTAGTAGCAGTAAGAAAAGCAAATTCTGGAATGTTCTGGAGATTGTTAATCGGTTCATTAGTAATGTTAATCGGAGGATACTTAGGAGAAGCTGGATACATCAATGCTACACTTGGTTTTGTAATCGGTATGGCTGGATGGATTTACATTCTATATGAAATATTCTCTGGTGAAGCTGGAAGAGCTGCTGCTAAAAGCGGTAACAAAGCTCTTGTAACTGCGTTCGGTGCAATGAGAATGATTGTAACTGTAGGTTGGGCTATTTATCCATTAGGTTATGTATTTGGTTACCTAACAGGTGGTGTAGATGCTAACTCACTAAACGTTGTTTACAACTTAGCTGACTTCATTAACAAAATTGCATTCGGTCTAGTAATCTGGGCTGCTGCAATGAGTTCAGGAGCTGGCTCAAGAGCAAGATAATTACTAAGTAATTAAAATAATTTTAGGGCGAGTATGTTTTTACATACTTGCCCTATTTTTTTTGATCCCTATATTCAATTAAATGGCAAAAATAACATACATAACTTCTGATAATCAAACTCATACAGTTGAGGTGCAAAATGGTCTTACTGTTATGGAGGGAGCTGTTCAAAATGATATTCCTGGTATCGATGCAGATTGTGGTGGAGGGATGGCGTGCGCAACCTGCCATGTTTATGTCAAAGATGATTGGTTTAATAAAATTCCAAAAAAAGAAGATGGAGAGGATGATATGTTAGATATGGCATTTGAACCAAAAACAAATAGTAGGCTTAGTTGTCAAATAATTGTTTCAGATGAATTAGATGGACTTGAAGTAAACATACCATCCAAACAAGCTTAAATGAAAAAAACTGATGCATTAATTATTGGAGCAGGTCCAACAGGACTTTTTACTGCTCATCAATTAAAATTAATCGGATTAGATTGTGAGATAGTTGATAATTTAGATAAAATTGGAGGTCAATGTATCGAACTTTATCCTGATAAGCCAATTTACGATATACCCGCGGTGCCAGAATGCACAGGAGAAGAACTTACCAATAATTTATTAGATCAATTAAAACCCTTTAATATTAAATTTCATTTAAGTGAAAGAGTTGAAGAGGTAAAAAAAGAGGATAACAATTGGTTAGTAAAAACTAGTGGAGGAAATTTTTTTTTAACTCCAAATGTAATTATTGCAGGTGGTGTTGGTTCATTTGAACCTCGAAAATTTCCACCAAAAGAATGTGAAAAATTTGAAAACAAATCGTTATTTTATTCGGTAAAAGATAAAAACATCTTCAAAGGAAAAACAGTTTCAATTTTTGGAGGTGGAGATAGCGCATTAGATTGGGCTATTGAGTTATCAAAAGAGTCTAATGTAAACTTGATACATAGAAGAGATGAATTTAGAGGTGCACAAGCTACTGTTGATAAAATGCACGCATTAGTAAAAGACGGTAAAATAAATCTTTTCAATAAATATCAAATGGCAAATGTTCATGGGGAACAAACACTAGAAAGCATTGATATTAAACATGACAATGGTGGAATAAAAAACTTAAAGACTGAATATGTTTTAGGTTTTTTTGGTCTTATTATGCAACTTGGACCAATTGCTAATTGGGGCCTTAATCTGAATAAAAAAACTATTGAGGTAGATACTGAAAAATTTGAGACTAATCAAAAAGGTATTTATGCAGTGGGTGATATCTGTAATTATCCTGGTAAATTAAAACTAATTTTGTCAGGTTTCCATGAAGGAGCTTTAGCAGCAAGAGCATGTTTTAAATTAGCAAGACCTGATGAAAAATATAGATTTGAATTCACAACAACTTCAACAAACTTATTGAAAAGACTTGGAAAAAAAGAGTGATAGATCTTTACTCAGCTAATACACCAAATGGCAAAAAAATTAGTATTATGCTTGAGGAAATTGGATTTGATTACAAAGTAATCAAAGTTGATATAAATAATGGTGAACAATTTAAGGATGAGTTCAAAAAAATAAGTCCTTTAAGCAAAATTCCGGTAATTATTGATCATAAAAATAAAAAAACGATCTTTGAGTCTGGAGCAATCCTGATTTATTTGGCTGAGCTAAGTGGAAAATTTTATAATTCTGAAGAAAGATTAGAAATTAATCAGTGGTTGATGGCTCAAATGGGTTATGTTGGTCCAATGTTAGGTCAACACCATCAATTCCATCATTATAATCCTGGAAAAAGTAAATTTGGTGAGGAAAGATATTTTAAAATTTCTAAACGAATATACAAGGAATTGGACGAGAGATTATCTAAATCAAAATATTTATCAGGTAATAATTACACAATTGCAGATATTGGGACATTCCCTTGGATAGCAAGACATGAATGGCATGATATTGGCCTTAAAAGTTTTAAAAATCTTACAAGATGGTATGAGGAAATTTCAAAAAGAGATGGTGTAAAAAAAGGATTTGCTTTTATGGATAAAAATGAGTTTCCACCCAAACCATATTAGTTCATTGAGCTAAGCAATCTAAACAAAGAAGCAAAAATTCCATGACCTGAAACCTCTATAGCGAGGACAATGATAATTATCAAAAGTATTTTTGTATCCATTAACTAAATACAATAAATAACAAAATTATCCAAAACAAACCATAATAATAATATATATACTTTTTAGTAAAATAATAAGTTACGGGATTATGAACTTTTTTAGTTTTTTTCTTTTTTTTAGTCATCGGCGTGAACTTTTTCATCCTTTTCATGTTTTTCCTGAGCAGCAATAGTATACTTAGCGACAGGTCTCGCCATGAGTCTTTTTAGCCCTATTGGTTCTGCTGTATCAAGGCAGTACCCATAAGTATCTTCTCTAATTCTTGCTAGCGCTTTATCTATTTCTGAAATGAGTTTAATTTGTCTATTAATAGCTTTCATCTCAACATTTTTATCAGTGTAGGAGCTCGCCTGATCTACAATATCTGCCGAAATGCTATTATCATCTAAACTTCCATTATAAAGAGCTTCATTATTTGCTCTTACCAAATCTTTCCTCCACTCTTGAAGCTTCATTCTAAAAAATACTTTGTGTTTCTCGCACATATATTTTTCAGTATCCTTTGGAATATAAGTTTTAGAAATTTTAATTGGACCTTTAATTGTCTCTTTAGTTTTAGCTACTGTAGTTTTAGCTGTTTTCTTAGCTTTAGTTTTACTGACAGTTTTATTCTTTGCTTTTACAACTTTTTTTTTAACTTTGCTGGTTTTCGCCATATTTTCTAATTGAGTTCGAGGGAGTATATTCAGCAAAATATGGGTGTCAAGTAAGGTTAATTATTGTAATTATTAAATAATGATCAGTTTAAATAGAAATATAAATAATATATTTTTTATTTTTGTTTTATCACATTTGTTAATTTGGACGGTTGTTCCTACAATAAATAATAAAAATCTACCACTAGATGTTATCGAAGCTTTAGCGTGGGGCAGCAATTTAGACTGGGGTTTCAATAAACATCCACCTGGAAGCGCACTTTTTACAGAAATTTTCTTTCAGATATTTGGTGCGCAGGATTGGGCATATTATTTCTTAAGCTCATTATTTGTAGTGATTTCTTTCTATTTTGTTTTTAAAGTCGCTGATGAGATTTTATCAAGCAAATTATTAAGTCTTTTTTCTGTTTTAATTTTAGAGGCAATTTATTTCTATAATTTTACGACACCCGAGTTTAATGTAAATGTATGCCAGCTCCCATTTTGGTCTTTAGTTGTTTATTTTTCATGGAAAATTTACTCTTCAAAAGAGATAAAATTATCAGATTGTTTTTTAATTGGTTTATTTAGTGCAATAGGATTTCTGTCAAAGTACTTATTTGTATATCTATTAGCATCAATCTTTTTACTTTTTATGTATTTAATATTAATTAAAAAAGATAGAAAATTCGATTTTAAATACTTTATTACTTTAGAGGTTTTTATAATTTTATTAATTCCTCATTTGATATGGTTATATGGAAATGATTTTATCACAATTTTTTATGGCTTAAAAAGAACAGGCTTAGAACCAAGTTTAATAAATCATTTTGAGCAGCCAATATTATTTTTACTTAAACAAGTAGGAACACTTTTTCCGTTTTTCTTTTTAATTTGGTTATTGGTAAAAAAGATTAATTTTAAGTTTAATGTTAAAGATAAAAAATTACTATTTTTATTAGTCATAAACTTATTACCAATCTTTCTTATTTTTATTACTTCAGTGATAATGGGCTCTAAAATCAGAACGATGTGGATGACACCTTTTTATTTATATTTTGGGGTTTTATTTATCTATATTTTGAAATCACAGATAAATATTAAAAAAACAAATTCTTTTTTATCAGGATTTTTGTTTCTATTTTTTTTGTCACCAATTATTTATTCTTACGTTTCAATTTCTCAAACAGATAAAAGAACCGACTATCCTGGAAAAGAGATTGCATCCAAAGTTCAATTAATTTGGAGTAAAGATTTTAATGGAGAAATTCAATTCGTCACTGGAGATGAATGGAAAGCTGGAAACTTATCGTATCACTTAAAATCACGACCTGTTTGGGAGGGATCTAACAATAGTGAGATATTGAAAAATGCATCACAATTTATTTGTGTTGAAGATGTTTGTTTGGGAAGATACTAAAATTAGATTATATTATGAAAGTAATAATTTTGACCCCGGTGTATAATGATTGGCAATCGGTCTATAAGCTAGTCGATGAAATTAATAACTTATCGTTAAAACAAGAATTTGAAATTTCAGTTTACATACTTAATGATTATTCAAATCATGATCGTCCTGATTTTGAAAAAAATTTAGAGAATATAAATTCTATAAAGATATTTAATATGAAAAAAAATCAGGGACATGCAAGATGTATCGCTACTGGTTTGAGATATATTTTTGAAAAAGACAATTTTGATTATGTTATTCCTATGGACGGCGATGGTGAAGATAGACCTGAGGAAATTGAATTTTTTTTAGATCAAATAAAAAAATCACACGATAAGCCTATTGTAGGTGAAAGAGTGAAAAGATCAGAAAAAATGATGTTTAAAATTTGTTATCAATTACATAAATTTATTACATTAGTATTTACAAGTAAGTCAATTAAGTTTGGAAACTTTAGCTGTCTTCCAAGATCAATTGTTGAAAAAATGATTAATGAAAAAGCCACATGGAATAGTTTTTCAGGATCATTAAAAAAAATCGAAAATGATTTAATTTCAATTCCATCTATTAGAGGTAATAGATATTTTGGACCATCAAAAATGAGCTTTATCAATTTAATTAAACACTCACTTTCAATTATTAGTGTGTTTAGAAAAACTTTTTTAATTCGTTCGGCATTATTTATAATAATTTATATTTTAATGATTAAAAGTAATGCATCGATAATCACTGCAATACCTATTATTTTCTTATTAGTAGCTGTTTATTCAATCTCGAATTTAGCATTAAGAGAAAATATGGGAGAATTTAAAAATTGTCTAAGTCAAATAAATGATATTGAGAATATTAAATGAAAAAAAAAGATCTTTACTATGAACGAATTCCTACAAAACTTTTAAGAGAGGATGTTAGGTATTTAGGAAACATATTAGGGCATGTAATAAGGGCACAAGAGGGACAAAAGTTTTTTAATTTAGTTGAAAAAGTTAGAAAATTATCAAAAGCTAATAAATCCAATCCTAATTCAAAAAAATTAAATAATGATGTAATTAACGCAATCAAAAAACTTGATCCTAAAAATACTTTTAAATTAACCCGAGCATTTTCACATTTTATGAACTTTATGAATCTAGCTGAGCTAGTTGATGCTTCTAGAAGTATAAATGAAAATGAAAATAATAAGAAAAAATTAAATAAAAAAAATTTATTTATTGAGGAAATTTTTGAGGACTTATTTAGAAAAAAAAATATTTCAGACAATAAGATTTATGATTTAGCAAAAAATCTTAATATAGGTATTGTTTTAACAGCTCATCCGACAGAAGTAAAAAGAAGAACTTTAATTCAAAAATATCACAGAATTATAGAGATACTTGAGGAGCGAGAATTGTTTAAAAATTCTCCTTCAAAATTGAAAGTTCTCGATAAAAATCTTTACGATGAGCTAACTATTATTTGGAATACAGATGATCTTAAAAGATTTAAACCATCACCATTTGATGAAGCTAGATGGGGATTGGCCATTATTGAAGATAGTTTGTGGGATACTGTTCCAAAAGTTTACAGAAAATTAAATTCTATATTTGTAAAAAATATGAGTAAAAATTTACCAAAAAATTTTAATCCTATTGTATTTGGTTCATGGATGGGTGGTGATCGAGATGGCAATCCCAATGTTACTTCTGAAGTCACAAGAAAAGTAATTTTACTCTCTAGATGGGAAGCAGCTAAATTATATGAAAAAGCTCTCACTAAAATAATAAGATCCTATTCTATGGAAAAGGCTTCAAAAAAAATCTTAAGTAAAGTTGGTCAATCATTCGAACCTTATAGAGTCTTTTTAAGACCTTTGAGAGATAAAATGAGAATTACCCATAGATATATTGAGCAACATCTAGTGCACAACAAGCCATTAGATCAAAAAAAATTATTAAGTTCTCGAGAGGAAATTCTTAAACCTTTAAGAGTTGTAAGAGAGTCTTTAGAGCAAAATCAAAATGAGAATATTGCTAGCGGTGAATTGTTAGACTTAATGAGACGAGCAAAATGTTTTGGGATTAATTTAGCTAGATTAGATATCAGACAAGAGTCTGCAAGACATAAACAGTTGATATCTGAGTTTGTTAAGACGAAGTATAAAAAAAATTACTCAAATTTTACTGAGAAAGAAAAAATAAAATTTTTAAAGAAATTTACAACTTCTAAATCTAATAAAATTGGAAATTTCCAATTTAAGAATAAAGAAAATAAGGAAGTATGGAAAACTTTTAGTACTTTATCTAAAGAGCCACCAGAGTGTTTAGGTGCATATGTAATATCAATGACTACCTCTGCTTCAGATATTTTATCAGTATCTTTCTTACAAAAAGAGGCAAATATAAAAAACAAATTAAGAGTAGTTCCTTTATTTGAAACTTTAGATGATCTTATTAATGCAAAATCTATTATGGAAACCTTGTTCTCACAAAATTGGTATAGAAAACTGATCAATCATGAACAGGAGGTTATGATTGGATATTCCGACTCAAGTAAAGATGCTGGAAAAATATGTGCTAGTTGGCATCAATATAAAGCACAAGAAGAAATAATAAAATTAGCAAAAAAATTTAAGATTAAAGTAACTTTTTTTCACGGCAGAGGTGGATCTGCCGGTAGAGGAGGAGGTCCAATACAGGCTACTTTAAGATCACAACCTCCTAATTCAGTTAATGGTAATATAAGGATTACTGATCAAGGTGAAGTAATTCAACAAAAGTATGGCTATGAACCTTTAGCTAATTATAATTTATGTAGTTACATTGGTGCTGTTACAGAGGCTACATTAAATCCCCCACCAATTCCTAAAAAAAATTGGAGAGATCTAATTGAAAAAATGTCTGAAATTTCTAAAAACTCATATAGAAAAAATATAAATCAAAGTTCAGATTTTATTGAGTATTTTAGGACTGTCACTCCTCATAAAGCACTTGGTAAATTATCCATTGGTTCAAGACCATCAAAAAGAAAAAATGTTGATAATATAAAAAGCTTAAGAGCAATACCTTGGGTTTTTGCATGGACACAGATCAGATTAATGCTTCCAGCCTGGTTAGGAAGTGCAGAAGCATTAAGATACTCTTATATCAAACAGTTTAGAAAAACCTTATATGATATGGAAAAAAATTGGCCTTTTTTTAATTCAATGCTTGATATGCTTGATATGGTAATTTCTAAGGCCGATCCAGAAATTTCAAAAATTTATGAGGAGTTTCTCGCTGATAAAAAACTTCAAAGAGTTGGACAGAAACTAAGATTTCAATTTGATACAATTAAGGAATTAAATAAAAAAATTACCCCTAAGGAAATTTTGAAGATAAGAAAAGAATTTAGATCTAAGGTATTAGCAAGAAATATCTACTCTGAGGTTCTAAATATTATTCAGCCAATAGTTATTTTTAAATTAAAGAAGAAAAAAGATAAAAAAAATAGAAAAGATTTAGAGGACGCTTTGTTGACCTCTATCGCAGGTATTTCCGCTGCCATGAAAAATACTGGATAATAAAATTGATTAAGCTCTAATTGTCGGTAGACAATAAAAATCAGCTGTATCTATTTTAGAAGAGTATTGTCTTCTCATGTTCCATTTTTTATGAACCCCAGCACTTGCAAGACTTAATGTAGATCTGCCATATCTGTAATTAGTATTATCAATTGATCGCATTAAACTTTTTATCTTTTCATCTTTTTCCGATGAAAATAAATTTTTTCTACCATCGTCGTTACGTAGTCCTGTAAGCATAACACCTGCTTTCTGATATCGATATCCATTTTTGAAAATGCTCTCTAAAATCGAAACTGCAGTTTTAACAGTTTCAATACTATTGTTTGTTGCAATTGGAAAATCAATTGTCTTTGCATTTGAATAATAACCATAGTCTCTTTGAAAAGGACTAGTTCTGACAAAAACTGTAATTGCTTTTGCAACCAAAGACTCTGATCTAATTTTTTCAGATGCATTTAAACAATAATTTGCAACCGCTTCTCTTAATTCTTGAAATTTTTCGATTCTTTTTCCAAATGATCTTGAAACTACACAGCTTTTCCTTTTTGTTTGTGTTGTCTCTAAACCAATACATGGTACTCCTCTAAGTTCCATTGCAGTTCTAGAACTTAAAACATTGGAACATTTTTTGATCCATGTATTAGATTTATTCTTAAGTTGTTTTGCATTATAAATTCCATTTTTTTGATAAAACTTCGTAAGTTGCCTACCAACACCCCACACATCATTAATTTCAACTTTTTCTAAGATAGGATCTAAATTCTCAATGCCAATTAAACTTGTTACTCCTGATTGTTTTTTCTTTGCGATATGATTTGCAACTTTACTTAAAGTTTTAGTTTTAGCGATACCAATGCTAGTCGGAATCCCAGTCCATTGTAAAACTGTCTCTCTAATTTCTCTTCCAACTTTTTCAACTTCAAAGTCTGGAAAATTAGATAAATCTATAAATGCTTCATCAATTGAATACACTTCTATTTCAGTATTAAATCTTTTGAGAGTTCTCATTACTCTTCTAGATAAATCTCCATATAAAGAGTAATTTGATGAAAAAACTTCAACTTTATTTTTTACAATAATATCTTTTGCCTTAAAATAAGGCTCACCCATTTTAATTCCTAAAGCTTTAGCTTCATTAGATCTAGAAATGATACAACCATCATTATTGGATAAAACAACCACAGGTTTTTTTCTTATTTTTGGATTAAATAATCTTTCACATGAAACATAGAAAGAATTACAATCAACTAAGCCTATTTTTTTAGTACGTAGAATGGATGACATAAGTCACAACCCCCCAAATAAAAACATCTTCTTCTTCATTAATTAGAATTCTATTAGAAAAATCTTTAGACCCTGACGATAGAAATTTTTTATCTCTTTCTTGAACTAAAGTTTTAACCACAAGTTCATCGTGAACATTTGCAATAACTGTTGAAAAATTTTTTGGTTTTAAACTTTTATCGACAACTAATAAGTCTCCATCATTAATCCCAACATCGACCATGGATTTACCTTGAACTCTGATAATAAAAGTAGCTGGAACATTTTTGATTAAATGCATGTTCAGATCGATATCTTCTTCGATATAATCAGTGGCAGGTGATGGGAAACCAGCACCAGCTTTATGTAGATAATAGGGAATAGTTAGTTTCATGTTCTTGTTTTGTTCTAATTTATAGCCCATTTATACAATGCACGCAAGAGGTTGTATTTTGAGTCCGTAATTGAATCAAAAGTGAATCAAAACGTGAACATCAAAACTATATTTTGTATGCTTGTGGATAACTCCAACCAAGGATAGTTTTAAATTCTAATTTAATTATAAAAGGAGAAAAATAATGAGTTCAATTGAAGTCAAAACTTTTGACAATCCAGACGAAAGTAACACGAATTTTAAAAATGCTAAAATAGATATTGTGAAAGTAGGAGATCAAAGAGTTATGAGATTAGTTTTACAACCAGGTTGGAAATGGTCACAAGACATTAAGCCAACAGTTGGCACAGATAGCTGTAAAGCAAAACATCTAGGTGTAATTGTTTCAGGAGCAGTTTGCGCAAAACATGATGATGGAACTGAATTAACTTATAAGGCTGGTGATGCATATTCAATAGAACCAGGTCATGATGGTTGGGTAGTAGGTGATAAACCTGCAGTAGTTTATGAGTTTCATGGAAAATGGGGAGAATAGTGAAAAAACTATCATGTCATTGTGGTGCTATAGAAGCTGAAATAAATTTAGAGGGAGACTTAGCCAAAGTAATAAAATGCAATTGTTCTATTTGTAAAAGAAAAGGAGCAATTATGTCTATGGTAAAAAATGAAGATTTTAAAATTGTTAAAGGTGAAGAAAAATTAAAACTTTATCAATTTCATTCAAAAGTTGCCAAACATTACTTTTGCTCAGATTGTGGAATTTATACCCATCACAACCCAAGAATAAATCCAGCGATGACAGGATTTAATGTTGGGTGTATTGATGAAATAAATACTTTTGATATCAAAGATGTTCCAGTAAACGATGGTCAAAATCATCCTTTAGATAAAAAATAATTTTCATGCAACAATTTAGTTTATGCTTTGGTAGGGTAAAAAAAGACTGTTTAAAGTTCATTAAATCTCAAGAGACAAAAGCTGATAAATTCAAAAATAAAGAAAGGATGATTAAATCTTTCTTAATTCCTCTATGTTTTTGGATCAGTGAAAAAGCTGATAAAAAAAAACCGTATTTTGTAGGATTAGCAGGAGGACAAGGAACTGGCAAAACCACAATTAGTTCTTTAATCAGAATTATATTAACAAAATACTTTAAATTAAATGTTTTTAGAATTTCAATAGATGACTTCTATAAAACAAGAAAAGAGCGAATAAATTTATCAAAAAGAGTTCATCCTATGCTTTTAACTAGAGGCGTGCCCGGAACACATGACATTAATATGATGTTAAATTTTTTTAAAAAGTCAAAAAGTAAGAAATTCAACAGATTAAAATTACCAACATTTAATAAAGCTATCGATGACAGGTATAATAAAAAGAAATGGTACGATTTAAAAAAGAGACCAGATGTTATCATTTTTGAAGGATGGTGTGTTGGAGCAAAATCAGAAAAAAATAATACATTAAAGAAAACAATTAATTCATTGGAGAAAGCAAAAGATCAAAAACAGATTTGGAGAAAATATGTTAACAACCAATTAAAATCAAAATATAAAAACTTATATTCACAATTAAATTGTTTGGTTTATCTAAAAGCAAAAAATTTTAGCTTGTTACAAAAATGGAGATTAAAACAAGAGAGAAAACTTTGGGTTCAAAGCAAAGTGAAATCAAAAATAATGAGTAGAGGAGATGTATTAAATTTTATGCAAACTTATCAAAGAATTACTCAAAACATGTTTAGAAATATGCCGAAATATGCATCTGTTATATTCAATTTAAATAGTAACCATCAAATTAAATCTGCTGTATATAAAAAGAAATGATTAGGATTTTATTTATAATTACAAGTTTAATATTTTTGTTAAATAATGCAAATGCTGAAACTTTTTCTGCAGCGTTAAAAAAAGCTTATAATGATAACAATGAATTAAATGCTGAAAGAGAAAGCCTAAACATTTCTGAACAAGAGCTTAAAATTTCGATGAGCTCATACCTTCCTTCTGTAACTTTAAGTGGAAGTAAAAGCTCAGAGGACACCAATAAATTAACCAATCAGAACGGAACAGATGCAACGATTTCAGATGTAGACCCAACTGTGCAATCATTGACAATTACCCAAACATTAATAGATTTTGGAAGAGGTGCTGAATTAAGTAAAAGTAAAATTGGCATTGAATTAGCTAAAGCAAAGCTTTTAAAAAAAGAGCAAGAAATTCTATATAAATCAATTGAAGCTTATACGGGGTTAATTTCAGCAAACGAAAAACTTAAGATTAATAAATCCAATGTTAACCTGTTAGATCGACAGGTCGAAACAGATAGAATTAGGCTTGAGCGAGGTAATATATCTTTATCAGATGTTGCTCAATCAGAGTCCTCTTTAGCTGGAGCACAAGCAAAGTTAATCCAAGCTGAAAACGATTTTTTAACCAGTAAGCTAAATTATGAAAATGTGATTGGCACTATTAATGATGCAGAGGCACTAGATAAATCATCTATAGTAATAGTTAATCTACCCAATGAATTAAATTCTGCAATAGAGATATCAAAAAAAGGCAATCCAGATTTAATTATAGCTCAACTTGAATATGAACAATCAAAAAAAGATACAACTAGTGCAAGATCTGATTTAGCTCCAACAGCAACCTTATCTTTTGATAGATCAAAAACAGATGATCTCAGTTCTACCTATGACGAAAAAGAACAAGATACCTTAAAAGCAACGGTCACGTGGCCATTTTTTTCAGGTGGAAAGAATTATGCAAATTTGAATAAAAATAAAAGTTTGGAGACACAAAAAAATCTTCTTTTAAATAATATGATTAAAAAAAATCAAACAGATGTTGCGAGTGCCTGGTCAAATTATCAATCAAACAAAAGTTTACTTAATTCAGTAAAAGCTCAGGTGAACGCTGCAGAAATCGCAAATGAGGGAATTGTAGCTGAATATAATAGTGGATCAGATAGAACTACTTTAGAGGTTATTCAGTCTAACTCTTTATTATTGAATGCTCAAATTTCGTTGGCAGATTCAGAGAGAAACTATATTCTTTCGCAGTTTAATCTTTTAAAGTCTATTGGATTGCTTAATAGTGAATATCTTAAATTGAGATAAAATTAGTTTTTTTAGGCTTAAATAAATAAATCTTGCCAATGAGAACAAAATGTGTACATTTATAAGCATGATTCGAGTGACAAAAATATTAAAAAAAGAGGCAAAAAATGACTAAAAATAACTTAAAAGTAGTTAAATCTACTAAAGATCAAGAATTGGATAATAAAGAGAAAAATAAAGCTTTAGACGCAGCAATCAGCCAAATCACAGATAATTTTGGAAAAGGTTCTGTGATGAAGCTTGGTGAAAAAAGAGCAATGGATATCGAGTCGATATCAACAGGTTCTTTAAGTTTAGATTTAGCTTTAGGAATAGGCGGTTTACCTAAAGGAAGAATTATTGAAGTTTACGGGCCAGAGTCTTCTGGAAAAACTACATTAGCATTACAAGTTGTTGCTGAAGCTCAAAAAGCAGGTGGAATTTGTGCATTCGTTGATGCAGAGCATGCTTTAGATCCAGTTTACGCAAAAAAATTAGGTGTAAATACTGAGGAGCTTTTAATTTCGCAACCAGATGCTGGTGAACAAGCTTTAGAAATAGCAGATACATTAGTAAAATCAGGCTCTATTTCAGTTATCGTAATTGACTCAGTTGCAGCTTTAACTCCAAAAGCTGAAATTGAAGGTGAAATGGGAGATCATCACGTTGGTCTTCAGTCAAGATTAATGAGTCAGGCTTTAAGAAAATTAACTGGTTCAATTTCAAATACAAACACAATGATGATTTTCATTAATCAAATCAGAATGAAAATTGGTGTTATGTTTGGAAGTCCAGAAACAACATCAGGTGGTAACGCACTTAAGTTTTATTCATCTGTAAGAATGGACATTAGAAGAATTGGTGCTATCAAAGACAAAGATGAAATTATTGGAAATACTACAAGAGTTAAAGTAGTTAAAAACAAAGTTGCACCACCATTTAAAGTTGTCGAGTTTGATTTGATGTATGGAAGAGGTATTAGCAAAATGGGTGAGTTAGTCGACCTAGGTGCTAAAGCTGATATCATTGAAAAATCAGGAGCTTGGTATGCTTATAAAGGTGAGAAAATTGGACAAGGTAGAGAAAATGCAAAAACTTATCTTGCACAAAACCCTAAAGTTGCTGCAGAAATAGAAATGGCAATTAGAGAAAAAGCTGGTGTGATTTCAAAGAAAATTGAAGGAAATCCATTAAGTCCTGAAAAAATTGAAAAGGAGAAAAAAGTAGCTGAAAAAGAAGAGGCTACAAAAGAGACTACTCCTACTAAAAAGAACTAGAATTAAAGGTCATCTTTACTAACAAAGGCGCTTTTAGTTAAGCGCCTTTTTCCCAAACTTATATCTTTTGACACCAAAATTGGTACATCCCAGCAAAAATTTGAGGATTATTTTGCTCGAATTGATTCCACTGTTTCAGATCGTAGATATCAGCGCTTTCCCCATGAAGCTTTCTAAAATTTGAGATAGCCTCTTTATTTGTAAATCCACAGAACTTTAGTCCTAATTCTTCCAGACAATTTTTAATCTGTGGAATAGTAAAACGATGCTCTTGTACATGAAATATTAAGTCTCTTAATGTGCTGAGACTATAAAAATCACTAGACTTAGTTAATTGCTGATGATCCTTTTCATTCGATTCTGCAAGTTTTTGCCTGTACTCTCTAATTTCAGACTCAGACGCACCAACTTTCTTCAATGCTATTTCTTTTCTAATGTTCACAATTTCTTGTCTAGCTAATTCACTATATAAACCTATCCTCATTAAGCCACTAGGCTTAAGGAGATTTGTAAGAACTTTCCACCCAGTCATGGGTTCATCCATATGATGAAGAACACCTACACTGTCAACTATATCAAATTTTTCTTTTAGTTGATCTAGCTTTAGGATGTCTGCTTGCAAATATTTTAAGTTAGTAATCCCAAGATCAGCAGTCTTCCTTTTAGCGTAAGAGAGACTTGCCAGACTTAAATCTACTGCAGTAACTTGGCAGTTAGAAAATTGAGTGGACATTCCTATAGAATGTTGCCCTGTACCACAACCAGCAACAAGTATAGACGGAGCAATTACCTCTTTAATACTCTCGGAATGGAGATATATATTTACATCAGCACAAGCCTCAGAAATTGATTTTGCCTTTTTGTCTAATCTAGTTTTTATCCATCTTGGATAAGGGTTTTGTTCATACTGCGCTCTTACTTTGCGTGATACATTGTCCGATATTTCTCCTAATAAAGGAATTTTAGCCATTATTGCCCTTTCAGCATAAGGCTCATCAATTAGTCGAGACTTTACCTCCTTCAGATTATCAAGAGTTTTTAATTTTTTGCACCAATCGTATTGATGTAAAGGTCGATAAGATGCTAAACACAAAACGGTTTTTGCCTGAGGTTGATTTGATTTTTCGATGTTATGTGAAATTTCAGTCTCTAGGTTCTTAATGATTTCAGTCTCTTTATTTTTTTCTAAATAAACGTATTCATTAGTAAAACAGTGAAGAGAAAGTGTTGATAAAAAATAGATTAATTCAGATGATGCATCTATATTATCTAAATTATTAAGAATTAAACTTCGCATATTTACAAAAAGCCTTTCAAACCTGAGATCAGGAAGTGGGCACACTCGCATTAGATGATGAAGAATAGTAAGTTTATCAAGATTTTTGATTATGATATTTACCTCTTCGAGGCTAGTTACGAAATTTTTTTTAATCAGTAAGTTCTTGATTATGGGATCATGTTCTAAGAGACTTAAAATACTTGGGGCTATATTTGAAGGCCGAACAAAATTATCAGCATTTATAAGTCGAATTAAAATTGGGTAGAGCTTTGTGTTTGATGAATTGAACCTTACATTTTTTAAAGTTATACCAAGATTTGTAAAAGCATCAGCGAAATGTGAATTTAAATTTATTGCTTGAAAAAAAGCGAAGCATGCTTCATGTAACCTGCCTTGTTTTTCTAGTAAGACACCCAGATTATTGTGAGCTCTTGCATAGTTTGATTTTAACTCTATCGCCTTTTTATAACTCAATTCAGCCTCTTTAAATCTACCCTGGATTTGTAGAAGAACTCCCAAGTTACTATGCGCTTCAGCAAAATCAGGTTTTAATTCTATCACTTGTCTAAAGCTTATCTCAGCATCTTTTAACTTACCTTGCTCTTTAAGGTTCCTACCTAAATTACTGTGAGCTTCGAAATATCTAGGCTCTAACGCTATTGCTTTTTTAAAGCTAATTTCAGAATCTTTTAATCTACCTTTTTCTTGTAGTATGATACCTAAATTTTTGTGGGCTTCTGCATCCTTTGGATCCAACTGTATAGATTTTTGACAGGCAATTAATGACTCATTTAACTTTCCATTTTGTTTAAGTACAGCAGCAAAGACTTTCCAGGCAAGCTTATGTTTAGGGAATTCTCGAGTGATAGATAGTGATAATTTTTCTGCATCAATATATCGTCTAGCTTTATAATGTTCTAGGAGGCTTTTCAATTGTTTCTCAGATGGTTCAAAAAAATTATCATGAATTTTTTTCATGGTCACGAAACTACTAAAACTCATGTTAAGTGTCCAGTTGATCGAATAAGCTAACTAGACATAGTTTAAAAAAGCTGTATTTTAAAAATATGACGGACAAATCATTAAATGAAATAAGGAGTACGTTTCTTAAATACTTCGAGAAAAACGATCATAAAATTGTTGAGTCTAGCAATTTAGTTCCAAATAACGATCCAACTTTAATGTTTGCTAATTCAGGAATGGTTCAGTTTAAAAATGTATTTACAGGTCTAGAAAAAAGAGATTACCAAAGAGCTACTACTTCACAAAAGTGTGTTAGAGCAGGCGGGAAACATAATGATTTAGAAAATGTTGGTTACACTCCAAGACATCATACCTTCTTTGAAATGTTGGGAAATTTTTCTTTTGGGGATTATTTCAAAGAAAGAGGAATTGAACTTGCATGGAATTTAATTACCAAAGATTTTGGTTTAGATAAAAATAGGCTTTATGTAACTGTTTTTCATGAAGATGATGAGGCTTTTAATTTCTGGAAAAAAATAGCGGGTTTTAGTGATGACAGAATAATTAGAATTGCAACATCAGATAACTTCTGGTCTATGGGTGAAACTGGCCCTTGTGGCCCTTGCTCAGAAATATTTTATGATCATGGTGATCACTTAAAAGGTGGACTGCCAGGAACCAAAGATCAAGATGGAGATCGTTTTATTGAAATTTGGAATTTGGTCTTTATGCAGTATGAGCAAGTCTCAAAAGAAAAAAGAATAGATTTGCCAAAACCATCTGTTGATACAGGGATGGGATTAGAGAGAATTGCAGCTCTTTTACAAGGCACACATGATAACTATCAAACTGATCATTTTAAGAAATTAATTAGCTCAATATCTGATGCAACAAAAGTCAAACAAGAAGATAAAAATATATCAAGTTTTAGAGTAATTGCTGATCACTTAAGAGCAAGCTCATTTCTTCTAGCCGAAGGAGTTTTACCATCAAATGAAGGTCGAGGATATGTTCTAAGAAGAATTATGAGAAGAGGAATGAGACATTCTCATTTGTTAGGATCAAAAGAACCAATTTTTTTTAAAATTTTTGACTCATTAAAAAACGAGATGTCAGGAAATTATCCAGAGCTTGAAAGGTCTCAATCTTTAATCAAAGAAACTTTAAGAATGGAGGAGGAAAAATTTTTAGTTTTGCTAGATAGAGGTATCAAAATTTTGAATGATGAAATTACAAAAATAGACAAAGTTTTACCTGGGAATGTCGCATTCAAATTATATGACACCTATGGTTTTCCATTAGATCTTACTGAAGACATTTTAAAGAATAAATTTTTAAAAGTTGATCATCAGAAATTTGATGAATTAATGAAAAAAAGTAAAGAACTTGCAAAAAAGAATTGGAAAGGTTCTGGGGATAGTTCTGAGGAAGCAATTTGGTTTTCAATAAAAGATAAAACTGGTCCAACAGAATTTTTAGGTTACGAGTCTAATCAGTCTGAGGGTGTTGTCTTAAACTTAATTAAAGATAACAAAGAAACAAAATCTTTATCTTCTGGTGAAGAAGGAATGATCATTACCAATCAAACCCCGTTTTATGGAGAGTCAGGAGGACAACTTGGAGACAAAGGCAGAATTGTCTCTGGTAACTCTGTTTTTGAAGTAGAAGATACACAAAAAAAACTTGGAGACTTATTTGTTCATTACGGATCTGTGAAAACTGGAGAAATGAAAATTAATGATGTAGTTGAAATGAAAATAGATGTAGAGAGAAGAGATAATCTAAAAGCTTATCATTCTGCTACACACTTACTCCACGAGTCATTAAGAAGAACCTTAGGTAAACATGTTATGCAAAAAGGATCATTAGTTGCTCCAGACAGATTAAGATTTGACTTTAGTCATATGAAACCGATTACCAATGAAGAGTTAGAAACTATCGATCAATTAGTTAATGAATATGTTTCAAATAGTTCTGAAGTAACCACAAGAATTATGACACCAAAAGCTGCAATTGAAAAAGGAGCACTAGCTTTTTTTGGTGAAAAATATGGAGAAGAAGTCCGTGTTGTATCTATGGGAAAGGAAAAAGAAGCATACTTTTCAACAGAATTATGTGGAGGTACACATGTCAAAAATACCGGTGATATTGGAAAATTTAAAACCGTAAGCCAATCGTCTATTGCTGCGGGCGTTAGAAGAGTTGAGGCTTTAAGAGATAAACAACTTGAGGATTTTATTAAGAATAAAGAAAAATTATCAACTTTATCCACTCAAAAAGATGAAGAAACGATTAAAGATTTGTCATCGCAAATTATTAAACTTGGAGGCAAACCAAATGTTGATAATAAAGATTTAAAAGAAATTATAAAAAATCTTTCACGACAACTTGAACAATTAAATGTTAGTTCAGTCCTTAAAGACAAAACTAAAAACATTATTAAAGATGATAAGATAAACAATATAAAAGTTAGATTTCAAAAAGTGCAAGATTTACCTCCTAAAGATTTAAGAAAATTAGTTGACAATGGTAAAAAAGAATTAGGCGATGGTATTGTAATTGTTTTTGCAAACAGTGAAGATAAGGTTGGCTTAGCAGTTGGTATTACTGAAAAATTAGTTGATAAATATGATGCAGTAAAATTTGCAAAATTAGGATCAGAGACAATTGGTGGAAAAGGTGGTGGTGGTAGAAAAGATTTTGCTCAAGCAGGGGGTCAAGATAAGAGTAAAATTGATGAAGCTTTTGAAAAAATTAAGTCCTTAATTTAATTTCTTTTTTAAATTATTATCAATTTCGTCTAGAAATTGATTTGTAGTTAAGTACTTACTTGATGGCCCAACTAATATAGCTAAATCTTTGGTCATAGATCCACTTTCGACACAATCAATACAAACTTGCTCAATAGTGTTAGCAAACTTTATAAGATCATCATTTCCATCCAATTTACCCCGGTGAGCTAAACCTCTCGTCCAGGCAAAAATTGAGGCGATAGGATTGGTTGATGTTTCCTTTCCTTGTTGATGCATTCTATAATGCCTTGTAACCGTTCCATGAGCTGCCTCGGCTTCCATAATTTTTCCATCAGGAGTTAATAGCGTACTTGTCATTAGACCTAAAGACCCGTAACCCTGAGCCATCGTATCAGACTGAACATCACCATCGTAATTTTTACAAGCCCAAATATATTTTCCACTCCATTTCATTGCACAAGCCACCATGTCGTCAATTAATCTATGTTCATAAGTAATTTTTTCCTTATCAAATTTTTCTTTAAATTCTTTATTAAACACTTCTTCAAATATATCTTTAAAACGTCCGTCGTATTTCTTTAGGATCGTATTTTTTGTTGAAAGATAGACGGGCCACTTTTTGATAAGACCGTAGCTAAAGCAAGATCTAGCAAAGTCTTCGATAGATTTATCTAAGTTATACATAGAAAGGGCTACTCCTGGTCCAGTAAAATTAAATACCTCGTATTTAATTTCATCTTTACCGTCTTCTGATGTCCACTTAACTTCCATCTTTCCTTTACCTGGAACTTTAAAATCGGTTGCTCTGTATTGATCGCCAAAGGCATGTCTGCCAATTACTACAGGATCTGACCATGAAGGTACTAATTTTGGAATGTTAGAACAAATTATGGGCTCTCTAAAAACAGTTCCACCAATGATATTTCTTATTGTTCCATTTGGCGATCTCCACATTTTTTTTAAATTAAATTCCTCAACTCGAGCTTCATCAGGAGTGATTGTAGCGCACTTTATACCTACACCAATTTTCTTAATCGCATTAGCAGAGTCTATTGTAATCTGGTCATCAGTATCATCCCTGCTTTTCATACCTAAATCATAGTACTCAATACTGATATCAAGATAAGGAAGGATTAATTTTTTTTTAATAAATTCCCAGATTATTCTGGTCATTTCATCACCATCTAACTCTACAATGGGGTTTTTTACAGTAATTTTGCTCACTTTATTTATATCTTAATAATTGAATTTCGTAATTTTATATACATATTAATGAAAAATTATCAAATAGAAGAACATGTTTAGTAAGATATTTCCAAAAATTCACGCTGAGGGATACAAGTTCCTAGTTATCTCTGGAATTATTACAATCGTATTTTATAGTTTCAGTAATTTTTTAGGTTTAATTGGTTTGGTATTAACAATCTGGGTTTATTATTTTTTTAGAGATCCTGATAGAGTAATCATTGATGATAAAAATTATCTAGTTAGCCCTGCTGATGGAGAAATCATAAAAGTTGAAGAAGTTGATGGTCCAAAAGAGCTAGGTTTAGAAAATAAAAAATTTAATAAAATTAGTGTTTTTATGAACGTATTTGATTGCCATGTTAATAGAACTCCATGCGCTGGAAAGATTGAGGAAATTTTATATAAGCCTGGAATATTTGTTAATGCTTCTCTTGATAAAGCAAGTGAAGATAACGAGAGAAATTATTTTAAAATTAAAGACACAGACAATAACGATATTGTTGTAGTTCAAATAGCAGGTCTTATAGCTAGAAGAATAGTTTGTGAGTCTAATAAAGGTCAAGATTTAAAACAAGGTGATAGAATTGGAATGATAAGATTTGGAAGCAGAGCAGATGTTTATTATGAGAATTATCAACCTTTAGTAAAAGTAGGCCAAAAAGCTATTTCGGGTGAAACACTACTAGCTAAAAAATAAAATGGAACAACCAAAAAATAATTTGAAAATTGTAGCAGATAAAAAAAGAGCAAGAATGATCTTGCCAAATATGCTTACATTAATAGGGGTTTGTATTGGTTTATCCTCAATACGATTTGCTCTTGATGGTAGGTTTGAACTTGCAATTATAGCAATTCTCTTTGCTGCTTTAATTGATGGTCTTGATGGAAGAATAGCTAGATTAATTAGAGGGACTTCTAAAGTTGGAAAAGAATTAGACTCGCTTACTGATATGATCAGTTTTGGGGTAGCACCAGCATTTATAATGTATTTCTGGAAGCTCAATACTCTAGGAAGATTTGGTTGGTTGCTTTGTTTAGTTTATGTAATTTGCGTTGCATTACGTTTAGCACGGTTTAACATCAACTCAAACCAGGAACCTTCATGGAGAGATAATTTTTTTGAGGGAGTTCCATCACCAGCTGGAGGAATTTTAGTTTTAACACCTTTGATCATTAGTTTAAGTGGTTTTAACTTTGTTCAATTGAATTATGATATAATGGTACCCATTTTTTTTATTGCGACCTCTTTTTTACTAATTAGTAAATTCCCTAGTTATTCTTTTAAAAAGATAGTGATCCCAAGAAAAACAACAATATTTCTTTTATTTGGAATAGTTTTATTTTTTGGTCTTTTATTGATTTATACTTTTAATGTGATTGCGATAAGTACTGCAATTTATGTACTTTTATTACCAATAAGTTTTTTCCATTTTCAAAAAATTAAGAAACAACATGAAAATGACAAAATTCAAGACGAAGATGACCTTGAAGACGTACTTTAATGAAAAAAAATGTAATCGTTTCTTTAGCCGATGCTAATTATTTTCCTTTACTAGATGAACTAGTAGATTCAATTAAAAGATTTAAACAGAGTGAAGATGTTGCTATTTGTATTTTAGATGCAGGGTTAAAACAAGATCAGAGAGATAGTTTATCTAAAAAAGTTGATGAAATTAAAAATGCCGAATGGGATATTGAAGTGCCTGGTTATAAGGTTAAAGGTAAAGAGTGGTTGAAAAGTCAGGTCTCAAGAGCCTTTTTACCTAAATACTTTCCTAACTACGAAAAATATCTGTGGATTGATTGTGATGCATGGGTAAATGATTGGAATTGTATAGATTTATATTTTAAAGCATGTGATGATGGAAAACTTGGAATTACTCAAACAATTGGCCCAGGATATAAGATTACATCAAAAGTAAACTGGCTTTTTGGAAAGTTGGCGTTAATCAAATCTCAAAATTTTAAACACGCTGTAAAATCAAAAATTAGTTATGCAGATGCTAGAAAATTAGCTTTTGCTCCACATATTAATATTGGAGTTTTTTCCTTAGAAAAAGAATCTAAGGGATGGAGTACTTGGCAAAATAATTTAGAGAAAACTCTAAAAGCAGGCAATATTTTTGGATCTGAAGGTTTAGCAATTAACATGTCCGTTTATATTGATAATTTAGAAACAGAGTTTCTTCCTTTAAATTGTAATTGGATCACAAGTAATTTACTTCCAAAATATGATCAGAAACAAAGTACATTTGTTGAACCATATTTACCAAATTATAAAATTGGCATAATGCATCTTGCAGCAGGTATTTGGAAAGATGGTAAAGATATGCGAGTGGATAAAACTATTAAAATTGAATTAGATACTTTAGATAAAAATAAGATACTAAAAAGTTTAAGATATAATACTTAATTGAAAAAAAATAAGATTTCAAAAAATTGGGTTAATAAACAAAGACGGGATACTTATGTGCGTCAATCAAAAATTGACGGTTATCGAGCTAGGTCTGCATATAAACTAAAAGAAATAGATGAAAAATTTAAAATATTTAAAGGTGGAATGTCAGTCGTAGACATTGGAGCTGCTCCTGGCAGCTGGTCACAGTATGTTGCAAAAGTAGTTAAGAGCGGAAAGATAATCTCTATAGATCTAAAAGAGATGGAAAATATTGAAAATACTTTACAAATTCAGGGTGACTTTACTTTAGTTGATACTCAAGACCAAATTAAAGAATATCTTAAAAAAAAACCTGATGTGGTCATGTCTGATATGGCCGTAAACACCACTGGGATAAAAAATATCGATTCAATTCAAACTGGTGAATTGTGTAAAGAGGCGATGGTTTTTTCAAAGGATGTGATTTCAGAAAAGGGTTTTTTTATTTCAAAAATATTTATGGGTAGTACCTTCAATGAAATTGTCGCACTGGGAAAAAAAATTTTTAAGGAAGTAAAGGTTTTTAAACCCAAATCTAGTAGAAAAGATTCTAAAGAAAGTTTTATAATTTGTAAAAATCTTAGATAGTTTCTTTAAATTTTAAAGGAATCGTATATAAATGATTATGGTTCCTATAAAAGAAGCACTTACCTTTGATGATGTAACTCTGATGCCCAAGTATTCTGAGATCTTACCCTCAGAAGTTGATACTAGTATTAAACTCACAAACTATCTAAAATTAAAGATTCCTCTATTATCTTCAGCTATGGATACTGTTACTGAAAGTAAAATGGCTATCGCGATAGCGAAAGCAGGTGGGATAGGAATTATTCATAGAAATTTAGATATAAAAAAACAAATTCTTGAAATTAAAAAAGTAAAAAAACAAAAACTTTTAGTAGGCGCAGCTGTTGGGGCTGGGCCAAGCGAATTTAAAAGAGTAGAGGCAATACTTAAAGAAAAAATTGATATGATTGTTGTTGATACTGCTCATGGACATACAAAAAAGGTTTCAGAAATAATTAAGTTTATCAAAAAAACAAAAGATAAAAAAACTGCTCTTTGTGCTGGAAATATTGCAACACCTGCTGCAGCAAAATTTTTGTTAAAGCTTGGTGTTGATGTTATTAAAGTTGGGATTGGACCTGGATCAATATGCACAACAAGATTAGTTGCAGGTATTGGTGTCCCACAACTTAGTGCAATACTAGAAGTAAGGAATGGAATAAAAAATAAAAATGTAAAAATTATTTCTGATGGTGGAATAAAATATTCAGGTGATTTAGCAAAAGCATTCGCTGCTGGAGCAGATGCAGTTATGATTGGCTCATTGTTTGCTGGAACAGACGAAGCACCAGGAAAACTGATAAAGAGAAATGGAAAACTATTTAAAAATTTTAGAGGTATGGGCTCAGTTGGTGCAATGAATAAAGGATCCGCAGATCGATATTTTCAATCAAAGCAAAAAGATTCGTCTAAATATGTACCAGAAGGAGTAGAAGGATTTGCAAAATATAAAGGTAAAGTTGATAATATAATCTTTAAATTAATTGGTGGATTAAGATCTTCTATGGGATACTTAGGATCAAGACAAATTAAATATCTAAGAGATAAACCACAATTTGTTAAAATAACAAAAGCTGGTTTTTACGAAAGTATGGTCCATAATGTTGATATAGTCAAAAGTGATAATAAATACTAATGAGAAAACTCTTAAAAATAACAGTTCTTTTTTATTTCTTGATTAATGTTTTTAATTTTTCTTTAGGTAGTGAAAATTTTTTTAATAAAGGTTTAGAACTTTATAATAAAAAAAAATTTGAAGATGCTCGATTCATGTTTGAGAGAAGTATTGTATTTAATCCAAAACACTCTAATTCATATTTATATTTAGCTAAAATTTACAATCAGGAAAAAAATCAAAAGAAAGAGGAAAAAAATTTAGAGGCAACTTTATTGATTGAACCAAATAATGAAGAAGCATTGTTAATGTTGATGAAAATAGCATTAGAAAAATCAAATTACTCTAAAGTAAAGAGTCTTTCAGAAGACTTTGTCAAAGTTTGCAAAAATTTATGTGATGAAAATAAAAGTATCTTAGATTCTTTAGCAAACTTAGAACCCAAAAATGAGTCTTGATCAAAATTTGAATAAGATTTTAATTGTTGATTTTGGTTCGCAATTTACACAGTTAATAGCAAGACGAGTTAGAGAATTAGGAATTTTTTCTGAGATAGTAAGTCACAAAAAAATTAAAAGTAAAAATATCAATCACACGATCAAAGGCATTATCCTATCTGGTGGTCCTTTAAATGTTTATCAAATTAATAAATATTCCTTTGATAAAAAGATAATTCAAAAAGGCGTTCCAGTTTTAGGTATTTGTTTTGGGCATCAAATAATATCTAAATTAAATGGTGGAAAAGTGAAACAATCTAAACATAGAGAGTTTGGTTTAGCTAATATTACAAAAAAAAATAATAGTCTTTTAATTAAAAATTTATTTAAGAAAAAAAAGTCAATTAAAGTTTGGATGAGTCACGCCGATCAAGTTTCAAAATTACCTAAAAATTTTAAGGTAATTGCCTCAAGCCAGAATTCTAAATTTGCAGTAGTTGAAAATAAATTTAAAAATTATTATGGAGTCCAATTCCATCCAGAGGTGACCCACACAGAAAATGGAAAAAAACTAATAAGTAATTTTATATTCTTAATATGTAAAATGAGAAAAAATTGGTCTTCTAAAGATCAAAAAATAAAATTGATAAAAGATACAAGACAAATGGTAGGAAATAATAAAGTCATTTGTGCTTTATCCGGTGGAGTAGATAGTAGTGTAGTTGCACAATTATTAAATAAAGCCATTGGTAAAAATTTACACTGTATTTTTGTTAACACCGGGCTCTTAAGAAAGAATGAGGAAAAACAAGTTGTTGCAACATTTAAAAAAAAATTAAAGATTAATCTTACATACGTGAATGCTGAGAAAGAGTTTTTAAAAAAATTATCAAATATTTCAGATCCTGAAAAGAAAAGAAAGATAATAGGAAACTTATTTATAAAAATATTTGAGCGTTATGCCAAAAAAATTAAAAATGTAAAATTTTTGGCTCAAGGAACTCTTTACCCTGACTTAATAGAAAGTAAATCAGTTACTGGTAGTCAAACATCGAAAATTAAATCTCACCATAATGTTGGAGGTCTACCCAAAAAAATGAGACTTAAACTAGTAGAGCCATTAAAATTTTTATTCAAGGACGAGGTTAGGAAACTTGGATTAGAACTCAATTTAAGCAGAGAAATTATTTCTCGTCATCCTTTTCCAGGACCTGGACTAGCAATACGAATGCCAGGAATAATAACCAAAGAAAAAATTAATATTTTAAAAGAAGCTGATCATTATTTTATTCAAGCTTTGAGAGATCACAACCTATATCATAATATTTGGCAAGCTTATGCAGCTTTACTTCCAGTTAAAACAGTTGGCGTAATGGGTGATAATAGAACTTACGAGTATTTGTGTTTGCTTAGAGCAATAACATCTGAAGATGGTATGACAGCAGATTTTTATGAATTTAAAAAATCATTTATACAAGAAATTTCAAATAAAATAGTGAATAGTATTAGAGGGATTAATAGAGTAGTTTACGATATAACTTCGAAACCACCGAGTACAATCGAATTAGAGTAAATGAATAAAAAGATTAAAAAAATTCTTAATAAAAAGAATAAATCAAAAATTATTTGTCTTACGGCATACTCCAAAAATGTTGCCACAATCCTTGATAAACATTGTGATTTAGTATTGGTTGGGGACTCATTAGGGTCAGTTTTGTATAACTTTAAGTCCACTAAGCAAGTGACTTTAGAAACCATGATTAATCATTCTAAAAGTGTCAGACTTGGTATTAAGAAATCATTAATGGTTGTTGATATGCCTTATAATACATATCGAAATCCAAGCGAAGCTTTGAAAAATTCAAGATTAGTTATGAAAGAAACCAAATGTGATGCTGTTAAGTTAGAAGGGGGAAAAAAGATAATTCCTATCGTTAAAAGATTAATTAAAAATAAAATACCAGTTATGGGACATGTTGGAATATTACCTCAGACAGATAAAAAATTTACCTTCAAGGGGAAAAAACTAAAGGAAAGTGAGAGATTACTTAAAGACACTAAACTTTTAGAAAATGCTGGAGTTTTTTCGATTGTATTAGAATGTGTAGAGACAAAGTTATCAAAGAAAATTTCTAACCATGTAAAGATTCCAACAATAGGAATCGGCTCTTCAGTCAATTGTGATGGTCAAGTTTTAGTAATTGATGACTTAACAGGATTAAGTCAAAGTAAATTAAAATTTGTTAAAAAATTTGTTGATATAACAAAGTTAATTGAAACTGGTGTGAAAAAATTTAAATCTGAAGTATTAAAAAAACAATTTCCTAAAGCTAAACATTCTTTTTCAAAATGAAACTGAATAAAATAGAGCCAAAATTCATTAAAAAAAATAATCCAAGAATCGGTTTAATAACTTTAGCTAGTGATTTTAGAATTGAAAAAGATTTTAACGATATAATTTATGGGAAAGATATAGATTTATATTCAAATAGAATAAATTGCTATAATCCTCTTACTAATGAAACTTTGAAAAAGATGGCAGATGACATTCCCGAAGTGACCAAAAATATTTTACCAGATCAAAAATTAGATTGTGTTGCGTACGGATGTACGTCAGGAACTATTGCTGCAGGTTATCAATCAATTTATGAAAAAGTAAATTTAGCTAAACCCAATACAAAAGTCACGACACCTATTACGTCAGCAATTAATGCTCTTAAAACACTAAAGATAAATAAAGTTTCAATATTTACTCCATATACTGATGAGATTAATCAATCTGTTATTAATTATTTCAAAAATGAAAAAATAGAAATTTCTGAACTATCTTATTTTGATATAGCTTCTGATTTAGATATAGGCAAAGTTGATCCACAACATTTATTTGATGTGTTAGTTAAACAAGATTTGTCAAATAGCGATGCTTTATTTATATCTTGCACAGCGCTCCCAGTATTATCAATTATAAATGACATCGAAAAAAAACTAGGTAAGGTAATTTTATCAAGTAATCAAACCTTAATTTGGGATACGCTTAAACAAATTAATAATCAAAATAAGGTTGATGGTTATGGGGTGTTGTTTAATAATTAGTTGATGAATTTTTCAATTGAAGAGTACAAATCTAGATTAAAAAAAGTTCAAAATTCAATGCAAGATAAAGGTATTGAAATTTTGATTTCACAAGACCCTTCAAATATGAATTATCTAACTGGCTATGATGCATGGTCTTTTTATTATGCACAATGTGTGATTGTTCATGCAAATGCTGATGAACCGATTTGTTTTGTTAGAGATCAAGATGCTGGTGGCGCTTATATAAAAACTTATTTGAAAGATGAAAATATTATTAAGTATCATGAAAAATATATCCACACTTGGCCGCTACATCCTTACGATGCTTTAGTAGATTTAATAAAGGAAAAAAAATGGGATAAATTATCTATAGGCGTTGAAATGGATAGTCATTATTTCACCGCTTATTGTTATGAAAAAATAAAACAAGGATTACCCAATGCAAAATTGTTAGATAGCAAACGATTAGTAAATTGGGTTAGGCTTGTTAAGTCAGACGCTGAAATCAAATATATGAAAGCAGCTGCGCAGATCACTCAACTTGGTATGAAAAAAGCATTTGAGGCTATTAATCCAGGTGTAAGACAATGTGATGCTGTTTCAGAAATATGGTCAACTTTAGTTAAAGGAACCTCAGAATTTGGAGGGGATTATGCTTCAATAGTGCCAATGCTTCCAACTGGAAAAGGAACCTCTGCATCCCATTTAACTTGGTCTGAGGATAAGTTTGTTGAAGGAGAAGCCACAATTATAGAATTATCTGGCGTAAATAAAAAGTATCATTGTCCAATGGCCAGAACAGTTTTACTTGGAAAACCCGACCAAAAAAAAATTGATACAATGAAAAAAACTAACGAGGCACTTCAAGCGGGTATAGATAAAGTTAAAACAGGAAATACGGCTGATGATGTTGCGCAAGCTTTTTGGAAAATATTAGATAAATATAAAATTGAGAAAACTTCAAGAACTGGCTATTCAATCGGGATAGGTTATCCACCTGATTGGGGCGAACATACTTTAAATATTTCAAAAGGTGACAAAACATTATTACAGCCCAACGTTACCTTTCATATGATTGCAGTAATGCAATTTGGAAATTGGGGAGTTGAGGCATCAGAAGCTATTAGAGTAACTGATAAAGGTTCAGAATTATTTTGTAATTTCTCAAGAGAACTTCACGTTAAAAGCTAATTATTAGAGGTTGATATTTATTCTCACAAATGTTTTAAAGTTCCTTAAATTATGGCATCAAAAAAAGATTTCGTTAAATTTGATAAAGTCGATAAAAGCTATGACGGTAAAGTCTTAGTCGTCAAAGACCTTCAATTAGATATAGCTGAGGGAGAATTCATTACAATGTTGGGACCCTCTGGTTCTGGTAAAACAACTTGCTTAATGATGTTAGCAGGTTTTGAAACTCCAACTAACGGTGAAATTTATTTAGATGGTAAAGCAATATCCAGTATACCTCCTCATAAAAGAGGTATTGGAATGGTATTTCAAAATTATGCATTATTCCCACACATGACTGTGTATGAAAACTTAGCTTTCCCATTAAGAGTGAGGAAAATTCCAAAAGATGAAGCCGATAAAAAAATTGATAAAGCGTTATCAATGGTATCCCTACAAGGTTTCGCTGCAAGGATGCCAGGTCAATTGTCAGGTGGACAACAACAAAGGGTAGCTGTTGCAAGATCATTGGTGTTTGATCCACAACTAGTTTTAATGGATGAACCTTTGGGTGCTCTGGATAAAAATTTAAGAGAAAGTATGCAATATGAGATTAAACATATTCATGAAAGCATTGGTGTGACAGTTGTTTACGTTACACATGATCAAAGTGAAGCTTTAACGATGTCTAATCGTATTGCAGTGTTCAATGATGGTAAAGTTCAACAACTCTCAAGTCCCGACGAATTATACGAGAAACCTGTAAATTCATTTGTCGCCGAGTTTATTGGAGAGAATAATACTTTTGGTGGTGAAGTTTCAGATATCTCTGGGGGAAAGTGTAAAGTAAAATTAGCAAATGCAGAAATACTAGCTAATCCAATTTCAGTCAAAGGTAAAGGAGAGCGGACTACTGTTTCTTTAAGACCAGAACGAGCTTTGATTAATCCAAGTACAAAAATGGATAATCTTCATAAAGGAAAAATAGAGGAAGTAATTTATCATGGGGACCATACAAGAGTAAGAATAAATCTTTTAGGCAACCCAGAGTTTATTTTAAAAGTTCCGAATAGTTCATCTAACTTAGATATCAAACTTGGTAACGAGATTAATATCGGATGGAACAGCGATGACGCTCGGGCACTTGACCCAAAATAGACATTCCACAATTATTGAATAAGTAGATAAAAAGGGTTGTTGACTCTCTTCCCTGAAGTTGTTTTAATTAGTTTTTTAAACGTTTAAACGGAGGAAAAATGAAAAAACTAAGTAAAATATTACTAGCTATTTCTTTTGTACTTTCACTAACTACTTCAGCATTTGCAACAACAGTTACTGCAGTGTCTTGGGGTGGGGCTTATACAGAGTCTCAAAAGTTAGGTTATGGTGATCCTACTGCTAAAAAACTAGGCATTAACATTGCTTGGGTTGATTATTCAGGTGGTTTATCAGAAATCAAAGCACAAAAAGAAGCTGGAAAAATCACGTGGGATATAATCGACGTGTTTGCAATGGATACTATCACTGGATGTGATGAAGGATTATTTGTTGAATTTGATTTTGACAAAGACTTCCCGCCAGCTCCAGATGGAACTCCAGCAAGTAAAGATTTCTTTACTGCAATGCCAAGTAAATGTGCTGTAGGAAATATTTTATATTCTTGGAACTACGCTTATAACACTGAAAACGTTAAAGGTACTCCAAAGACTATCAAAGATTTCTTTAACACAAAGAAATTCCCTGGAAAAAGAGCTATCTACAAAAGCGCTTTAACTAATTTAGAGATTGCTTTAGCTGCAGATGGTATCAAGCCAGGAAAAGGTGGAGCAAAAATCTACAAAGCTTTAGAAACAGAAAAAGGTGTTGAAAGAGCAATGAACAAGATCAAAGAATTATGTACAGATCCAAAAGGTGGATGTGTATTTTGGTCTGCAGGTGCTCAACCACCAGAACTGTTAGTATCAGGTGAAGTAGTAATGGCTACTGGTTGGAATGGTAGATTCTTCAATGCTGAAATTGGAGAAGGTGCACCAATCAAACAAGTTTGGGATGGCCAAGGTCTTGACTACGAATATTTCGTGCAAGTTAAAGGTGGACCAAACGATGCTAATGGTATGGCTAAAAAAGCTTTAGCTATGATGACTAGTTCTGAAATGTTAGCAGGAAGTGCTAAATACATTGCATATGCTCCTTGGAGAAAATCTTCAATTAGTATTATGGAAAAAGGTGAGCCTTGGTATAAAGATGGTAAGACTAACATGGTACCACAAATGCCAACTGCACCAGCTAACACTAAAAACTACTTCCTAGTAGATCCAATTTTCTGGGCTGATAACGGAACAGAGCTTGGTGAAAAATGGGAAGCTATGAAAGCTGGTCTATAATTTAAGTTTTAAAGAACTAAATTATATATTATAATTTAAGGGCGGTTATTTATAACCGCCCTTTTTATTTATGAGCTCAGAAACAAATCAGATTCTAACTACAGATGGGATACCTTTAGAGGTAAGTCTTAAAAAAGCTGAGAGAAAAAATAAGATCAAAGCTTTCTTGCTTGTTGCCCCTTTATTATTGTTCTTAATTATTACCTACGTTTTTCCAATAGGTGACATGTTGTTCAGAAGTGTCGATGATAAAATGGTAACACAAATGCTTCCAAAAACTTTTAAAGCAATGGAAAATTGGGACGGACAAGAGTTGCCAGATGAGGAAGTTTTCGCAGCTTTTCATGAGGACTTTGTAAAACTTGTTGAAGATAAACGAGAAGGTAAACTATCTACTCAATTAAATTACACTAAAAACGGATTTAAAAGTATTATTAAAAAATTAAGAAGAGCATCTAAAAAATTTGAAGAGGGAAATTATAAAGAGCAAATAATGTCAGTCCATAAAAGATGGGCCGATGTTGAGTACTGGAGAGCAATCCAAAGAAGAGCCCCTGAATTTACAGGTCAAAAATATCTAAAAGGAATGGATATGTATGTAAACGAAGAGGGAAAGATAGTAAGTGTTGAGGAGGATAGAAGAATTCACAGAGTGTTGTGGTTACGAACTTTGGAAATAGCATTCTTTGTAACTGTCTTTTGTTTTTTAATGGCTTATCCAATAGCTCATTTATTAGCTACTTTACCCATGAAGTATAGTAACTTATTAATGATCTGCGTACTGTTGCCGTTCTGGACTTCATTACTTGTGAGAACTGCCAGCTGGATGATTCTGTTGCAACAACAAGGTATAGTTAATGATTTCTTTGTAGGAATAGGATTGGTAGCAGATGATAATAGGCCTGAGATGATGTACAACAAAACAGGAAGTTACGTAGCAATGACACAAATCTTGCTACCCTTCATGGTACTCCCATTATACAGTGTAATGAAAACTATCTCACCAAGCTTAATGAGAGCTGGAAAATCGCTAGGCGGTACACCGTTTGTAGCATTTTGGAAAGTTTATTTCCCACTTACAATTCCTGGAATTGGTGCAGGTTGCTTATTAGTGTTCATTTTAGCGATTGGTTATTACATTACACCAGCCTTAGTTGGCGGTGCATCTGGGACTTTAATCAGTAACCAGATCGCCTTTCATATGAAAAGTACCCTAGACTGGAGTTTCGCATCTGCAATGGGATTAATGTTGTTAAGTGGAGTGTTGGTGATTTATTGGCTTTATAACAAAATAGTAGGAATAGATAATATCAAATTAGGATAATTAATATGGCTTTACCAAAATATACAGAACCACATTATAGAATTTGGCATTATATTTATCTAACAATTTGTGGTGCAGTTTTCTTTTTTCTTATTGCCCCTTTATTTGTAATCTTTCCATTATCTTTCAACGCAGAAGAATTTTTAAGTTTCTCTGATGGGATGAAAAGGCTTGATCCAGATGCTTTTTCTTTGAGATGGTATAAAGATATGATTTACGGAACTAAAAATCCTTGGGGATTAGCTGCTAAGAATAGTTTTATTATCGCAATTTTTGCAACAATAGGTTCAGTAATACTAGGAACAGTTGCTGCCTTAGGTTTGAGTAGTAGGCACATGCCTTACAAAGGTTTGATAATGGCTGTTTTAATTTCTCCTATGATTGTACCTTTAATTATTTCAGGTGTTGCAATATTTTTCTTTATGGCAAAAGCTGGTTTGGCAGCAACCCATACAGGTATTGTTCTTGCCCATATAATTTTAGGAACGCCTTTTGTTGTTATCACGGTTACTGCTACACTCTCAGGATTTGATCACAGTGTAACTAGAGCTGCTGCAAGTTTAGGTAGTGATCCAGTAAATACTTTTATGAAAATTACGTTGCCACTAATATTACCAGGAGTTATTTCAGGTGGATTATTTGCTTTTGTGACTTCATTTGATGAAGTTGTTGTTGTTTTATTTTTAGCAGGATTAGAAAATACAACTATTCCTATTCAAATGTGGACAGGTTTAAGAGAACAGTTAAGTCCAACAATTCTAGCTGTTGCGACTTGTTTAATTATACTATCAACATTAATATTAGTAACCGCTGAGCTTTTGAGAAGACGATCAGAGAGGCTTAGAGGAATTAATCGATAGTAAAATAATCAAATGAAAATTAAGAATGTAGTAGTTATTGGATCAGGTACAATGGGTAGTGGTATAGCTGCACATCTCTGTAATGCCAATATCCCTGTCACTCTTTTAGATTTAAAAACTGAAATAAGTCAAAATGCTAGAAAACGAATACATAAATCAAGACCACCTTTATTAATTGATAAAACCAAAATTGATAATATTAAAGTTGGAAATATATCTGATGATTTCAATGTAGTTAAAGATGCTGACTGGATTGTTGAGGCAGTGGTAGAGAGAATTGATATTAAACATCAAATTTATGATAAAATTTTTGAAAGTAGGAAAGATGGAGCAATAGTTTCATCAAACACTTCCTCAATCCCAATCAAAGTTTTATCTCAAAATTTAAATAAAGATCAAAAAAAAGATTTTTGTATTACCCATTTTTTTAATCCAGTTAGATATATGGGTCTTCTTGAAATAGTTAAGAATGAAGACAATGATTTAAATAAAATCAATCAATTAAAAGAATTTTGTGAAGTTGAGTTAGGTAAAGGAGCAATCGTTTGTAACGATACCCCTGGTTTCCTTGGAAATAGGGTAGGTGTGTACGCAATGCAAGTTGCAATGACTGAAGCATTTAAGATGAAACTTTCTGTGGAAGAAGCAGATGCAATCTTTGGAAGACCTATGGGTATACCTAAAACGGGAGTTTTTGGATTATATGATTTGATTGGAATAGATTTAATGGCAGATGTTTTAAAAAGTTTTATCAAAGAACTTCCAAAATCTGATGAGTTCCATGAGGTTGCTAAAGAAATTCCTTTAGTTAAAAAATTAATCGAAACTGGATATACCGGGAGAAAAGGCAAAGGCGGATTCTATAGAATGAAGAAGACTGATAGTGGAAAAATTATGGAAGCTATTAATCTTGAAACTGGCGAGTATTCAACAAGTCAAAAAATAGATATTAAGTCTGATAAAGTAGATTTAAAGGCTCTAATTAATAGAAATGATAAGTATGGAGACTATGCTTGGTCAGTATTATCTAAGATAATTAAATATGCTTCATCTCTAGTTCCTGGGATTACTAAAGAATTTAATGACATAGACGAGGCAATGAGACTTGGATTTAACTGGGCGAAAGGACCTTTTGAGATGTTAGAAGAAATTGGTGTAAAAAATTTTTTTGATAAAGTTGATGAATATAAAGGTAATAATTTTTTAGAAAATTTATCTAATTCTAAAGATGAAAATTTTTATGGTGAAAGGCAAAAGTACACATCAATTGAAACTTTAGGCAAGATCAAGAAAACTGCCTCAAGTGTTGATGGTAACAGTTCAGCTGCAATTTATAGATTTAATGATTTTAATATTGTTGAGTTTACGACTAAAGCTAATGCACTCGATTATGACTCAATGGATGCACTTAAGAAAGCAACTGATAAACCTTTAATAATAATTAATGAGAGTATGCAATTTTCTGCTGGCGTTAACCTGACCTATACTATGGAATTTGCTAATAAAAATGATTTTAAATCGATAGAAAAATTTATTAAATATTTTCAAGAAACTTGCAAACATCTTAAGTACTCTAAATACCCAGTTATATCTGCACCATCAGGATTAACTTTGGGAGGAGGTTTTGAAGTTTTAGTACAAAGTAATTTCGTAGCCTCACATACAAATATTGTAATCGGATTGGTAGAAACTATTGTTGGATTAATTCCTGCTGGAGGCGGATGTAAAGAAATGCTGGCTAGATGGTTAAATACTGAAGAGGCTAAGAAAGACCCAAAATATGCACCCTTAAAAGTATTTGATATAATTGGCTATGGTAGAACAGCTACGTCTCCAGTTGAGGCAGAACCTTTGAAATACTTATTGCCTGAAAATAAAAGAATTATGAATAGAAATAGTTTGCTTGAGGTATCAAAAAAAATCTTAAATGAAAACATGGACTTTAAAGCACCAAATGAGCTTACATTTAATTTACCTGGTAAAGCAGTTATTGATGATATGAACAAAATTTTAGAAAAACTTTACAATGATAAAGTTATATTGGATCATGGTTTGACTGTAGCAAAAGAATTAGCTCACGTTTTAAGCGGTGGTGAAACTACCAAAGATAAAACTCTTACAGAGGATGATTTGTTTAAATTGGAACTTGATGCTTTTATGAGATTAATCGAAACTAAACAAACTCAAGATAGAATTAAACACACTCTTGCTACTGGTAAACCTTTGGTTAATTAAATAATCTAAGAGTATTTATAAAGTCAGGCCTTAAAACATATTCAGATTTATTTAAGTATTTAATTTTTTCTAAAGCTTCTAAGCCAAATATTACTTTTCCAATGGGTGTGTATTCCCCTTCATACAAAGGTTCATCCTGAAGAATTATAAAAAACTGACTATCTTCAGTATCATATTTTAAAGATCGAGCTAATCCTACACTTCCTTTGGTGTAGTTAAAATCCTTATCAACTTCAGATTTGATTGTACCTAAACCAGATTTTCCAGTTCCAATTTTTCCATAATCAATGTTTCCTTTTTTTCCAAATTCTACATCACCAGCTTGTACAAGCTTATCTTTAATGACTCTATGAAATGCCACATCATCGTAGGCATTAGATTTAATTAATGTTTTAAATCTTTCTACTCCATTTGGAGATATTTCTGGATATAATTCTATAATCACATTTCCACATTCAACATTTAGAATTGCTATGTTATTTGGATTTTCAAAATTAATTTTATTTGGGTCATAATTCTTAACAAATAAACATTTATCTTTTAGCAAAACAAAAGAGGTAATTGAAAATAAACCTAAAATTACAACAAATATAAATATTATTTTTTCAGATTTTGATGCTTTTATCTTTTCAATCATAAAATAAAATTTTCATCAATTTTTAGGAGCCCTTTTTTGATGAATTCAATTTTTCTTTGAAGAATTGGATCAACCGTTTCAGGTAAATTTCCATACATTAAATGAGAAAATACCTCAGCCATATCCTCAGAAGCGGTGGATCGCGAGTATTCAGTAATAAAACCAAATGTTTTAGAATATGTTTCTAATCCTATTTTTTTAGTACATGTTGAACATTCTGCATAATTGAACTCTTTAGGATTAAAACTAGACCAAATTTGTTGGTTAAATATATCTTTGTAACTATCATTAATTATGTGGAACACTTCGTGATGTAACACTCTTTCAAAATATCTATCATTAAATTTAATATCTACAATTAAAGTTTTCATTACATTATCAGGAATCCCAGCAGTATTGATACCTGAGATTGATAAGTCTTCACACATAACAATGTATTTTAAATTTATTTTTTTTAAAAAGTTTTGAGAATATCTATTAAGATTTTTTTCAATAATCTTATATTTTTTATCTAGGTCTTGTTTTGATGATTTGAAACAATTGATATTATTATCAACACCTATTGTAAATGCTTGTTTAGCATTCAAGTATCTTAATTTGTTTTCAGTTTTAAGATTATAAATCTCCAGGTTTGGAATTTTTATTAATTCGTAAATTGTATCTGCTTGAGTTGGAGAAATTAAAAATAAATACAATAAAATGAGGTTTAATAATTTCATAATTAGTATTATTGAAGATATTCCAATTTGTTAGAATGTGATAGAGTTTTTGTGATGAAAAAAAAAAGAACCAAAGAACCCATTCAACCAGTAAGTGGTACAAAGGTTCCAAGATTTGCCGGCCCATCAACTTTTGCTAGACTACCAGAATTAAGAGATGTTGAGTACTGCGATGTTGCAATAGTCGGGATACCATTCGATGCAGGCACAAGTTATAGACCTGGAGCAAGATTTGGTCCTCAAAGCATTAGACAAGCTTCAAGACATTTAAGAACAAATTATCATCCAAATTATGATGTTGAGCCTTTTAAAGTTCAACAAGTTGCTGATGCAGGTGATATTACTTGTAATCCATTTAATATAGATGAAGCAATTAAGCAAATTGAGGAAGGAGCCTTGGACCTTCTTAAAAAAACTGGTGGTATAATTAGTTTAGGTGGAGATCATACAATTGCGTTTCCTTTATTAAAAGCAGTAAATAAAATTAATAATGGTCCTGTTGCTTTAGTTCATTTTGATGCGCATCTTGATACTTGGGATACTTATTTTGGTGCGCCTTATACTCATGGAACACCTTTTAGAAGAGCACGTGAAGAAAATTTATTCAAGGATGATGCTTCAATGCATGTTGGTATTAGAGGTCCATTGTATAGCAGAGAAGATCTTAAAAATGATGAAAGTTTTGGATTTAAGATAATTCATTGTGATGAGTTTCAAACTGAAGGCACTGATAAAATTGCTGAAAGAATAAAAAAAAGAGTAGGAGATAATCCATTTTATTTATCAATTGATATTGATGTTTTAGATCCTGCTTTTGCACCTGGCACTGGTACACCAGAAATAGCTGGCATGACCACTAGAGAAATGGTTAATGTTATTAGAGGCTTGTCTGGTATGAATTTAATCTCTGCAGATGTTGTTGAGGTATCACCTGCTTATGATCATGCTGAGGTAACATCACTTGCAGCTGCTACTATAGTTTATGAGTTAACAAATCTATTTGCAAAAAAGTAAAGAAAGGTTAGGAATCTTCAATGGAAAATAAAAAAAATTTTTATATCAACGGCAAATGGGTAACACCAAAAAGTAAAGAAGAAATCAAGGTAATTGATCCTGCAACAGAAGAAAATTGTGCAGTTATAACACTAGGCAACAAAGATGATGTAAACGATGCCGTGAATGCTGCCAAAAAAGCTTACAATTCGTGGGCGTTTTCATCAAAAGAGGAGAGAATAACATTATTAGAAAAACTTTACGAAAATTATAAGAAAAGATGGGCTGACATCGCAAATGCAATTACGATAGAGATGGGAGCACCAAAAGATTTTGCAACAAAACTTCAAGCTGGCACAGGTGCTGCACATTTAAAATCATTTATAAGATATTTAAAAAATTTTGAATTTGAAAAACCATTAGGAGAACATGCGCCTAACCAAAGACTTATTTATGAACCAAAAGGCGTATGTGCATTAATCACACCGTGGAATTGGCCAATGAATCAGGTTTGTTTAAAAGTAATGCCTGCAATAGCGTCTGGTTGCACTATGGTTTTAAAACCATCTGAACTAGCTCCGTTATCTTCAATGATATTAGCTGAGCTTATTGATGAGTCTAAAATTCCAGCAGGTGTGTTTAATCTAGTTAATGGTGATGGAGCAACAACTGGCGATGCATTAACAAGTCATCCTGACGTTAATATGATTTCATTTACCGGATCAACTAGAGCAGGAGCATTAATTTCCCAAAATGCTGCGAAAGATTTTAAAAGAGTAAGTTTAGAACTTGGTGGTAAAGGTGCAAATATAATATTTAAAGATGCTGATCCAGATGCAATAGAAAGAGGTGCTTTGAGATGTTTCAGAAACTCAGGCCAGTCATGTAATGCACCCACAAGAATGCTAGTTGAAAAATCAATGTATAATGAAGCTGTGGAAAGATTAAAGAAGTATACAGAAAATTTCGAGGTTGGTGATCCAAAAAAAGAGGGAGAGCATATTGGCCCAGTTATTTCTGAAACTCAATACAACAAGATACAAACTTTAATCAAGAAGGGTATTGATGAGGGGGCTAAATTAGTAGCTGGAGGCCCTGGCAAACCAGATGGATTAGAAAAAGGTTATTTTGTAAAGCCTACTGTATTTGCTGATGTTAATAATAAAATGGAAATAGCAAGAACAGAAATATTTGGTCCAGTTTTATCTGTAATGCCTTTTGAAACGGAGGAAGAAGCTATTGAAATTGCAAACGATACTCCCTACGGATTAACAAACTATATTCAAACCAAAGATAAAGAAAAAGTAAAGAGAGTTGCTAGAAAACTTAGATCTGGGATGGTTGATGTTAATGGTGCTGGTATTGCTGTTGATGCGCCTTTTGGAGGATTTAAACATTCAGGGATCGGTAGAGAAGCTGGTGAACATGGTCTAGAAGAGTTTCTAGAGGTTAAATCTGTAGGTGGGTGGAGTTAATTAAGAGAAGATTTTTTCTTAATTCCTTCAAGAAATTTTAAACATTTTTTAAGTTCATTAAGTTCAATGAACTCATCAACTTTGTGAGCTTGTTCAATAGAACCTGGTCCGCAAACAACTGTGCTGATACCAATTTCTTGAAACAATCCAGCTTCAGTTCCAAAGGATACAACTTCTCTAGAATTATCACCAGTCAAACTTGAGACTAACTCACATGCTTCTGAATTATCTATACGATCGAAACCTGTGACTTCACCTATTATTTCCTTAGTTATCTTTGAATTAGGAAAAACTTTTCTCATCTCTGGTAATAAAACTTCATTTGCATATTCATCTATTTTTTGATTTAGAAAGACACCATCTTCTTTGATGACTGGTCTTGTCTCCCATTCAACCCGACATTTGTCAGCTATTACATTGTGAGCTATACCTCCAAATATTCCTCCAACTTGTAATGTTGAAAAAGGAGGATCAAAAATTGAGTCCTTTGGAGCTCTTTTTTTTAACTCTTCCCTAAGCTCGATTAACTTATTTGCGTATTTTGATGCAAATTCAACGGCACTAACACCTTTGTGGGGCATCGAGCTATGTCCAGCTAATCCCTCAAAATAAGTGGTATATTCATAACAACCTTTATGCGCATCTATGATTTTCATTTTTGTAGGTTCACCCACAATACAAATTCCATCTTGAATATTTCTTTTTTTAAGTTCTTTAATTAATATTGGAGCACCCAAGCATGCTGTTTCCTCATCAAACGTAAAAGAAAAATGAATATCTCTATTTAAATCAACTTTAGAAAAAACTGGAGCAAACGCTAAAGTACATGCAATAAATCCTTTCATATCACAGGAACCTCTTCCATAAAGTTTATCCTCTTTAATTGTTGCTTTGAAAGGGTCTGTACTCCAACTCTTTGAAACAGGGACTGTATCAGTATGACCAGATAAAATTATTGGTTTAACTCCATTTGATTTTTTTGCTTTTATTGTTGCAAAAAGATTTACTCTTTTTTTTTCATCATCATATGTTTTAAATGAAGTTGCACCTAAATCATTTAGATATTTTTCACAATAATTAATTAAATCATTATTATCCTCTCCAGAAATAGTTTTAAATCCAATTAAATCAGATAAAATCTTAATAGAATTTTCGTATAATTTATCTAAATTTACTTCTGTACTCATTGGTAATAATTAATATAAATATCGCATTTATGAAAGAACAAATTACTTACGACATATTTGAGAAAATAGACATTAGACTTGGGACAGTACTTTCAGTCAAAAAAAATGAAAAAGCTAGAAAACCATCTTTAGTTGTTGAAGTCGATTTTGGAAAAGAAATAGGTGTTAAAACATCTTCCGCCCAAATTACTCATTTTTATAATGAGGAAAATTTAGTTGGTAAACAAGTGATCGGAGTTTGTAATTTTCCAGAAAAAAATATTGCAGGTGTAAAATCTCAATTTTTACTTTTAGGCTCGATAGACTCTGAAGGAAAGGTAACATTAGTACATCCCTCACAAAAAGCAGAGAATGGTTTACCTATAGCATAAGTATGCATCCTGAATTTTTATCTATGGCACTATTTTGGATTGTAGCTGCTTATACACCAGGACCAAATAACGTGGTCGCATCTTACTCTGGTTTTAATTTTGGAATAAGAAAAACAATCCCTCACATTTTTGGAGTTACATTTGGATTTACCTCTGTGGTATTTGCTTTGACAATTGGTTTAGTTAATGTTTTTAAATTATTTCCGATTATTCAAACTATTTTGAAATATCTGGGAAGTTTATTTTTAATTTACCTAGCCTATAAAATTAGTTTCTCAAAACCATCTAATGAGGACAAAAATGAAAATCCAATTTCTTTTTTAGATACTTTTATTTTTCAATTTTTGAATCCAAAAGGCGTTTTGATTGGCATTATTATTGTTTCAACATATGTTGAATATGGAGAAAATTATCTTAATTATGCGACTCAAGTTGTTTTATTTGCCTTTTTAGTATCTTTATCAAGCATTACCTTTTGGACATTTGTTGGTAAATATCTTAGAAAATTTGCGACAAATGAGAAATTTATTAAATACTTTAATTATGTTATGTCAGTGCTTCTTCTTTTGAGCATAATTACATTTTATATATAAGAGATGAAACCAGGAAATAAAAATTCTTACAAATCATTATCTGACCTAGAGGTTAACGGTAAAAATTATAAATATTATTCATTAAAAAAAGCTGAATTAAACGGTTTAGAAGGTGTTTCAAAATTACCAAAGTCATTAAAAGTTTTATTAGAAAATTTACTTAGGTATGAGGACGAAATATCAGTTAATAAAAAACAAATAGAAGCAGTAAAAAACTGGCTTGATACAAAAAAATCAAAAACTGAAATAGCTTACAGACCAGCTAGGGTTTTACTCCAAGATTATACAGGGATACCAGCAGTGGCTGATTTAGCTGCTATGAGAGAAGCTGTAAAAGAAAAAAATAAAGATCCAAATACAATTAACCCACTATCTGCAGTCGATTTAGTTATTGATCACTCTGTTCAAGTTGATCAATCAGCCAAAAAAGATTCATTTGAAAAGAATGTAGATATCGAATTTAAAAGAAATGGCGAAAGATATTCCTTTTTAAAATGGGGTCAAAGCGCTTTTAACAATTTTAGAATTGTTCCTCCAGGAACTGGTATCTGTCATCAGGTTAATTTAGAGTATTTATCAAAAGTAGTTTGGTTAGAAGAATACAAAGGAGAAAAATATTTATTCCCTGATACTCTTGTTGGAACAGATAGTCATACAACCATGGTCAATGGCTTATCAGTTTTAGGATGGGGTGTTGGTGGAATTGAAGCTGAAGCAGGTATGTTGGGGCAGCCTATTTCAATGTTAATCCCTGAAGTCATTGGATTTGAAGTTACAAAAAAAATGCCAGAGGGTACAACTGCCACAGATTTAGTCTTAACAGTTGTTAAAATGCTTAGAGACAAAGGAGTAGTTGGGAAATTTGTTGAATTCTACGGTGAGGGATTAAAAAATTTAACTTTAGCAGACAGAGCAACAATTGCTAATATGGCACCAGAGTATGGAGCTACATGCGGATTCTTTCCAATAGATGAAGAAACTTTAAAATATTTAGAATTTTCTGGAAGAGATAAAGAAACAGTCGCGATTGTTGAAAAGTATGCGAAGGAACAAGGATTGTGGGCAAGTGATGAAATTGAATTCACTGATAAAATCTCTTTAGATATGTCCACTGTAGTTCCAACAATTTCAGGCCCTAAAAGACCACAAGATAAAGTTCTTTTAACTGACGCATCAAGCAATTTTAAAAAAGTTTTTAAAGAAGCTACAGATAAAAATGATTATAAAATTTCTAAGGTAAAAGATACAGATTACGAAATTAAGGATGGTTCAATACTAATTGCAGCAATAACATCATGTACGAACACTTCTAATCCAAATGTTCTTATTGGAGCTGGACTACTTGCAAAAAAAGCTGTTGAATTAGGATTGAATGTTAAACCATGGGTTAAAACATCTTTAGCTCCTGGATCTCAAGTAGTAACTGATTATTTAGAAAAGGCAGGTCTAAATACATATTTAGATCAATTAGGATTCAATTTGGTTGGTTATGGATGTACAACTTGTATCGGTAATTCAGGACCTTTAGCAGAAAATATAGTTGATGCTATTCAAAAAGAAAATTTGTATGCAGTCTCTGTTTTATCAGGTAATAGAAACTTTGAAGGTAGAATTTCACCTCACATTAAAGCAAATTATCTAGCCTCCCCACCTCTTGTTGTAGCTTATGCTCTTGCTGGTCATATGGAATTTGATTTAATCAAAGACTCATTTGGAAAAGGCAATAATGGTAAAGATATTTTTTTAAAAGATATCTGGCCTTCAAACAAAGAAATAGAGGATACATTGAAGATTTCTCTTAATGCAGATATGTTTGTTAAAAGATATTCAAATGTTTCCGAGGGACCAAAACAATGGCAAGAAATCAAAACAGAGAAGAGTAGTATTTATAATTGGGATGAAAATTCTACTTACGTAAAAAAACCTCCTTTTTTTGAAAATCTTAGTGACGACCCAGAAGGTTTTAAAGAGATTAAAAATGCTAGACCATTATTGATATTAGGTGACATGGTTACTACAGATCATATTTCTCCAGCTGGTAACATTCAAAAAGATAGCCCAACAGGTGAATACTTTATGAATTATCAAATTCTTCCAAAGGACTATAACTCATATGGCTCAAGACGTGGAAATCATGAGGTAATGATGAGGGGTACATTTGCAAACATAAGAATCAAAAATGAAATGGCTCCTGGAACTGAAGGTGGTTTTACAAAATTATACCCTGAGGAAAAAGTTATGTCAGTTTATGATGCAGTAGTGGAGTATAAAAAAAGAGGAACCGATTTAGTTGTCATAGGTGGTAAAGAATATGGCACAGGCTCTTCTCGTGATTGGGCTGCAAAAGGGACAAAATTACTAGGAGTTAAGGTAGTAATTGCAGAGAGTTTTGAAAGAATACATAGATCTAATTTAATTGGGATGGGAATATTGCCATTACAATTTACAGAAAATATGAACAGAAAAAATCTGAATTTATTAGGTTCTGAATTAATTAGTGTAGTAGATATTGAAAAGGGAATTAATCCATCTGACAAAGTAAAAGTTGAGATTAAATACGCATCAGGAGACGTAAAAATAATAGATACCCTTTGCAGAATTGATACCAAAAATGAATTGGAATATTATAAAAATGGTGGAATACTTCAATATGTTTTAAGAAATATGATTTAGATATGGACGAGGATATATCAATAATAAATACAAACACGAGAAATGAAAAAATAAAAAATTTTTTTATCCACAATAAAAAAAAAATAATTTCAGGCTTAAGTTTTATCGTTATACTTTTAATTAGTTATTTTGCTTTTGGAGAATATCAGGATAGAAAAAAAATTAAGATTTCAGACTCTTTTAATTCAATAACTATAAATTATTCTGAGAGTAATAAGGAAAAAACAGCTAAAGATTTAATACAAATAGTTAATGAAAAAAATTCAACTTATTCACCTTTATCTTTATATTTCATAATAGATAATAATTTGATTAATGAAAAAAACACAATCAACGAATTATTTGATGTTATTATCAACGAAACCTCATTGGATAATGAGATTAAAAATTTAAATATATATAAAAAAGCACTTTATAATGCAGACGACAGCAATGAGAATGATTTATTGAATATTTTAAATCCAGTAATAAAATCAGAAAGTGTTTGGAAATCTCATGCATTATATTTGATGGCAGAATTTTTTTACTCAAAAAATGAAATGCAAAAATCAAAAGAATTTTTTAATCAAATCATAAACTTAGAAAACGCTAATCAAGAAATTCAATTAGAGGCTCGAAAAAGACTTAATAGAGATTTAAGTGAATAAAATTTTCAAACTATTATTAATAATCATTTTTTTTTCTGGTTGTTCGTTAAACAAAAACTCAAAATTCTGGACTGTAGAAACTATCAAAGAAATTGAGAAACAAAAATTTGAAAAAATTTTCGATGACCCAGTAGCGTTGAGTCAAGAATTAAACACTAATATTAATTTGAACCTAAGTAAAAGTTTTTCAAAAAACAATTTATCGAAAAAATTTACCAACAATGATGGAAGAGTAAATTTTGATGGGTCTTTAAAGAAATCTTTGAAATATAAATTTTCTAAAATTGAGAATTTTTATCAATTTGAACCTGAAATTTCATTTAATAAAGATAATATAATTTTTTTTGATGATAAAGGAACAGTTTTACAATTTGATGAGCGATCAAAATTGATATGGAAAAAAAATTATTATACTAAATCAGAAAAAAAATCTAATCCGATCTTACAGTTTGCAAATGATGATAAATTTTTGATAATTGCTGATAATTTATCAAAATATTATATGTTAAATCTACAAAATGGAGATCTGGTTTGGTCTAAAAATAATTCAGCTCCATTTAATTCGGAAATAAAAATTTATAAGGATCGTTTTTTTATAATTGATTTTACTAATACACTTAGATGTTATTCTTTGAAAAATGGACAAGAAATTTGGAATTTTCAGACAGAATCAGCATTAATAAGATCTCAAAAAAGATTATCAATGGTGATTGTGAAAGATGTTATTTATTTCAATAATTCTTTAGGAGATATAAGTGCGGTGGGAATAATGGATGGCGAACTACTCTGGCAACTTCCTACCCAAAGTGATGTCTTATATGAATCTGCTTTTTCATTGGAAACATCAGACATTATAACTGATAACAAAGACTTATTTTTCTCAAACAATAAAAATCAATTTTTTTCAATTGATATCAAATCTGGCAGTTTCAATTGGGAAAATAGTGTAAATTCAAATTTAAGACCAACTGTAATTGATAATTTTATTATCTCTGTCTCCTTAGAGGGTTATTTGATTGTGATAGATAAAATTACAGGAAATATTATTAAAGTTACTGATGTGTTTAATAATTTTAAACCTAAAAAAAGAAAAGAGATTAAACCCACAGGATTCATAGTTGGTTTAAAAAATATATACTTATCTACAAACATAGGAAAATTATTAGTGATTGATATAAAATCTGGTAAGACTATTTCAACTTTGAAAATTGATAAAGATAAAATTTCACGCCCTTTTATTTCTAACCAAAATCTATATTTAGCAAAAGATAATGCTATAATTAAACTGAACTAATGTTTTTGAAATTATTAGATAAGTTGGGTAGAAAAAAAGTTGTTCTAGATAGAGGACCTTCACATCCAAGATTTGACTTAGCAAAACCTTGGATGAATAGATATTATTTAATTTTCAGACATAGGCCAAAATGGTTCCCGTTTAATATACTTATTCATGAAATGTTAGCCGATGATCACGGTGAGGGAGTACATAATCATCTTTTTCCATATATCACAATTGTAATTAGAGGTGGTTATTGGGAAACAACTAAGAAAGGAAAATTTTGGAGAAGACCCGGTTATATTGGATTTAGATCTGCCAACGCATATCATAGAGTTGATTTAGAGCCTGGAACTAAACCAATGACTATATTTATCTCTGGTCCATTTGGCTTGAGGAAAGGTCCAAGATCAGAGTATGGTATTGATTTTAAATCAAAAAAAAATTGATGTCCAAAAATCTTGAGGAAAAATTTATATCATTTTGTAATTCAAAAAATTTAGAAATTAATCAAAACCAAATAGAGACAATTAAATTACTTCAAGATTTTCATAATAAAAATTTTTATTCTTCGATCTTTCATCTATTTAAAAAAGAAAATTATAAAAAAGGATTTTATCTTCATGGGGGAGTTGGTGTAGGAAAAACAATGATCTTAGATTTTTTTTATGATCTTATTTCTGCAAAAAAACTAAGACTTCATTTTAATGAGTTTATGTTAAATTTTCATGATTTTGTTCATGAAAATAAAAACAAGGAAGATGAAAATATTATTAATTTATTTGTTAAAGACTTAAAATCAAAAGCTTTGTTAATTTATTTTGATGAGTTTCAGGTTACCAATATAGTAGATGCTATGATACTAGGTAAATTATTTGATAAAATATTTAGTGAGAACATAAAAATAATTGTCACCTCTAATATTCAAATTTCTGATTTATATAAGGATGGTCTCCAACGAGATCAGTTTAAACCTTTTATTGAGATCATGAAAAAAAAGACACTCGAACATGAACTTGTTATTGAGGATGATTATAGAAAATCAAAAGAAAATCAAAATGATAGATATTTCTCCCCACTTAACCAAGAAAGTAATTTTAAAATGAATAAATTCTTTAGAATTATTTCAAAGGATAGAAAAAAAACTACTCAAAGTCTTGATATTAAAGGAAGAGAATTTCTAATTAAAGAATTCTATGAAGGAGTTGTCAGATTTACATTTGATGAGTTATGTGACAAAAATTTGGGAGCTGAAGATTATCTTGAAATAGCTAAAGTGTCTAAATTTATAGTTATTGATAAAATACCAAAGTTTGATGACATAAACTCTAACCAACAACACCGTTTCATAACTTTAGTTGATATAGTTTATGATAAGAAAATACCAATTGCAGTCACTGCTGAAAAAAATCTAGACGAATTAACGTCATCTGAATCACTAAAAGAGCCTTTTAATCGTACAATTAGCCGTCTTTATGAGCTAACATCCTCAAACTTTAATTTATGATACAAAAATTTAATAACTTTAAAGTGAATACCAATGGACAAAAATTATACGAATTCACCGATGAAACAATTAATTGGATCAAGAAAAATAAATTTAAAAATGGTATACTTAATTTAAGTATTCAACACACTAGTGCCTCTTTAATAATTCAAGAAAATGCAGATCCTGATGTCCAGACTGACTTAATCAATTATTTTAATAAAATCGCACCAATGGATAATAAGTTATATATTCATACAACTGAAGGCAAAGACGATATGCCTGCACACATAAAATCAAGTTTAACCAATAATCAAATTTCTCTTAGTGTTGAAAATGGAGAATTATTACTTGGAACTTGGCAGGGTATTTATTTATTTGAGCACCGATTAAACCCACAAACAAGAACCATCATTCATCATTTTTTAGGAGAGGTCTAATTTTTTTTTAAACTTTGAAAAGCTTTAAGTGCAGAAGCTCTCGCTTCTTCATGTATCACTATTGGTTTTGGATAATCTTTTCCTATAATTGTATTGATTGCTTGTTGATATTTCATTTCCATTTCCCAAGGTTTGTGAATAAATTTTTGAGGAACTTTACTTAATTCTGGTATCCATTTTTTTACATATTTTCCCTCTTTATCAAATTTTTCACCTTGAAGAATAGGATTAAAAATCCTGAAGTATGGAGCTGCATCCGCTCCACAACCTGCAACCCATTGCCATTGAGCTACATTATTAGCTTTATTAAAATCAAGCAAACAATTTCTAAAATGCTTTTCACCCTCGGTCCAATTAATTCTCAAATGTTTTACTAAAAAAGAACCAACCACCATTCTAATCCTATTATGCATCCAACCAGTTTCATATAATTCTCTCATTCCAGCATCAACAATTGGATAACCAGTCATCCCTGATTTCCATGCTTTTAAAAATTTTTCATTTTTTACCCAAGGAAATTTATCAAATTCTTTTCTGTAATTTCCTTTTAAAAACTCGGGAAAATAATTAATCAAACTATGAGAGAACTCACGCCAACCAAGTTCGTTAATATATTTTCTATAACCAATGCCTTTAGATTTAATCTCGTTACATTTTTTCCAAATCGTGCTTACATGTATTTGTCCGTGTTTGATATAAGGAGATAACTTTGATGTGCCCTCTATTGAAGGAAAATCTCTAGCCGAACCATATTCTTTAATCTTATCATTAATCAAATTGTTAAGAACTTTTTTTGAATCATTTTCTGATACTTTCCAATAATTCTCAAATTTTTTGTACCAACTTTTTTTTGGTAAAATACTTTTTGGTTCAACACAATTTTTGAAGAAAGATATTACTTTCGTTTTTTTCTTTACAATATAATTTTTACTTGGTGGTAAACCTAAATATTTTTGTTCAGCATTTCTCCAGAAAGGAGTGAATACTTTAAAAGGTGTTCCATCATTTTTAGTAACTTCTTGAAATTCATTTAGAATATTTCCTTTAAAATATTTAAATTCAACTTCATTTTTCAAGAAAACATCTCTAATCTTTTTTCCTTTTGCAATTACATCAGGTTCGTAAATTTTATTCCAATATATTGAAACGTCATCTTTTTTTTTAATTTTGGAAAATATATCTAGTTCATCACCTGCTAATATTTGGAGATTTATTCTGTATTTAGATAATTCAGATTTAAATATTTCTAAAGATTTAAACAACCACCACTTTTGGGCTTCTCTTTTGCTATCAAAATCGGCTTTATTATAAATAAATAAAGCAATAACATTTTCATGATTTTGCGTAGCATATGAAAGAGCAGGATTATGTTCTATTCTAAAGTCTTCCCTTATCCAAGCTATTGCATTTTTGGTCATATAAATATTATTTTCTACCTTTAGATAACAGCTGTTTGTAAAGTTTAACATCTGCATTTCCTTCGCATCCTATGACAAGAATGTTAGAATCTTCATTCAAATTTAATGATTTTCTAGCTTTTGGATTGTTTGCTAAACCTATAAGAGCAATAACTCCAGGAGTTGCACATTCACCACCTATAATTGAAACTTTACTTAATTTTCTATCTTTTAACATCGCGGTTGTTTTAGCAACATTATTATCAGCAACAGATACACAATAGTTAGAAGTTTTTTTTAATATTAGCCATGGGACAAGTGACATTTCATTAC
>CACIKE010000002.1:122500-178204 GCA_902587155.1 uncultured Pelagibacteraceae bacterium | reverse complement strand
TTCATTAAAAATTCTATAAAAAATACCACCCCCACCTAAATTGTCATATATATTTTCGTAATTAGAAAAAAAATACGTAATAGTAAGAAATAAAAAAATTAAAATAAAATTTTTGCTTTTAATAATATTTTTAGAGATTTTAAATTTATCGAGAAAAATAAAAAAAATTGGTATGAGATGAAAAAATATTATACTTGAAGAATAAAAAAATTTATTTGAAAAATTTAAAAAAGAAAAAGTTTTTTCCGTTAATCCCCATTCACCTGTTGACCTTAAAAAATTTATATCTAAATAAAAGATATAGTAAAAAGCTGGAAAAGCTAATAAAAGATTAAGAAAAATTACAATTGGTATTTTGTAGAAGAATTTTTTTTTTAAAAAAAATTTAGTAAAGTTGAAAAAAAAATAAAGAGAGAAAATAGAAAAAATTGGCATGAAATATGAGGATATAGATAGATAAAAAACATTATAAAATATATTTATAAAATTGTATCTTTGGTATCTGTGTAATAAGAAATAATAGGTTGAAATTATAAAAAATAATAATCCATAAATATAACTATCTGGCCAAATAGAATACGACCTTATAGTTGGAGATATAAATATTAAAGATGAGATAAAAGCTAGTTTAGAACTATCAATTTTATTAAATCTAATTTTTAAACACTTATAAAAAAAAAAATAAATTAATATTGGTATAAATAAGTGTATAACTCTTAAAAAATCAACATTTTCAAAAGAACTTAAAATAATTGATGAAAAAACTAAAAAAATAGGAGAGTGTCTATTCTCCAAATCATCATAATTAAAAAAATGATAAAGCAAATCTTCTTTTAGATAGAACGTTCTTTCAAGTTGAGAATAAAAATCATTTTTTGCACCTCCAAGTGAGTCTTCATTTAAGATAAAGCCAACGATTATTGTAGAGAATAGAATTAATGGAATCCTAAATTTACTTAAATGAGCGCTTTTTAAGTCCATTTTAAAATTTTTGAAATTATTTTTGTCACAAAAAAGTCTAAAGAAAATGAATATTGTCTTTTATATTTTTTTTTTGAATAAAAAAAAAAGTTAAAAGCCTCAGATCTTTTAATCCACCAATTTTTTCCAAATTTCTTATAATTTGACATTATTCCATCTTCTACTTGTCTGTAATAAGTCAATTTTTTACGAAGTATATTATAATTATTTCCAATAATAGAAAATAAGCAACATAATCTAAAATCTATTTCTAAGTTTTCAAATTTATTTTTTTTGAAAACTTTAATACATTTTCTAAGATAATCTTTTCTAACACTTATTGTACTGGTAGGAAATGTTGTTGGCCATATTGATGATTTTGTTTTTCTTTTTTTATCATATTTGAAATTAGTAGATTTATTTATGTTTGTAAAAATAATTGGTAAATCTAGCACTGCGTTATAATTTGAGTTATTAACAAAATAATTTACTACTTGAGAAACTTTGTTTTTATCAAATATATCGTCTCCATCTAGTAAACAAATTATACTTCCTCTACAATTTTTTAGACCAATTTCAATCGATTTAATTTGATTTAAAGCCCCTGTCTTTTTTTGATTATTGAAAAGTAATTTAACATTTTTAAATTTCGAAATAATCTTACATGAATTATCACTTGAAAAATTATCAATAACTATTACTTCAGATTTTTTATATTTTTGATTTATTGCAGATTTAATTGTCTGATAGATATATTTTTCTTTATTAAAATTGGTTATTATTATACTGACTAAGGGTCTTTTTTTTTCCATTAATTTTTAAATATTTTGTTAAAGAAAACCACTAGAAACAAAATTGAAAAACCTGAGTATTGTAAAATATGTCTATCAATCCCATAAGCTACATGCCATTCAAAATCTATTTGTATTATATAAAATATTAAGAATGATGATAAATTGAATAAAATAAATAAAAAAACATTTGTTAATGATATTTTTATTTTTTGTAATAGAATTAAAGCTAAACTTATATATCCAATTAATATTACTGGATTCTTAAATAAAGAAAAAAAGTAATATTTAAATATTATGTAAAATTTATAAAAGAATAAGTTTATATCAAATAACTTAAATAAATCGTATTCGCCAGAAAATTGAAAAGATGCATTCAGATTAATTTGATAAAATTGAGATATGCTCAATTTAAAAATTAAAGTAAATAAAAATGAGAAAAAAATTAAGAGAAAATACTTATAATCTTTTTTAAACAATTTATAAATTAACAACATTGAATAAGATAATATTACATAAACTATACATTCATACTTAATCCATAGAATAATATTATTGATTAATATAAAAAGTATAAGATTAAATAAAGTTTGCTCTTTCTTTTCGTAAATTAGATATAAATATCTTGATAAAAAAATTACAAAAGAAAAAACCAATATGTCTTGGTTTCCTGTAAAATGATTAAAATTAAAAGTTATTAACGATAAGGTTATAAATAAAATTAATTTTAAATTTTTGTTGTTAAGTAAATCTACAATTGAAAATATTGATAAAAGATAGAGAAATAAATAGAAAAGCCTGCCAAAATATTCAAAGTTTAATGGATTTATAGACCAAAAAAATGCCCACAAATATACACCAAAATGAGGATATTCATATTTAGGTAAATTCGATAAGTTTTCAAAACCCATATTTTGGTAAAAATTGAGAGCCTTTTTATACCAATGAAATTTACCATCCCAACCTAAATCTGGGTTAGCAACAATATATATGCTTAAAACTTGAAATATTATTATTAATATTAATAGACTAAAAATAAATTTAGAAATAATTTTAAAATTAAAATTAAAAATATTAACTAAGATAAAATATATTGAGATTATTATTATAGTAAATTCAATATCAAAATTAAATAATGAGACTAACAATATCAAATTTAAAATAATAAATAAATTCAATATATAATAGTCAAAATGACTATTTTCTTTTCCAAATCTTTTTTTTAGTAATTTAGCGAATAGATGGTTCTGAAAAAATATTATTAGTGCTAATGGAAACAATATAATATTAATAATTTCAATCATTTTTTCTCAAAAAATAACAATTCTGTTTTTTCTCAATTATTTGGTAATCGCTTAATTTAATTTGATTATTTATAATTAAATTTACATTTTTTATCATACCTTTTTTAAAAGGTTTAATCTCAATCTCATAACTTCTTAATTTTCTGCCCTCAGAGTCATTCAATGATAAATCAATGAATTTATTATTAAGACCTTTTTTTAACAAAACTTGATTGGAAGTCAGATTTTCTTTTTTTTTATTTTGAACTTTATATAGATTTACCACAAAAGTTTTATCTATGTTTAGCTCATCTTCAAAGGAAATATTAATCCCTTTTATTTCTCTAAGCAAAGGGGGTAATTTTCGAGCTATAAATCTAGAATTTTTAAATTCAGTTTTAATAGTTTGAGTTTCTTCATAGTTTAGTAATATTAACTCACTCTTGCTTTGCTCTTTTTTAAAATCAAAATAGATCCAGTCGGAAAGAGGAGAAATTGTATTATTGAGTAAAATTGGGTTTGTTCCAAAATTGTAGTTTTTATTTAAATAACTAACGAAACCTTGAGAGTCTCCTTCACAAAATTTTGAATTTCTAATTATCCTCTCATCTTTGTTATATTTAATAATGCTAAATACATTTTTAAAAAAATCAAAACTCACTAAAATAGTCATAAACAAGATAAATAAAATTAAAACTATTCCTTTTGGTTTTTTATAATTAATATTTAAATTTTTAAATTTCATTTCTAATAAATAGGTAATCATTTGTAAGATTAGATTTAAAATCTTTAAACAAATAAAAATTTTTTTTTTTCAGCATTTTGTTTATTTTCTCAATATCATCAGAATTATTTATTTCTATTAATAAACTATTTACAAATTTAAAAAACTTGGTTTTTGCTAATTCTTTTAAAACAATTTTTTCTAGTCCCTCCACATCAATTTTAACCAAATAATTACGTGTTTTATTTTTAATAATCTTATTCAAACCTTTGCTATTAACAAATCTACATTTTAAAATCTTTGAAAAATCTTTATTTTTTTTTTTGATTAAAGATGACATTCCTGTGTGTTCAGGCCTAAAATAAATATTTTGTAATCCATTTTTTTTACTAATACCAAGTTTTAAGACTTTTCCTTTTACACCATTTAATTTAAAATTTTTATAAATTTCATTGCATAATTTTTTAACAGGCTCAAAGGAGTAAATATATTTGCAATTTTTATTTCTTGAGGCAATGCAAGAATATAGTCCAATATTTGAACCAATGTCTAAGAATATAAAATTACTTTTATAAAACTTGAGATATTCAGCATAATTATTTCCATAGGCACCACCTATGCAGTATCTATAGGTATTATCTTTTTTATCCTTATTTGATAACTTAACTCCATAAATAGAATATTTAAAATTACCAAATGATAATTTTATAAATAAATTATATATTCCAACTTTTTTGTATATGAACAACTTAGATAAAAAAAGAGAAATTATATAAATTATATAATTGTAATATTTAATCATGTATTAATATTAATTATATTAATTTAATTTATGATCAAAGTATTTTATTGGGCTCCATTTATTTCTAAAATAGCAACACCTATTGCTGTAATCAACTCTGCAATTTCGCTCAAAAAATATTCCAAAGGAACTATTGAACCAACAATCATAAGTTTATTTAATGAATGGTCTGATTATCAAAAAAATTATCAAAATTATAAATTAGTTTTTTTAAATCTTTTTAAATTTAAATTTTCTTTAAATTTTTCAGATAAAGGTTTTTTTTTAAGTAGAATTTCTTTTTTCTGTATTTTTTTAATAAGTTTCATTCCTTTGCTAAATATGCTGAAAAAAAATAAACCAGAATATTTCATAATTCATTTAAATACTGCTCTTCCACTTATTCTCTTATATTTCTTTAATTTTGAAACTAAATTTATTTTGAGAATCTCAGGCAAACCAAGATTAAATATTTTAAGAAAATTTTTATGGAAAATTATTTCTAATAAAATTTACAAAGTGACCACACCAACATCTTCGATGGCTGATGAATTAATAAATAATAAAATTTTTTCAAAAGAAAAAATAGAGGTTTTATTTGACCCAATAATAAATTTAGAAAACTTTAGGATTTCAAAAAAAGAAATTAAAGAAAATTTAAATAATGAAAATAAAATTATAGCAATCGGTAGACTTACAAAACAGAAAAACTTTTCATTTTTAATTGATTGTTTCTCTAGTCTAGAAAAAAATTATAAAACACTTTCTTTACATATTCTTGGAGATGGTGATCAAAAAGAAAATTTGAAAAAGCTGATTAACTCCAAAAATTTAAACAGTAAGGTTTTCTTGCATGGACATAAAAAGAATATTAATGAATATCTTCAAAATTCATTTTGCTTTGTATTATCTTCTTTATGGGAAGATCCAGGATTCGTTATAATTGAGGCCGCTATGAACAACACGGTTATTCTTTCCTCAAATTGTGAGACTGGACCAAAAGAATTATTAAAAGATAGGATTAATAGTTTTGTATTTCAAAGTAACAACAAAAAAAGTTTTATTGATAGTTTTGAAAATTTAATTAGGTCGAATGAAATTGAAAAACTCAATATAAAAATAAAAATGAAAAAAGATATTAAAAAATTTACTTTAATTAATCATTACTTAGCTTTAACAAAAACTATTCTATAGGTTATTAATTATTTTTTGGAAATTTTTTCTTCCAATTTCATAATTAAATCTTTGTAGTTTTTTTTGAGATAAAACAGTTTTTTTCATTAAAAAACTTTTTTTACTGAAAAACAAAAGTATTCTTTTTGCTATTTTTGATGGATTATTATTTTTAATTAAATCACCTCCTTTTCCATTAAGTATTATTTCTGTTAATCCTGACTTATAATATGTAGAAATGATTGGCACATTGAGGGTTAATGACTCAATTATTACATTTGGGAATCCTTCATACTTTGATGTTGAAACGTATAAATCTGCTTTCTTAATATAAGGTAAAGAATTTTTAACACCACTTATAATTTGAACATTTCTATTTAATTTATTTTTAATTATATAATTTTTAAAATCTTTTTTCTTATTTCCATCTCCTATTAATAGTAAATTTACTTTTTTATTTTTATTGTTTAAAATCTTAAAACTTTTCAATAAGAGAATTTGATTTTTTTGATCAACTAACCTTCCAACATTAATAATAATATTATTTTTGAATTTAATATTTCTTTTTTTAAAATTCGATTTTTTTCTTATCTCATTAAACTTATAAAAATTATATAAATTTAAAACTTTTTTATCGCAATATTTTTGTAAATCTTTACAGAGCTCTTTACTATTTCCTATTAAAATATCTGAATATCTGTAGCATATTTTAATTAAAAATTTGATAATTATATTTTTAAAAAATGTAATCCATTTATCTGAATGATCAAATTCAGAAATATGATTTCTTTCAAATGATATATTTTTTATTTTTTTTAGGTTAATGCTAGAAATTAAGGATAAAATATTTGCAAAGTTTTGGTTAGATAATAATATAATCTTATCAAAAATTTTGAGCTCTTTTTTTAATAATTTTCTTAATTCAAAAATTGAAAATATAAAATTAATTTTTTTTATCCTCTTAATTTTCATTTTTCTTTTTGTGTAAAATCTAATCTTTGGATTTTTGGAAAAAGTTAAAAAATCAATTTCATATTCATTTGGTGTGGTATCTATAAGTTTTGATATTGAGAGATCTGCTCCACCATAAACTGAATAGGGATGAAAAAATATAATTTTTTTTCTCATCTTATTTTTTAACTAATTTAAAAATTATTTGAAAAACAAGAATAAATATAATTTTAAAACTCATCTTACTTTGGCCCTTATTTCTACGGAGAAATTTAATATCTATATCTGAAATACTTAGATTTTTTTTAGAAGTGATTAAATCAAATAAAATTTTATATCCTTTTTTAAAAAGTTTATGTTTATTTTCTAAATAAATTTTTTTTCTAAAAATAAAGAAACCACTCATTGGATCTTTCGTAATGTTCCCAAATAGAAAATTAATCAAAATTATTATTAATTGAGAACTTGTTTTTCTTAAAAAACTTAATCCTTCAAATTTGACTGAGAATAAATTTCTTGTTCCAATAACAAAGTCTATATTTTGATTCCTCATTTTTTTTACCATTCGCTTTATATATTTTGGATGATGTTGACCATCTCCGTCCATTACTAAAATCAATTTATTTTTACTTTTTTCAAATCCTTCAATACATGACAAAGATAGATCTCTGGGATATTTAGTTCTTTTTATTAATTTAATGTACCTTTTGTTTTCAATGAATTTTTCAATAACATTTTGAGATCCATCAGTAGAACTATCATCTATTATAATTATTTCATATTTTAAACCTCTCATTAATGGTATTATTTTTTTTAATAAACCAACAATATTTTTTTTTTCATTAAATATTGGAATGATTATGGAAAAACTCGGAAAAATCATACTTTTACAATATATATATTCATATAAAAAAAACTAATTTATTATTTGGATGATTTTTTTAAATACAAAATCAATTTTTAAAGTTTTAATTATTACAACATTATCTGGATCAATTGTTCTATTTTCAGACACAAATTTTTTTTTGAAAATTTTTAGTTTCTATAATATTGACCACCTTACGCCATCATTTGCTGATTTTAGGAGTTATCAAGCATTACCATTAACAATTGAAAAAGGTTTGGATCCTTATATTAATCACGAATACGATCCTTGGAAAAGACCTTTTAATCTTCCAATAATATGGTTTTATATATCTAAATATTTAAATTTGATAAATGAAATAAATTTTAAGATATTTGTTTTTCTTTACATTAGTTTATTTATTTTTTGTGTTATTCAAATAATTGAATTAACAGAAAATATAATTGGTAAAATTTTAGTAATTTTGGCAGCTTTTTCTGCCTCCAGTATTTTAGCATTAGAACGAGGAAATACTGATTTATTAATTTTTTCTTTAGTTTTTATAGCATGTATTCAAAAAAAATTCTTTTTAAGCTTATTAATTCTTGTAACTGCCTCAATTTTAAAACTCTTCCCTATTTTTAGTTTTGTCATTAATTTTGAAAATAAGAAAAAAGTATTTTTATCGATCTTAGGCATATTATTAGTATTCTTTATATTATTAAGTGATTTAAAATATTTTTTTTATAACACTCACTCCACTTTTAATACTGGGCTTACTTTTGGAATAAGACCAATAATTTTAGGATTTTTTAAAAGTCTAGAGAGAGTCGGATTAAATAATATCGAAATGAATAATCTTTATTTTATTATAGGTTACTTTTTTATTTTGTTTTTTTCTTTATTATTATTTTTATTTTTTTTAATTAAAAATAAAAAAAAAAGGACTGTAGATTTTATCAACTTAAAAAATAAATTATTTTTGGCTGGTTCAAGCATTTACTGTTGCTCATTTATTTTTTTTTCAAGTTTTGATTATAGGTTAATATTTTTAATTATGACCATACCTTACTTGACAGATAACATAAATTTAATAAAAAAATTAATCCTTATATTAATCTTGCTTTCTACAAATTTTTTAGCATTTTATACAATTGCGTATAGTCAAAATGATTTTATGTATATTGGAATTTTAAATCATATTAGTAAATTATCATTATTTATATTAGTCTTACATGAATTATCTAAATTTTTTAATATCTTTGTTCAGAATTTTTTAGCTAAAAAAAAAAATTTCTAACTCTTTTTTTTCAAAAGAAAGTAAATCGTTAAATAGAATAATATGTTGAAAAATAAAATAAATATTTGAAATTTTGTATTTGAATAATTAAATGACGCGATGAAAATAACCAAAAAATTATAAGTTAATATAAAAAAAGATGTAAGGTTATTTGCCTTATTTTTTTGTAATTCAGTTTTTTCTAAAACTTTATCTAAAATTAATTGATGTAAATGAAAATTATCAGGTTTATACGGGGATACATTAGAATTAAACTTTCTAGTAAGAGAAAACAAATTTTCAAAGCAAGGGTACCAAATCAATAAAATTATAAAAAAAGGTGATAAATAAGAGTTATTTGAGTAAATACTAATAAGAAATGTCCCTGTAAAAAAACCTATTAAATATGATCCACTATCACCTAAATAAATCTTGTTAAATAAATTTAATATAAACAACAGTGTTAATACAAAAATTAAAAATTTAGGTAACTCATTGTCTACAAATTCATAAGAAATTCCAATACTATGCAAAATTAAAAAAACTATTATATAATATCCTGTAACAAGGCCATTTAATCCATCAATAAAATTGGATCCGTTTATTAAGATTGTTACACAAAAGGTGCAAAAAAATAAATTAAATAGGAAATTTTTTAGCAAAAAATCTAAAAAATCAATTCTAGTATCTTGTAAACTTAAATTTGATAAATTTATGAAAAATAAAACTATAGAAGTTTGTAATATCAATCTAATATTAGGTGAATTAATAATTTTAAAATCTGAGGATGTACCAAGTAAAAAGATTGAGAAAAAAAGTATTTTTTGCATCCAGCTTAATTGAATATCAAATAAAATTACTAAAATTAAAAAATATCCACCTAATAGTGGTGGGATAAAATCTGTTGCAAATTTTTGATGAGGCTTATCAATATTTTTAGCAATTAATTTTTTTGAAAAATATAGATACAGTAATGCCAAAATTATAAATAATACAAAATAAATATTAGTCATTTTTTATTTTTTAAGAAGGTAATTAAAAGATAGTCTAAAAAGGTACAGAAATGAAAGAATTTTATTATATCTCATATATTTATTATAAACTTTAAATCCATCTAGTAACTTTTGATATGTACTTGAGGAAAGAGAGTTTTCTGATTTTCTCCATTGAGTTAATGAACGATCTAATCCGTAAAACTTTATATTTTTTTTAGCTAAATTTAACCACAAAACATAATCTTCTTTGGTAATTAAGGATACAAATTTACAATTATCATCAATCAATTTTTTTTTCATCATGACTGTTGATAAACCAATATCACAAGATTTAATTAAATCATTAAAACTTAAGTATCTTTTTGCAATCCTTTTTCCAATTATTTTATTTTCATTGTTGATTATATCGTATGATGTAAATGAAAATTCGTAATTATTTTCATTCATAAAATTTATTTGATCATTTAATTTATTTTTTTCCCACAGATCATCACAATCTAAAAAAGCTATAAGCTCAAATTTCGAATTTGCTATTCCAATATTTCTTGATAATCCAGCTCCTAAATTCTTAACATTTTTAATGATCTTTATTCTTCTATCTTTTTTTTCGAAGTTCTTAATAAATTCATAGTCATCTTGATTTTCATCATCATAAATAATTATTATCTCAAAATTTTGGTAAGTTTGACTCAACACTGAATTCAGTGATAACTCGATAAAATCTCTCTTTTTAAAAAAAGGCATTATGATGCTTACTGGCATATCACTAATTTATATATTTGATTAACAATTTTTGATAATCTTTTGACCTATCATTCATTAAAAATCTTTTTAAATGTTTTTTTGAAATATTATTTTTTTTTTTTGCTAAACTATAATTTTTAATACAATAAATCATTTTTTGTGATAGATCGTAAACATCATTATTTTTTGACAAGGTCCCACCTTTTCCATTTAATAGTATTTCTTTTGGACCACTCTTACAATTAGTTGAGATACATGGGACATCATAATTTATTGCATCTATTAATACATTTCCCAAACCTTCATATAATGATGTAAAAACAAACAATTTGGCATTTTTAACATATTTCAAGGTATTATTTGTCCAGCCACGTAAAAAAACTTTGTTATTTAAATCTAGATTTGATATTTCGCTAAGTAATCTGTTTTTTAAAATACCATCGCCAATTAATAAAAGTTTATATTTTTTGTGTATTTTAGAAAATTCATAAAAGGCTTTAATTAACAAAATTTGATTTTTTTGTTTGCGGAATCTACCAATATTAATAATTATATTTTTTTTCTTAAATTTTTTCCTATTAATTTTTTTTAGGTAAGGATTATAAATAGTTACAATTTTATTTTTATTTAGCACTATTTTTGTTAAGGATTTTTTTGAACCATATGAGTTTGTAACTATACAATTACAAAGGTTATAAAAAACTATTTTTAGAAAAAAAATAAAGAAAGAGAAAATTTTATTTTCTGAGTAAATTGTCGAGTAGATAGGATCCTCAGAATTTCTAATCACTATTTTGGCATTTGCGATAAAGCAAACTATAATTGCTGCTATATTACTTTGCATAGAGTGTACAACTAAATTTTTCTTTTTTAGTCTTTTAATTAATTTAAAAAGTAAAAACATTGATGATAAAGCAGAATTAATTCTAGACGGTAAAAAATTTAGAATTTGACTTTTTTTGACATTATAAATTTTACAATTCTTATTAGAAATTCCCTTAATATCTTTTTGTGAAATAGATGAAATAAGATGTAAATCTACTTTTGAGCTGAAGGTATTAATCAAATTTTTCAAGTTCTCTTCAACTCCTCCTCTTTCAAAAGATGGGTAGTAGATTAATAATTTCTTTTTTATCACAATTTATATATTTTATTTTTCAAGTACCACTTAACTGTTTTGTTGAGACCTATTTTAAAATTTGTAAATTTTTTTAACTTTAAATATTTTTTTAACAAACTATTATCTCCATGGGTCTTATTAACATCATAACTGTTTTTTTTTATTTCAATAATTTTTTTTATTTTCAAATTTTTTTTCAAATAATCACTTAAATTTTTGATATTTATAGGTCTAGAAGAACAAACATTTAAAATTTTGTGTTTAAAATTTTTAATTTTAATTAAATTTTCTAAGATTTTTACAACGTCTTTTATGTAAGTAAAATCCCTTTCATGATTACCAAAATTATTTAAATAAAAATCTTTATTATTTTTATGTGCAAAAAGTATCTTGAAAATAAACATATCTGGTCTACCCCATTCTCCATAAACTGTAAAAAACCTCAAACCTATCAAATCAAATTTATTATCTTTTAAAGTTTTTTTTGCGAATAACTCATTTTGCAATTTTGTTTGAGCATAGACACTTTGGGGAATTAATTTTGAACTCTCTTTTGATGGAAATTTTTTTCTTGATCCATATACTGAACTAGAAGATGCGTAAAAAATTCTTTTTAAATTTTTTAAATTCTTAGAGTTTTTTACTATATTTTCAAATCCTTCTTTATTTACTTTTATATACTTTTTTGGATTTATTAATGAGTATCTAACTCCTGCCTGGGCAGCAAAATGAAATATCAGATCAAAATTTTTTTTTTTGAAATATTTTTTTAAATCGTTTTTTTTTGTAATATCAACTTTTTTGAAAAAAAAATTATCTTTTTTTTTTAATTCTTTTAATCTTAAAACTTTAAATTTTATTGAATAATAATCATCAAAATTGTCTATTCCATAAATTGTAAAATTTTTATTTAAAAGATATTTTGCAAAATTAAATCCTATAAAACCAGCTACACCAGTTATCAATATTTTCATAATACTTAATCAATTTATTACATTATAATTTAATCTCTTATTTTTGTTTTTTTATCAATTTTTTCATCTTTAATAAATTTAATGATGAATTTTTTGGTATCAAACTTGAATGAATTTTAGAATCGTAAATTATTGGAAAAATTTTTTTTTTTTTATCTTTTACAAAATTAAATATTGTTTGGCTTTTACCTCCAATATTTATTACTCCTTTTTGATTAATTAATTTCATAACTATAGATGCTGCATCTGAATAATAAATAAAACTACTTTTAACATTGGTATATGCTTTTTTATGTTTAAAGGGATATTTTGTTATTGCCAATCTTAATATTAAAGAATTTTTATACATTTGCACCGCACATTCACCACCTAACTTCGACCAACCATAATTATTGCATGGTAATATAGGATCGGTTTCTTTGTAATTTCCCCTCTTTCCAGGATAAACATAATTAGTAGAAAAATAAATTAATTTGACGTTATATTCGTTACAAACTGTCACGATATTACATGTCCCTATAATATTTTTTTTTATACTTAAATTAATATTTTTTTCATGAATATCCATCGGTCTAGAGAGAGCAGCATTGTGAATAAGATAATCTGGCTTAAACTTTTTAATATAATTTTTAATTTGAGACAAACTTAAAATATTTAACTCATACTTAGTTGGAAATTTAATTAGAAATTTTTTATTAAAAGCTTTAAATTTTTTAGCAAAAGCCCCAGCGCCTCCAGTAATAACTACTTTTTTTTTTTTCATAAATTATTATTAAAATTAATTAAAAATTACATTTTATTGATTAAATTTTAAATCTGATACAATTCCATCTTTTAATTTTAAAATTTTTTGACATCTGTTTAAAGACTCTAAATTATGAGAAATCATAATTATTGTCTTATTTTTAATAGCATAAATTTCATCTAATATTTCATTTTCAGTCTCAAAATCCAAGGAACTTGTAGCTTCATCAAAAATTAAAACCTCAGGATCATTATATAAGGCTCTAGCAATACCTATTCTCTGTCTTTGTCCTCCAGATATATTGATACCTCTATCTCCAATTTTAGTTTCTATCCCATCTTTTAAGGAAGATATGAATTTATCAATTTTTGCAAGATAAATAGCTTTATCTAAATTAGTTTGATTAACTTCCTCAAACTTATTTGAAAATATAATATTTTTTTTTACTGTATCATCTAATAAAAAGTTATCTTGGGGTATATAGCCTATAATATTTTGCCAAAGATCTTTGATCTTATCATCTTTTAAATCAAATTTATCAATCGAAATGTTTCCTTTTGTAGGTTTTAATAACCCTGTTAATAAATTTAAAATTGTACTTTTGCCAGAGCCAGATTCACCAAAAATTCCTATTATTGAATTTTTTTCAATTTTGAAGCTTATATTATTCAATAATTGCTTATCATGATGAAATCTGAAAGAAACTTGATTGAAACTAATATTGTTAACAAATTTAAAACTATTATCCTTTAAATTTGATCCATCTACAGTCTGATAAAATCTTTTTAAATCAAAAAAATTATTTGTTATAAGGTTGAACGAATACTCGGTCGACTTAATATTAGATAAATTTAATGTTATAAGGTTAATTGAGGGTAATATTCTCGCAAGAGAAATTATAATTAAAGTCAAAAAAACAATTGTACTTTCAACACTTTCTTCGTTAATAAATATTTTGAATAGGACTACAAACATCATAAAAGTTATTGTTAATAGCTCATATATACCCCTGGGCAATCTCTTAAACATACTGATTTTTAATACTTGGTCCTGCTGATATTTTTGTAATTTCGAATATAAGGAATTGAGAAAATTTATTTTTTTGTAAATTATTACTTCTTTTATATTATTTATTCCCTCATTAACTATTTTTATTCCCTCTCCCGCATATTTCTGCTTCAGTTTACCATATAGTGACAATCGTTTACTTGAAAAAAAATAAATAGTTAAAAGAATTAGAATAAAAAACATTAAAATAGTAATAGTCAAAAAAAAGTCTATGTATAATAAATAAAGAGCTATAGATGATGTTAGGACTAATTGAAAAAATAAAGTTAAAGAGCTATTCACATATGTTACGGCATTTGCTGCGTCTAACGTAATTTTTCTAATCACATCTGAACTATTACTATTTAATTGCTCTTTAAATGGTTTTCTAAAATAATATGAGAAAGTTCTTTTTTTTATATCCAATGTAATGGATCTGGCGGTCATTTGCTCAAAATAAACTAGAAAAGCAAAGAATATATTTTTTATTAAAAAAATTAAGATTATTATACCTACAAAATATAATAGTATTTCTTTTTTTTCTAAATCTCCAAAATAAAGTAAGTAATCTTTTAAAATAGGTAGCTTAAAAGAGTTTTCACTTTCTAAAAGAAGTGATAAGAAAATTGGTATTGAGGTAATGCCAATTAATTCCATAAAAGTAAAAATTAACCATAAAAAAAATAATATAACTGCATAAGATTTATTTTGTTTATTTAAGGCAATTTTAATCTTTTTAATATCAATCATCAGAATTATTCCAACTATTTGAGTAAATTCTTTTAATTTTTTTCAATGAAATTATTTTTTTTTTATCTAAATCAATAAATTTTATATTCTCAATTTCTCTCATTCTTTTAGTGCCTCTTAAAAAACTTTTACTATTATCGTTACTTCTAGACTCTCTAAATTTTGAAGAAAATTTTTTAATATTTTTTATCTTTTTTTTAATTTTAACAAAATACTCTTTCCTAATAAAATATGCATTTACACCGTTGCTATTAGTTCCGATCAATACATAACCTTTATTTGTGGCTAATTTTTGAAATGCTTTTATTGATGCTCCAAAAGCTAAATTAGAATGATGATATTTGTTTCTATCAAAATTTTTTGTATAAGGAACAGTGAGAGATCTTATATCACCTAAAACAGCGTTATATTCACATATAAAGATAACTGGTTTAATTATTTTAATTTTTTGCCAGACCCAATAATCTATACCGTCAATATCAAGACTCAACAAACCTATATCTTTTGGCAAATTGAGTTTACCTAATATAGAATTTATATTTTCTCTATCGACATATTGATTAATAATATTTAAATCATATTTCCAATAGATTTTTTGTTTTTTAATATCATCTGTAGAATTTTTATTTCCCTCAATTAAATAACCTGTCCAATTTCTCTTCATTAGCAAGAAGCGAGTATTTGACTCCTTATAATTTTCAGTTCCTATTTCGACAAAAATTTTTTTTTTTATATTTAAATTTTCGATAAGCCAATTGATAATTCCATCATCTCCCCATTGAGAAAATACAGAAAATTCTAAATCTGATAGATCGTTAATTTTTTTAATTCTATTCTGTATTTTAGATGAATTAATACCCTCTAAAAAAATTTTTTTTTCATAGTATTCATAACCAAGCACTAAGGATAATATATACTTAATTATTTTTTTTATTAAATTCATATGATATCTATAGGCATCTATTAAAATAATTTATGTCTCAATTCAAGTTCAGCATTATTACTGTAGTTAAAAATGATGAAAAAAATTTAGAAAAAACAATTATGTCAATTTTAAACCAAAAAAATTTTGATGAAATTGAGTATATAATAATTGATGGAAAATCAGATGATAACACATTGAAAATTATAGAAAAATACAAACACAAAATTCATAAGATTATTTCAGAAAAGGATGATGGAATTTACGATGCAATGAATAAAGGTATTAAGTTATCTAGGGGCAAAATAATTGGTATGTGCAATTCTGGGGATATTATTTATTCAAATGGAATTGAATATGTAAAAAAACAATTTCAAAACAACTGCGACTTTGTTTTTGGAACTGTTTTAAGAAAGTATCTTGGTACTGAAATTATTAAACATGGGTATAATCCGAAAAGAATTTATTATAATTTTGATTTTGCAACATCACATTCAACTGGCTTTTATATTAAAAGAGAAATTATTGAGAAAATTGGATATTATGATACTCAATTTAAATGTTCATCAGATTACGATTTTTATTTAAGAATGATTAAATCAGGCATGTTTAAAGGAAGTTTTACTAAAGCTGATGAACTGGTGGGTGAAGTTCAGAGTGGAGGATATTCATCAAGTATATCATTTTATGAACATTTGAAAGAAGAGACAAAAATTAGAATTAAAAATAAACAAAACAAAATTTTAATTATTTTGATTTTTGTTAATGCAATAATTAAAAATTTTTTAAAAAAAATTTAATTTTTTATTAAGCTTTTTTCTAAATTTATCAATTTTTTCTTTAAGACTTCTGTTGTCCTATTCCAAGAAAAATTATCAAGATTATTTAAATTTTGAAGGGAATATTTTCTAAGTTTATTCTTATTTTTAAGAGCAAATTTAATTGAATGAATTAAGGATGTATAACTATGAGCATTAAAATAAATAAATTTAAATTTATTTTTTAATTCGGTCATTGGTCCAATGTCAGAACAAATAATTGGTTTTTTCATTTTGATAGACTCCAATGCAACAAGACTACTAGACTCGTATAATGAAGGTAAGATTACTAATAAGGATTTTTTATAACAATATAATAAATTTGCTTGGGAAATATTTCCTAAATATTTTACTTTTTGGATTAAGTTGTTTTTTTTGATAAATTTCATTATCTCTGTATAATTATTTTTTTTTGATCCGCATAAAATTAACATCAGTCCTTTATTTTTTTTACTTACTTCCTTGAAAGCTTTGAGTAACAAAATATGATTTTTGTGTTTCCATAATTGAGCAGGATAAAATAAAAAGTTTTTAAACTTAATCTTTCTTCCGTTAGAAGCATCTTTATAATTAAATAATTTTTTATCTATACCTTCCCTCATAATTAGAACTTGATCTTTTTTAATAAATTTATAAAAATTTAAAAATTCCTTTTTCATAAACAGTGAACTTGCTATCAAGTAGTCTGCGCTTTTTGCAGAGTTATGATATGAATATTCTCGAGATACTAATTCTTTCTTCGACAAAAAATCAGGAAACTTTTTATGCAAGAGATCATGAAAATTAATTATTGTTTTAATTCTAAAATTGTAGGCAATTTCTTGAGAGTTGAGGAATAATATTATGTCAGATTTCGACTCGATTAAATCTTTGTTATTTCTGTTAAAGAAATTGATTGTGACGTAATGTAGTTTAAAAAAATATATGTTTATTAGCCCAAAACAAAATAGGATGTAATCAAATATTCTTTTAAAAAAAAAATACTTGTTTTTAATTTCATAAATTTGAATATTTTTAGAGGAAAATTTTTTTCTAGCATCATTATAAACTTTATTATTTGTGTAAAGTTGAATCTTTAAATTTTCCAAATTTGATAATTCATTAATTAGGCCGATTGCATATCTATGAACTCCTTGTTTTTGTTCTAAAGTGTTTAAAAAAGAAATATCAATTCCTAAGTTCATAGAAATTTTTTATATTTTTCACTATATAATTTAGTTGATCTAAATTGAGATTCGCAGAGGATGGTAGGCACAATCCATTTTGATAATATTTTAAAGAATTTTTATATAAAGATTTTTCAGAAATAACATCCTTAATGTTAACAAAACATTTTTGTAAATGCATTGGATAAAAAAAATCTCTTGTTTCGATATTTCTTTTTTTTAAAAATATTTTTAATTTCTTTTTTTTAATTACTTGAATTGATGTAAACCAATAGACAGGATTAGAGTATCTTAATTTTTTACTAAATTTAATTTGTTTAATATTTTTTAAATTTTTTCTATAAAAATTATCTATAAATTTTTTTTTCTTTATTATTACATTAAATTTATTTATCTGAGATACACCAATACTAGCAGCTAAATCATTAAACTTAAAATTGTATCCAATTTCCTCGTGCTTGTAAGATCCCTTGGTAAGTCGTCCGTAATTTTTTAACCTCTTAATCTTGTCTGCATATTTCTTAGATTTACAAACTGCAACTCCACCTTCTCCAGTGGTTATTGTTTTATTACCATAAAATGAAAAACCTCCTATATCACCGTAAGTTCCTAAATATTTATTCTTAAATTTTCCCCCAAAAGATTGAGCAGCATCTTCGATAACTTTCAATTTATTCTTTTTGGCAAATGATAATATTCTTGGAATATCTGAACACTCCCCAAATAAATGTACTATCATAATTGCTTTAGTTTTTTTTGATAAAAGTTTTTTAGCATGTGTTAAATCTAATGAATAATTCAATGAATTAACCTCACATAATTTAACTTTTAAACCTGCCATGAGCATAGAAGTTACACAGGAGACAAATGTTAAATTTGGTACAATTATTTCATCACCACTTTTTAAACCTAATGCTTTAGCACAAGAGTAAAGCCCTAATGTCCAATTACTTAATGCTATAACATTTTTTACTTTAATTTTTTTACTTACTAATTTTTCAAATTTTTTTGTTTCATTTCCTTCTGTGATAAATGTTGATTTTAGGGTTTTGGTTACAGACTTAAGTTCTTGTTTATCAAAATATGGTTCGATTTGTTTAATAAATTTCATTTAAATTAATCTTTTTTAACAATCTTTTAAATTATATTTTTAGAATTGAAAGTATATAAATTTTTCTGATTGTCCTAACGAAATAGAAAATCCTAACAATAAAATAATTAAAAAAAATGAAATTATAAAAGAAAAATTCAATTTTTTTGAGAGAAAAAATAGAAAGTTGTGATTTTCGAATTTTTGAAGAAAAACTATTATTATAACAAAAAATAAAGTTAAAAAATTTTCTAAAACTAACAAACTTTCATCAGCTAGATATAAATTATCAAAAAATACGATTATTGATGGAAAATCAGAGATTCTAAAAAATATCCACAAATTAAAAATTATAAAACAGGCAAAAATATTCTTTATAAAATTATACTTTAAACTTACCAGGTTAAATAATTTTTCAAAACATAATATTATACCATTTAAAAATCCCCATAAAATAAAATTTAAACTGGCTCCATGCCAAATTCCTGCAATTGTCATTGTTACAATTAAATTTAAGTAATTTTTTAACTTACCATTTTTTGATCCTCCTAATGGGATATAGAGATAGTCTTTAAACCAATTAGATAATGTGATGTGCCATCTACGCCAAAAGTCAGTAATTGAGGTTGCATGATAAGGCATGTTAAAATTTTGAGGTAAATTTATTCCAAATATTTTAGAGACACCTAATGCCATATCTACATAACCACTAAAATCAAAATAGATTTGTACAGGAAATAATAAAAAGGCTTGAATTAAATCTTGTCTGCTTGCAATTTGAGGATCCTCAAAATATGGATCAATTAATAAAGCAATATTATCAGCAAAAAAAACTTTTTTAATATACCCAATACAAAATAAAATAATTCCTATTTTTATATTTTCTTTAATAAAACTGATCTTATTATTTAATTGTGGAAATAATTGTTTTAGTCTCAAAATTGGACCAGCAATTAATTGAGGAAAATATAGAATATATTCACTCAAATTTTTTAGATTATATTGATCATTCTCCTGATTTTTTCTATCTACTAAAACTGCAATTATTGTAAATGTTACAAATGATATTGCTAGAGGAAGTTCACCTTTATAAGAAAATTCTCTTAAAAGATCTAAATTTAATAGATTAACCAAAAATAATGAATATTTAAAATATATTAATGGAAGTAAAATTAGAGGTATTGAAATTATTAGTCTAAGATTTTTTTTTATTAAAAAATAGGTCGCCAAACAAAAAAAAATAATTAGCGGGAAAAAAAAATAATTCCAATATGAATAAAAAAATAGGCTAAAAATTATAATTATATTTCTTTGATTATTTTTAAGAAAAAAAATAGCTATTACAAATACACTTAAAAATAAAAAAAATTCTATAGACGAAAATAACATTAATTTAGATATTCAAAAATTTTTCTTGAAATAATTTTATGAGCATATTCATTTGGATGAGGATCCTGGTATTTATTCCAAATTTTATTTTCATCCACATTTTCAAAAATTGGTAATAAATCTAAGTATTCAATATCGTTTTGCTCTGCAAAATTTTGAATTTTTTCATTTATAAATTTTAATCTATAAGGATTTAATTGATGAATATCAGGCATATTTATCAAAATACATCTGATCTTATTTATGTCACAGTGCTTTTTAAGTTTTAATAATTCAGCTTTAGCTACTTTAAGGCCCTCATAATCTTCATCATAAATTCTTTTATAATAATCGTATAAATTTTCTTTTTTAAGATTTGAGTCAAAAGATTTCAAAAGTTTCCATAAAACAACTCCAATATGAGTATGCTCAATAAAAAAATTTACTTTTCTATTATTTAAAACTTCAGTATCATTTACAAAATAGGTAATGATAATATTATTAAATTTAAGGTCTTTCCAATTTTTTAGATAATTATTAACATATCTTGTGCTATTATAGTTACCAATTCCACCATTAATAAAAATCCAATTTTTACCATTCTTAATTGATTTATAATTCAATTGATTAGAAAAGGTTTTTTCTTTATCTACACCCCATCCTAAAGGTATAGAGCTTCCAATTACTAAAAATCTTTTTTCAAATTTTTCTAAATAATTATTGTCATAATCTATATCTCTTTGCCCAAAACTGTTGGTTGAAATATTAGTTTTCTGAAATATTCCTTGCTCATTTGGCACATGAACATGACCAATATTTTTGTCCTTTACTTGTATTTTCAATTGTTTTGCATATTTCCACATTTCAATATCGTAATTAGGAATAATGCTGTGTTTAACCCTCAATATTATTTCACAAGACAAAATAGCTACACAAATTGAAAAAACTGACAAGATAATGGATAAATAATTTTTGCTCATAATAACTAATTTAAAGATACTAAAAAATTGTCAATAATATTAGATATAGTTTTATTTCCAATTAAATTAAAATGCTTATTATTACAGTATAAGTCATCTAACTTTAATTTTTGCTGGGTTGTTAAAAATTTCTTTGTATTTAAAAAGTACACCCCTTTTTCCTTTTCTAATAATTTTACTGATTTAAAATACTCTTTAAGAAAAAATGAATATTCCTCATTGAAATCATCATCGGAAAATAACGATATTAATAAAAATTTGGTGATACCTTGATTTCCACTTAATTTTATAGCATCTAAAGTATTCAGCCTAAAATTTTCTATAGCAATTGATAAATCATCATTAGTAGGTTTGTTTTTTTGTTTTGTTTTAATGTTAAGTTTTGAAATTATATGATCGGATACGTAATAGAATACCAAGTTTGAACTTAAAGTTTTGCTCAATCTTAAGATAAAAAATTCGAATGAATTAACATTTTTTGTTGAAAAAGACTTTGTTATTCGATTACTATTTCTTTTGATACCTTTATGATAAGATAATTTTTCTTCATCTCTATGAGCCCAAATTATTATGTCTGGTTTTTTAATTTCATTTTTCTGTAAATTGTAATTAAGAATTTTTATTGAGTCCTCAGAATACTTTGCTGGAAATGCAAAATTTTTAATTTTATATTTTTTATTTATTTTACTCAATTCAATTGGCCACGAAGAAGAGCTTTTTCCACACGAAAAGCCGTATGTCAAAGACGCTCCAAAAGCCCAAATTATGATTTCATTATCATTTTTTTCTGGATTACCATCTGTTAGTTTTTTATTTGATATTTTATTTGATCTATTCGTGACAATAAATTCAAATTTTGATAAATCTGATATTTCAAAATTTGTTTCTTTATCAAAACCGTAAGAGAATATAGCAGGATTTTTACTATTAATAAAAACTACAGTTCTAGAAAAAAATTCAATAATTACTATATATATGATAATCAGCATTATATAAAAAAATATATTTTTAATAAACGACATATTTTATATTCAAAATTAAGTTTAATTAAAAAATATATTCTCAACTTTTTTAAATTCACTACCAATAAATTTTTTAATTTTATTTTCATCTAAATCATTTCTTAGATTGGAAATTCTTAAAGATTTTTGGTTTATTGAAATTTTTTTTTTTATTTCATCTTTTGAATTTAATTCCACAGATCTACTTATAATTTGATCATCAACTTTTATGTTAGCAAAATTTAATATTTTATGTATCTCGTCATTCGTATTTTTTAATAAATCTTCATAAAAAATAAATAATAATTTATTCTCTCTTTTTTTCTTATCTATTTCATTCCAAAATTTAAAATATCTTATCACCTGATTAATTCTGAAACTTAATTTATCATTTTCAATAAAATCTTCCGAATTTTCACCATCACGTTTTTCATTTTTTATAGAAATATCCATTAAGTATCTTGAATAACAGGCATCTATAGGATGTCTTAACAGAATTATAAAATTCATTTCTTTAGCATTCTTTACATTTATTTGGTTTAATGGATAATGTCCTACATTATTAATTATATTAAAATTAAAATTTTCTAAAATTGTTGGATTGTAGCTTCCCCTAAAAAAATCAATTCCATTATAAATATCAAAAACTTTCTGAGGTATATTTGATTTAAAACTATCATTTAATGGATCATATTTTAAGTTTCCATCACCAATGTTATAGATTATTTCAAAATAACTCTTAAGAGTATTCATGACCCAATGGGTACCTGATCTAGGCAAAGATGAAAGAACAAACCTTTCAGAGTCTTTAAATTCTAAATTTTTAAAATAATATTGTTTAAATAATTTTATTTTCCTATTTAATATTAAGTTAAAAATAATTTTAAATTTTAATTTTTGAAAGAAACCTTCTGGATATTTTGTTGGATATATTTCAAAATTTAAAAATTTACCTATTATTTTAAGTTTCCATCTAAAATCTAATTTTTTAAAATGTTTAAGTTTTTTTATAATATTCATTATTACTAGATAACTTTATAGAATTTTCATTACTTCTGTATAAAATTTTTCTATTTTTTCAAAAATAAATAATTTTATTGTAAATTTTTTATTTTTGATTAGATATATTAAATTAAAATTGTCACTAATTAAAATACTAACCTAAAATGAAATTTAAAGACTTGCCCATAATGAGCGATAAAGAAGGTGTGGTTTTGTTTAAACCTCATATTCCAAAAAATGCTAAAAAGGCTATTAACAAAACTCTAAATACAAGATGGATTGGTCAAGGACCTCAAGTAGACAAATTTGAGAAAATATTCTCATCTAAATTTGCAAAAAATTGTTCAACTGTATCTACTGGATCAGGAACAGATGCATTGCATTTGTCCTACATTTTAGCGGGATTAAAAAAAGGTGATGAGGTTATAACTCCTGTTTTTACATGTACTGCAACTAATATTCCTTTTTTGTACATGGGTATCAAAATTAAATTCGCTGATGTTGAAAAAGATACATTTAATATTGATCCTTTATCAGTAGAAAAATTAATAACTAAAAAAACAAAAGCTGTAGTATGTGTTCACTACGGAGGAGTTCCATGTAACATGAAAAAATTAAATGAAATTTGTAAAAGAAATAAAATTACTTTAATAGCAGATTGTGCTCAAGCTTTAGGGGCAAAATATAATGGTAAACCAATAACTGAATATTCTGATTTTTCAATTTTTAGTTTTCAAGCAATTAAACATATTACAACTGCTGACGGAGGAATGTTGTGTATCAAAAATAAGAAATTAGAAAAAAAGGCAAAAAGAATTCGATGGTTCGGGATAAGTAGAGATAAAAAGCAAAAGGGAACGTGGTTAAATGACATTTATGAAGTCGGTTATAAATATCAACTTAATGATATTGGTGCAACTTTAGGGATTGAGTCATTAAAAGAATTTAATTCAATTTTGAAGCATAGAAAAAAAATCTACGACATTTATTTAAAGGGTCTTTCATATAATAAAAATATTAATTGTATTCATGATTATTCTCAAAATGGTTATGCCGCATGGATATTTACAATAGTTTTGAAAAAGAAGGATTATTTACAAAAAAAACTTCGTGAAAAAAAAATTGAAACTGCACAAGTTCATTTTAGAAATGATTTTTATTCTGTATTTAAAAAATATTCAAAAGGTAAAAAATTTAAAAATATGGATTATTTGCAAGATAAATATCTTGTTCTACCAGTTCATACCAAAGTAACTGTCAATGATGCAAAATATATCGTAAAATTAATTAATGAAATAATATAATTTAAATTCTTTTTAAGAAACCATTAGGCATATTTGTAAAAAGTAACTTACTTTCAATTTTTTTATCAATAACAAATTTTTTATCTTTTCTTAAAAAAACCTTAAGTGCAGTCATTGGATTATTATTTTTATTCCATTCTCTAGGTCTTTTTTTTGACTGAGGTTGTTTTGCTATAATTGTATCACCACAAATTAAATATTGCCCTTTTTTTACAAATTTGGAATACTCTGTTAATTCTTTTAAAACATGATCATGAGTATGATTTGAATCCAAAATAACAAATACTTTCTTGCCTTTAATAATACTTTTAACTTTATCAATAATTTTATTATCTATTGATGATCCCTCTATCAATTTAAGATAAGTGTTTTTAGGTTTTTTTTTTGTTAATCTTTTTCTCAAATCTTTTGGTATATAAATATCTACTCCTACAACACCTTTGAGACCCAAAGTTTTACATAAGTTTAAATAAAATAAGGTAGAACCTCCCCAAGCTACACCAACCTCAAGTATTAAATCAGGTCTTGTTTTATAAATAATTTCTTGAAATGCGAACAGATCTTGCGTTAATTGTAAACAAGGCTCATCAAACCAATTAGTTAGTGATACCCAATAATATTTATTATTAGCTTCAACTTTAACTTTTAAAGCTTTTTGATGTAAATTACGATTTTTATATAAATTTGAAGAATTTTTAACTCTTTTCTTCTCAAATTCCATTCTACTTAATATTTTTTTCATAATGGGTAATTAAATTTATTTAATTCTAAATTAAACTTTTTATTTAAAAAATTATTTCCCACCAAAATATTCTTTTATTTTTTCTTCTTCTTTTTTATTAAAAGAAATTTTAGCACGTTTTCCAAAATTTAAAATTTTTAAAAATTTTTCAAAATTACCTGAAAATGAGAAAAATTTAAAAAATCCTCTTAAATTAAAATGAACTTGAGACTCTCTAAGTCTTTCAATATTGTTATTATTTAAAACCATTTCAATTTTTTCAGCGTTTATTCCTGTCAAATTTGACCATTCGCTGAGGAATTTTTTCTTATTATACGAAAAATTTTCATAAACTAAAATTTTAATATTCTCCTCTCCAAAATGTTTAGAGAAAACATCATAGATTTTTTTGTAATTCATTGCCTCTAATGGTGAATTTTGATGCGGTGTAATACTTAATTTATTAAATTCAAAAATATAGTTTAACCAATCATTGCAACTTACAAATTTATTCCAATATCCTCTTGGTACCAGTTTTAATTTACTTCCATGAGAAATATACCAAGATTGTAAAGCAGAAAATTGACTTCTGATTGATAAAACCACTGTGGAATTTGGCAATAAATCTTTTAATCTTTTAGCTGATTGAGTAAGAAATCTTGAAGTTACAATATCTTCATTAGAAAAAATAAACTGGTTTATGTTTCTTTTTTTAATATCTTCAATTTTTTTTTTAAGAATGTCTTTCTTGTAATCATAATCATCATCATTTATTAAAGAGTCAATTGCTAAATGTACTTGATTATTCTCAAGGCAATGTTGTCCAAGGTATCCAATTTGTTTCTCGCGTATAAATAAATTTTTTTGGAATGAAGTGGTGGCTGTCTTATGAGCTCCAATATGTAATATATCTTTTTTCATTTAAAAATTAATCTTTTAATTAATTTGATATTATTAATTATAATAAAAGGCAAAAAATAAAAGCTTAAATTCTTATGGGTATTTTTTATTTGATAGTGATAAAATTTAAATAAGTTTGAAAAAATTTTTTTATTATCTCTTTTAATTATATCAACGATATTTTTAGTGAAATAATCTAAAATGTTCAAAAGAATTTTTCTTCTATAGGAATTGTCATCTTTTCTTAGTAATTTTTCAACTTTTTTGATATAATTTGACTGAGCGATTAACCAAATATTAATTGAAGCATTGCTGTTTGATTGAGAATTTTTGTGTATCCTAAATTTGCATAGTTTTTCATGAGTGTAAGCAATTTTGCCTAATCTTGACAGTTCCAAGGGAACTAGGTTGTCACAATACGGTGAAAATGGAAAAGATAATTTTTTTACTCCCTTTATTTTTTTTAAACTTTTTGTTCTCAACAAACCATAAATTCCAACAAGTTTGATTTTACCAGATGTATATTTTTCAATAAATTCTCGTTTATTATATAATTGGTTATTCGAATTTATTAGGACTTTTTTTTTATTATTGTCATGAAAATTTGAATAGATAGCTACTAATTCATTTTTATTTTCTGTGAGATTATACAGTTTTGATAATTTGATATAAAAATTTTTTTCCAACTTATCATCATCAGACAACCAAGAAAACCACTTGGTCTTCACTTTGCTTAACAAGAAATTCTTATTTTCTACTGGTCCTAAATTTTTTTTTTGATTAAATATTACTATATTTTTTTGATGTAATAAATTTAAGTTTTTCAAGGTTAACTTTCTGTCCGGATTGTCATTTGAAATAATAATCTTAATATTGCCGTTAGACTGTCTCAAGACTGATCTGAGACATTCTTTCAAAAACTTGGTTCGATTAAAAGTTGTAATTCCAATAGTTAAATCAATCATTTTTTTTCTCAAAAATTAAATTATATCTATCAATTTCATCAAAGTGAGACTTGATGTTTGAAAAATTAAGATTTTTATCCGAAAAATTTTTTTCTTTTAAAACTAATAAATAGCTATTCTTTTTAAAAAATTCAACAATGTCTTCAATATTATAAAAAAATTGATAATAAATTTGAGGCCACATGTTAAGTTGCTTCATTAAAATTTTTTTAGAAGGAAACTTATTTCTATAAAAAATATTCCCGCAAATCATGATTCTTTTGGGTTTAAGATAAATAATTTTTTTTAAAAATTTTTTATGATCTTTCAAATATTGGATAACGCTTCCAAGAAAAAATATGGAAAGATTATTTTTTTTCAGATTATTGATTTTCTTAAAATTTTTTTTCAAAACATATATATTTTTAAGACTTTTTTTTTTAGAAAAATCCTCAATAATTATAGATTTATTTTCTTGGTCATAAAAAAAATATCTAATCTTTTTTTGAAATTTTTTTTTTAGGTGAAAATAATTATCTAGATTATTTGCACCTATATCGAAAAAGTCAATTTTTTTTTTTTCTTTTTTTAAGTAATAAGCTATATTAGGATAAGACAAGTTTCTTTTATTAAAAAACTTTTTTTTTTCAAATTCATTAAAAGATATTTCAAGATTTTTTAAATATTCTTTTTTATCAAACTCATAATTATTTTTAGGTATTTTCTTTAGATTTGTGAAGTCAAAATATTTTTTTTTAAAAAGATTAAACACTAATTTATATGTTTTGGTTGTAAAAAATACTCACGCGACTCAACGAAATTTTTTATATTTTTATTAATTTTTTTAATTCTCTCTTTTTTAAAACTAGGGAGCAAATATTTATAAATAATTGGTTTTGAAAATTCTTTATAACCGATTAAATTTTGTAACGATTTATAGTCCTCAATTAACCAATTATTAGCATTTTGTAAGTATCTCATGTAATAAAACTCATAAACTTTTTTTGTATTTATTTTAAATTTGATATTAGGAAGATTTGATAAAATTTTAATATATTGAGATTTTGATCTCGGATTTAAATTAAAATTATAAGCAATATGTGGATTATTTATAGATGCATTAATTACAGTTATATTTCTTGCAGCATACTCATGTGCAATTGTTCCATAACAAGTTAAAACATAATCTATACCCTCTTTAATTAATTGATTATGAGATGCATTACTTGGTAACATTTTAATCTTTGGATACTTTTTTATTAGCTTAATCAATGTCAATTTAGAAGATTCAATATAATCAGGGTGAGTTTTCACATACCAATCATAATCAGTTTTTTCACTAATAATTCCCAAATTTTCAATCCAATCATAGAAATCATCAAAAATGTTATAGCCATATGAATGTGGGCTGTCAGAGAAACAATGAGCTGCAATTAAAATCTTAATTTTTTTTGATACTTTTATAAGTCTTTTTTTCTTAATTTTACCATATGCCGACTTAGTTGAATATCTCATATCAACGCCAATTTTTCCCTCAAATCTCATTTGTAATCTTTTTTTTGAGTCTAATAAAAAGTTATTCTTATTTTTATTTTTTATTTTTTTAAATAATTTTGGGTATTCTTTAAATTCTTTATAAGCGAATAATTCATTTTTATTCAACTTATATAAACTTTGTCCGTTTACTTGATAGGAGTCAATTTTGTGCTTAAGACAAATTCTCATTGGCAAAGCAGCATAATAGACACAGTGAGAGACGGCTATAGCTTTAATATTTTTTTTATTTTTTTTTATATAATCATTCCAATATAAAAAAATTGATAAAAATTTTTTACTAAAATTAATAAAATTATCATCGTTTAAATTAATTGTAGGTAAATTATTCATTCTTAGATAGCTATCATATAAAATATCACCAATTAAAATTCTATCAATTTTTAAGTTTAAAAGATCTTTTTTACTTTTTAAATTTTTAAAATATTTTTGATAAGCATTTAAAAAAGAGATGCTATCTTTATTGTTAAATTTGTTTAATATAAATTTTTCAACACCAAATGATTTATAAATACCAAAAAATTTATAATTAATATTATTTAAAATTAAAAGTTTGAATCTTTGAAAAAGTGATTTTTCAAAAGTAAAAAGATATGAAATAATTTTTGCTTTATGCTTTTTTTTCAAAAAATTTAAAAAAAAAGAATAAGCAATTATTGATAAATTATTAGTATTAAATTCAACTAAGATAATATTTTTTTTCCCATTTTTTATATCAAAGAAATTTTTTTTGTTGAAAATGATAAACTCTTTTTTATATTTTAGGAACTCCAGATAATCAGCAATTTGTTTAAACATTAATATATAATTTAGATTAATTTTTTACATTCAAATTTATTTTTTAAAGATATATGAAATAATTAAATCGCTTTTTTTTTTTCTTTTGTGAAAAAAATAATTTGGCATCTTAATTAAACTCATCCTTGATTTTTTAAAAATTCTTATCATTGGTTTATTTAAAGAGTCTGCACCTGCAACAACAAGATTACAATTATAAGAATTAAATGCTATCTGTATTAATTTTTTCCAGACTTGAAACCCAATACCCTTATTTTTGTTTATTCCAATTAATATAGATAGGTGTCCTCTTTTATTTTTTTTATCTATTCTCAAAAGAACATTTCCTACATGTAAGTATCTCTTATCATTTAATAACTCTACTGCTAAAAATAAGTTTTTATTTTTTGTATTTTCTTTAAGATATTTAATTGCTGAGGGAAAATTGTGTTTGCTAAATCTATTTTGACTAAATTTTAGTTTTTTATCATTTAACCAGCCTAAATAAGTTTTTGATATATGATTTCTATTAAATTTTACTAATCTTAGAGATTTATTATTTTTGTCCAAGTAAGTAACTTTATTTTTGATCATGTATAATTATCTTTTAAAATCTAGCTTATCCCAAATTTTCTTAAATTTTAAAATTATATAATCTAAGTCATTTATAGAAAAATCAAATGCCCACATCTTTATTCCAAGATATTCTTTTTGGTTTAAAAGATTAATTATTTTAAATTGTTTTTTATAACTATTGCTTAAGCTTAATATTGAAGGAAGCTTAGAAATATCTTCATATCTATTAGCAATTGGAATTCCCTCATTCACTAACATTCGAAAAATTTCATTTTTGCTAGTTTTAATTATTTTATGATCTAATCTCAAAGGATACATATAATAAGCATGAGTAAATTTTTTTTTATCTACAATTGGAGGGATCAATCCTTTAAGTTTTTTTAAGTTCTTTGATAAATAATCTGCGTTTTTTTGTTTTTTTTTAACAATTTTGTCCAATTTTTTAAACTGTTCTATGCCTATAGCTGCTTGTAACTCTGTCAGCCTAAAATTAAATCCGATTAAATTGTGCTTCCTATTGATAGATTTTTCAACAAATGACTCAGCATGATTTATTAATAATTTACATTTTTTTGCAATGTTGTGGTTGTTTGTTACAATTATACCTCCTTCACCTGTGTTAATATGTTTGTGATAATTTAAGCTAAATCCTCCAATATCAGCAACTGTTCCTGCAAATTTTCCATAATATTTAGCACCGATTGATTGAGCACTGTCTGAGACTACAAATATTTTATTTTTTCTAGCAATACTATTAATCTTTTTTAAATCACAGGGGTAACCAAATATATCAACTGCTAGAATTGCTTTTGTTTTTTTTGTAATTTTTTTTTTTATTTCTTCAGGATCTATACAAAAATTTTCTTTTTCAATATCACAAAAAACTGGTTTTCCGCCCCAAAAAATTATCGATGCTGCACACGCAGACATAGTCCAAGGAGGTAAAATAACTTCATCATTTTTTTTTATTCCAAGTGCACCAAAAATGGCAATCAATCCTGAGGTCCAAGAATTTACAAGTATTGCATTTTTGACTTTAAATTTTTTTTCTACTTTTTTTTCTAAAATTTTTATATTTTTTCCGCCATAAAAAAATTTGTTGTTTTTTGCAATATATTCTGACAATTTTCCAGACTTCAAAACCTTGTTAGCAGCTATTAATTCTTCTTTGCCAATTGAGTTATATTTCTTAAATTTTCTCATTTTTAATCATGCTTATTAATGACAATATGTTAGTTGCAATTTTTGCAGTGCAAAGGTTTGGGGTGCCTCGTTTACCGACTTTTGCAAGTTCATTGTATACATATTTTTGAAAATATTTCATACCTGAATCAATCGTAAGAGTTTTTTTTCCATCAAACACATTTATTTTTGATTTAGATTTCCAAGTGATAATTTTTGATTTACTATATAATTTTATTAAATAAGATCTAGAATTATTATTAGTTGCTTCAAAATAGACTTTACCTTTTTTAAATTGTAATTCAAAATTTCTATTAAAATCCGTTAGATTTCTATATTTAAGAAGTTTTAAATCACCAAGAATTTTTATTTTTTTAATATTTCCAAATAATAGAAAAAAAAGATGAAGAAAATGACTGCAATTATTAATGACACCATCTGGGTAAATTACTCTTCCATAAAAAAAACTATTATCATTAGTAATAATTGATTTAAGTTTTTTTAATTGTGGCAAAGACTGTCTATTATAATTTACAAAAATCTTATTTTTTCTTTCTTTATTTAATGCATTAATTTTCTGCGCTTTATGATAATTTTCTGTAAAAGGTTTTTCGCATAATATAGTTTTAGAGTTACAATTTTGTAAAATTTTTTTCAGTATTCGATAATGACTTTGTGTATTAGAAGCTATCACAATTAAATCTAAATATTTATAAAGATCTTTGGGTACTTCTTTATAAACAGGTAGCTTAAATTTTTTCTCAAATTTATTTCTGTTCTTTTTTGAATTATCGACTCCACCAATTAATCTAAAATGTTTGTTATTTAAAATTGAATATGAATGAGACCTAAAATACATGTAATCTTTCACATATCCAAATCCTATTTTTCCTAATCCAATTATAATAGTGTTAATTTTTTTCAATATTTAAAGATTTTGTCAAATTTATTAATTTTGATAGGCAATATATTTTTCTTTAAGTTATTATCAGCATGAAAAATTTTTTTCTTCACTTTACTAGCTAAATACATAGCCATTGAATTATAACCAATTACATATTTACATTTAACAAGTAATTTTATCAAATCATAATTTTTTACAAATTTTACAAATTTAAACTTTTTAATCAAAGAGTTATATTTAGAAATATTTTCTGATGGATGAATTTTTACGACAACTGGAATTTTTTTATCTTTATAATATTTTGCTTTTTTAAAAAAATGATTTAACTTTGTTAAATCTCGCTTTTTATTATTTGTATTAGTTGTTAAGTATAAGATTATTTTTTTTGTTTTATTTTTTTTTTGTAAATCATTAAAAGATTTTACAAAATCCATTAGGTAATAGTTCTTTTTCAAAATAACTCTAATATTAAAAATTTTTTTTGCTAAATTTAAGGCAATCTTATCAGTTACCCAAATTTCATCTGGTAATGTTTCTTTATTATTTCGAGAAAACCTTTCTTTATAATTTACCCAATGATCAATTATAGATATTGATTTAATTTTTCTTTTTTTGGCATATTTAATAAATGATAATTCATGAGGAGATTTTTTGCTGGTCCCAGTTATAAAGATATTTGTTTTTTTTTTTATTATTTTTTGGTTTGAGTTTTTAAAATTTTTAAATTTTTTTTTAAAAATTCTTACTGCTGGCCCTTTAATATTATACAAAAAGACACCTCTATTATTTTTTGCCCAACTACTAAGTAATTCAGCTCCACCAGCATCATGAGAAACTAGACATATCATTTTTTGTTAAGAAAATTAATTTTAATTGGAGAACCTATTTTAATTTTCCTATTAATTTTTTTTCCGATTACATATTCATAAAATTTTGGATTAAGACCTATGTTTGGCCTTAAAACTCCTATATTTTGTTTAGATAATCTCTCATTTTTACTTATATTTCTTATTGCTATAATACTTCGTCTTCTTGAACGTGCATATTTTTCAGATTTAGTTAGAAAATAATTTTTTCCCACAGACTCTTTGATTTGTTTAACTTTTAGTACAAGGTCTTTCAATTCTTTTACTGTGATTGAAAATTTAGAATCCAATGACCTATCATTTTCATTTAATTTAACATGTTTCTCTATCACGTCTGCTCCAATTGCTACAGCAGCTAAAGTTGAGGTAATACCTCTTGAATGATCAGAAAATCCCACTTTACAATTAAATTTTTTTTTAAGGTAAGGTATTGCTGATAAATTTAAATCTGATGGTTTTGCAGGATAAACACTTGTGCATTTTAGAATTGTAATGTCTTTGCAACCATTTTTTCGTAAGTATTTTATACTTTCCTCTATTTCTCTTTCTGTTGCTGAGCCCGTAGAGATTATTATAGGTTTTCCAGTTTTTGCTAGACTTTTCAATAGCGGAAAGTGAGAATTTTCCAGTGATGCAATTTTATAAATTTTACATTTTTGTTTTTTTAAAAAATTTAATGATTTCTCCCCAAATGGAGTACTAAAAGGTAAAAGCTTACATTTTTTAGCATATGTAAAAAGTTTTTTTTGCCATTGCCAATTCATTGAGGATTCTTTGTATAAATCAAACAATTTTCTTCCTTTCCATAAACTTTTCTTTTCATTAATTTTAAAGTTTCTATTATTTATATTCAATGTCATTTCATCTGGTTCAAATGTCTGAAACTTAACAGCGTCAACACCAGTTTTGGAAATTGCTTTAATAAGTTTTTTTGTTCTAGTAAAATTATTATTGTGATTAGAAGATATCTCTGCAATGATAAAAATATTTTTTATTCTTAATTTTTTTTTCATTTTTCCAATAGTTTATTAATTTCTTTTAAAATTTTTGTAGGAATATGCAATTTTTTTTTTGAATTTACATTAAACGTATTAAAACTTTTTTCTCCAGGATATAATATTTCTTTTGTTTTTTTAAACTTAGGCAACTTTTTAACTATTTGAATATTTTTTTTAATTTTTGCTGAAAAATTATTAACAAATAAATTTGACTTAAATACTAAAAATAAGTGACCAACATTTTGGGGTGCAGTGAAAACCTCAAAAGGATCCTTTACTTGTCCAGCATTATTAGCTCCTGTAAATACACCACACAATATATCAACCATCCAAGCAAGCCCAGATCCTCTATGACTTGCTATTGGTAATTGTGTGCCCTCTAAAGCTTTTTTTGGATCAGTCGTTATTTTTCCATTAAGATCTAACGCAACACCAGCCGGTATTTTTTTTTTTAATTTTAGAGCTTTTCGAATATTTCCACGATTAATAATTGACATAGATGTATCTAACGTAAAAGGAGAATTCAAACTTGATGGAGATGAAAAACAAATTGGATTTGTCCCAAATAATGCTTTCTTAGATCCATGAGGTGGAATTGCTGGTGGAGCATTTGTAAAACATAAGGAAATCAAATTTTTTTTTGACGCTTTTTCTGCATAATATTTTGACAAACCGTAATGATTGCTATTTTTAATACCTACTAAAGCGATACCAGTTTTAGATGCTTTATTAATAGCAATGTCAATTCCTTTATCAGCAGAAACAAATCCGATGCTATTATCAGCATCTAACAAAGATATAGAGTTCGAAATATTTTTAATTTTAAATTTTGGTCGAGGATTAATAAGTTTTTTTTGTATTCTGTCACAATACATTTTTAATCTTGTAAGACCATGTGATTGGGCACCTACTAATTCTGCATATATAATTGCATCAGAACAAATATTTGAGTGTTTTGCAGATAAATTACAATTTTTGAAAATTTTTGAAATTTTATTCTTTAATTTTAAAGTTTCTTTGTGCAATTTTTTTTCCTGACTATATATAATTAAATCTTTGTCTTATTTTTTTTTTTATAATTCATTAAATTAAATTCGACTTTTGCATCTTTGTAAATTTTCATCATTTGATTTAAGTTTAGTAGCTTACTGAAATGTCTCTTGTCCTTTCTTGTATAATTTTTAGTCTTCAAATAAAATTTACTAATATTTAGATTAATTTTCTTTTCAACATATTTGATATCTTTTTTTAAAGAATTATAATTTATGATATAATCAACAATAATTTTATTACTATTATCCGTATAAAGGGGATAATTAAGATATTTTTTTAATTCAATAGTTTTATTAGTTTCTTTTTCTAAATTCTCAACTTTTTTAAATCTGTTAGCGAAAAACATAAAAGAAATCACTTTATCATAAGGGTTACGTTCAATAGTGAATTTAAAGTAACTGGACCAAATTTTTTTATCTATTAATTTTTTTATTTTTAATCCACTAATATGATTATAAAAAATCATTTTTTTAAATCTTTTTTCCTTTTTTTTTTCAAGATTGTTCAAAACTCTCTTGCTCAATCTTTTTTTAGCCAAACTTTTAATATATCTATTATATCTTCTTTCTTCTTTTTTATTTGATGAATAATTTTTTGGAAAAATCCCTGTTTTTTTATATCTTAAAATTTCCTCTTCTAAATTAATAGGAGTTATTATATCTTGCTTTCCTAAATAATTTGACAAAGCTATCTCCATACTAGTGCCAGAAACCTTAAAAGTCTTTATAAAAATAAATTTGTGCTTATGTGAAATAATCATTTTAATTTAATTATCTTAATAGCCCTGTCGGCATTTAGTTTTGATTCTTTAATATTTTTACCGTAACTTATTAATACACCGAAACGTGAGGAAGAGTCTTTTAAAGATGGAATTTTATTAATCCTGTTAAAAAATATTTTGTAAATTCCTTTTTTCGATTTGGCTTTTTGAATATTTTTAAAATTTATATCTGAGATAATTTTAAAATCCTTTTTAGTGAAAAATTTTACATATATCGATTTTTTTTGTGGAACATTTTTTATTTTAGCAAAAATATTTTTTTCTTGCATTGCTGTGAGAATTTGAAATTTGACTGGATCAATACCTGATGCCAACATAGATACTTCTCTCATATAACCTCCTGGTACTCTCCCAGCTATCTCAATTAGTTGTGGATTTTTATTAATTATAAATTGTGGATAAATTACTGCGTTATTTAAATTCATTTTTTTTATAATTCTTTTAACAATCAATTTAATTTTTTTAATTATCTTTATTTTAATTGAAGATGGATGTCGGTGCTCATAAGCAATACCAAAACCTTTGTCTTGGTAAATAATCCTGTCGGAAAAACTCAGAAAAATTGCCTTTTTATTATGAGCAATTGCTACGACATTAAGTTCAATTCCTTTTTCAAAGTTTTCAATTATAACTTTTTTATCTAAAGAAATCTTTTTAGCATCTATGATTTTTTTTCTAAGATTTTTTAAATCAGATATTTTTGATACACCTTTTTGCCCAAAAGAAACCGACGGTTTTACTATTATTGGAAGCTTTTGCTTATTTATAAATTTTTTTGCTAAATTAAGATTTTTATATAAATGAAAATTTGGTGTTCTTATATTATTTTTCTTAAAAAATTTTTTCATATAAAATTTATTTGTTAAAATTTTTGATTGTTTTATATCTAAAGAAGATAATTTATATTTATTTGATAAATAAGAAACGACAGGAACAGCTATATCAGAGCAAATAGATGCCACTCCTTTTATCTTATGTTTTTTGAAAATGCTTTCAATCTTTTTTGTCTGCTTAATGCTTATGTGATAAAAAAAATCTGAATACTTTTTACCAATACAATCTTTGTCTTTATCAATACACACTACTTTATAGCCAAATTTTTTTGCCTCTAAAATTGCTGGGAGTTGTTCATTCCCTCCACCTAATAATAGAATTGTTTTAGATTTTTTTGTCTTCATCTTTTGATGTTAAATTTCTCTTAAAATGTTATTTATTACCTTCAAGTAATATTTCCTTCTGACTTTAAATTTCTTTTCTCTCAATTTTTTTATATTTTGAAATATCTTTTTAAATTTTATATTTTTTATATTTTGGAATTTTCCTAAATAATGATGCCCAAAATTTTCCCAATTTTTGGATTGGAGTACTTGATTTTTGGTTATTGAAAAAATCATCATCCTTTTAGATCTTGAGTCAATTTCGTGAGAAATAGTCCCGCCAGAGCATATGGCAAATAAAGATTGATCAATATAATTGATTATATTTTCTTTATTTAATAAAATTTTTATCATCTTTTTTTTATCGTTGTTCTTAATCCATTCTTTGATTTTTGGTAGACTACTATTATTTCCAACTAATAAAAAAATTCTTATTTTGGACAACAAAGGTAGTACTTTTTTTAATATAAAAATTATGGATCCCTTGTCATTACCACCACCACTATTTATAAATATGTAATTTTTAGTTTTAACACTTTTTTTTTTATAAAACTGATCTCTCAATACTGAATAATTTTTACCTAAATATATTTTATCTTTAGAAAAATTTATTTTAGTATTTTTGTAAGGAATTGAGCAGATTCCATATGTTGGTAGATTTAGCATGTCTTTATTTTTTATGAACTCAAACCATTTAATATTATTTTTTTTAAATATTTTTCTCATTTTATTAGATGAATTAAATTTATCTAATACTAGTAAATTACATTTAAACTTTTTATGAATTCTAATTATGTTATTTGTTTCATTTATAACATCAGAACTTTTTACTTTAATTACTTTTTGAAAGTATTTTCTGAAAAATGAATTGTCTATATCTTTAACATCACCGTAAAAAATATTTTGAACTTTTTTTTTTTTAAATTCTTTTGCTAATTGACAGCATCTAATCAAGTGTCCAAACCCAATTTTTTGATTTGCATCAAACCTGTAAAGAATTTTTTTCAAGTTTTATCTATTTCTAAATTTTATCTCAGCTATTTTCCAATCTGTTATTGTATCAATATCTTGAACAATTTCCTCACTTAAAACAAGAGGATAAGATTTATTTGAAAAAATATTTATATTTTTTTTTAACATTTTAGTATTCCCAATATAAAATTGCCCAGCATCATGATAAATAGTTTTCAAATCTTGTGAACGTTTTCCAAATTTTTTTTTATCAATAGGCTTTACTTGGTTTTTACTATCAATGCTAAATCCTCTTTGAACTGGATAAGAAAATTTTACTGCTGAAAAAACATATCTTTTTTTTTTATTTTTTTTATAAATCTTAAATGCTTTTACTAAAGTTTTTTCTTTAAGAAGTGGTGATGTTGGGTAAATACAACAAAAATCCTCAATTTTATTTGAATTTCTATTTAAAAAATTCATAGCATGTTTAATTACATCTCTGGTAGTTGCATAGTCACCAGATATTTTTTTTGGTCTTAAAAAAGGAACCTCGGCACCAAATTTTTGAGCTATTTTTTTAATTTTTAAATTATCTGTGGAAACAATGACCTTATTAAATATTTTTGAATTAATTGCAGTCTTTATAGACCAATAAATTATTGGCCTTTTATTAAAACTTTTAATGTTTTTATTTTTAATTCTTTTGCTTCCACCTCTTGCAGGGATAATGGCTATCATGATTATATCAATTTCTTAATTTCTTTAATTACTTTATTTTGATCTTTAGTATTTAAATTTGGGTATATTGGTATGCTTAGTGCTTCTCGACCATATTTTTCTGAATTAGGGAACTGATTAGTTTTAAAACCTAATTTTTTAAAAAAAGGTTGCAAGTGAATTGGTAAATAATGCACATTTGTATAAATGCCTTTTTTTCTTAAACTGACCAAAATATTGTCTCTCTTTTTTTTTATTTTAATTACATATAAATGTAGACTTGACACATATTTCTTTTCAAATAGGGGTAATTCAATTTTTGAATTTCCCGCAAAAACTTTGTTATAAATATTAGCAATTTTTTTTCTTTTAATTTGTAAATTTTTGAGTTTTTTGATTTGGCTGATACCTAAAGCTGCCTGTATTTCATTCATTCTGTAGTTATAACCCAACGTTTGATGTTCATAGTACCATTTCTTCGTACTTACGCTCTTAAAATTCTTTTGATTTCTCTCTAGTCCATTATCCCTTATAATAGACATTTTTTTAAAAAATTTTTTATTATTTGTTGTAATTGCTCCACCTTCTGCTGTTGTAAAAATTTTTACAGGATGAAAACTAAAAACAGTGACATCGGACCATCTACAATTACCCATTATATTTTTTTTGTAACTAGAGCCGAATGCATGTGATGCATCTTCTAATATCTTAAAATTAAATTCTTTTGATAATTTCCATATTTCATCTTGTTGGCAAGGAAGACCAGTTAAATGAACAGGTATAATCACTTTAGGTAAAAGATTATTTTTTTTTGCCTTAAATAATTTCTCTTTGAGTGATTTTATTGAAATATTATTCGAATTTTGATCGATATCTACAAAATCAACTTTAGCACCACATAAAAGTCCACAGGTTGCAGAAGAAACAAATGAATTTGGAACTGTCCAAAAATAATCTCCCTTACCTAAACCTAACGCTAAACATGAGGCATGCAATGCACTAGTTGCACTATTAAAAGATAATGAATATTTGGAACTTGTATATTTTGAGATCATTTTCTCAAATTTTTTAACATTTGGGCCACTAGTTAAATAATTTGACTTAAGAATTCTATTTACAGCCTTAATGTCATCTGTGTCGATTGTTTGAGTGCTGTATGGTATCACTAAAATTTAATAATTCTATTTATTTTTTTGATTTGTGAAATAGTTAAAAAAGTATTTTTGTCAGATCTATATTCAAATATTTTTTTACTTATTTTTTTGTATTTATTATTGTGTAAATTGTTAAATTTTATATTGGGTAAAATTTCGTAATAATTGTTATACTCAATTATCTTATTTGACTCTTCTTTTGAAAAAAGTAACTCATGTAACTTTTCTCCTGATCTAATACCTATAATCTTATATCTTAAACTTGGTGCCATTGCTTTAGCTAAATCTAGAATTTTTACTGATGGAATTTTTGGCACGAAAATTTCTCCACCTTTCATTCTATTAAACGATTGTAAAACAAATTGAACTCCATCATTTAATGTGATCCAAAACCTGGTCATTTCCTTATGAGTTATTGGAAGAAAATTTGATTTTTTTTTAATTAAATCGTTAAACAATGGAACAACAGATCCCCTAGACCCAACAACGTTTCCATATCTGACCACTGAAAAAAAGGTTTTTTGTTTACCTGTTAAATTATTGGCTGCTACAAAAAGTTTATCTGATGCAAGCTTGGTCGCACCATATAAATTTATAGGATTAACTGCTTTATCAGTTGATAGAGCAATTATTTTTTTAACATTACATTCAATTGATGCTCGAATTACATTTTCAGCACCATATATGTTGGTTTTTATGCATTCAGTCGGGTTATATTCTGCTGTTGGAACTTGTTTTAATGCTGCAGCATGCACAACATAATCGACATCTTTAAATGCAATTTTTAGTCTATCGAAATCTCTTACATCTCCAATAAAAAATCTTAAAATTTTTGAGTTTTTAAAAATTGGGTTATTAGACATTTCAAACTGTTTGAGTTCATCTCTTGAAAAGATTATCAGTTTTTTTGGTTTAAATTTTTTTAAAACATTTTCAGCAAACTTTTTTCCGAATGATCCAGTTCCACCTGTGATTAAAATTGTTTTATTATTCATTTTTAAAAATGTTTTTTATCAATATTGTTAATTTTATACAGTTTAAACAATTTTTAAATTAAATTAATCATTCTTAAGTGAAATTTTTTTTAATAAATTTGAAACCTAATAACATATACATTGGGAATGCAGAATTGCCTGTTTTGTTAGATTTCCATTGCTTTAATCTTCTTAATAGATGATATTTGTCAAAAATACCTAGATCAAAAAAATCCTCCTCTTTTTCCAATTCTTTTACAAATCTATCGAGAACAAACTCGTGCATCCATTTTGTTTGGGGATCTTGATTAGGCCTTTTGTGATCCCAAAAAATTTTTTCATTTAATAAATCCCTTAAAACATATTTTCCATAATCATTCTTAATCAAATATTTATTTGGTAAACTAAAACAAAAAGAGACCAATTCATTGTTTAAAAAAGGATATCTTGTTTCAATTGATTGACTCATTGTCAAATGATCGCCTTGCAGCAAAACTCTTCTTAACTTTGAGCCTGTGAGATCATTATACATCGAATCTTTAAGAGGATTACTAAATCTTTTTTGAATTTTAAAATTTGGCAAATTATCTAACCATTTCTTTTTTAAAATATCTTGAGGAAAATTTATCTTTAAACCCTGTACTGGTTGATTTCTATAATCTAAAAAATTTTTCTTATGAGCTGAAATATGGTGATTATATCCACCAAGAATTTCATCTATACCATTTCCATCTAGTAAAACTCTAATTTTTTTTTGCTTTAAATTCTCAAAAGTCTTGAGACTCGACATTAATGATAAACCGCCAAATGGTTCTTCGATAATATTTAAAACTTTTTTTAAATATGAAAAATAGTCTTTTTTTCTAAAATTACTTATCAATAATTTTTTTTTAAATTTTTTTGCTAACTTTTTTGCAAATTTTTTTTCATCATTTTCATCATTGCATGTCCAATGAACTAAATATTTTATTTTATTATCATCACCAGTTTCGATGAGCTTATAAATTAATGTCGATGAATCTACACCACCACTAACAGAAACTGCTATATTTTTATCGGACCTCAAAGATAATCTTAACGATTTTTTGATTAAATGATCTAGTTTTATTTTCGCATCTTCATAATCTATTTTTTCCTTTTTAACTTCAAGCTCAAACCATTTTTGTATCTCAAATTTTTTATTTTCAATCTTTAAATATTTACCAGGTTCAAGAGAATATATTTTTTTAAAAAAAGTGTTTTTATCATTTTGATACACACCTCTTAATATAAAATTTGACATTGCTTCAACATTAAGTTTTTTTTCAATATTAAGTTCAAACATTGATTTTTTTTCAGAGGAAACTACAAATCTATTATCATCTTTATAATAAAAAATTGGTTTAATACCAAATCTGTCTCTTGCAACAAATATAGTTTTTCTTGAAATATCATAAACACAAAAAGCGAACATTCCCTCTAATTTTTTAAGGCACTTTTCTTTCCAATGAATAAAACTAAATAATAGTACTTCAGTGTCAGATTTTGTTTTAAATTTATAGCCTGCTTGAACTAATTCATCTTTAAGCTCTAAATAATTATAAATTTCACCGTTAAAAACTAAAATATAATTTTTGTATCGAAATGGTTGATCAGATCTTTTGTTTAAATCTATAATCGATAATCTATTAAAAAGAATATTTATATAATTATCTTTATAATTACCTGTTTGATCAGGGCCTCTATGCCTGATTACCTTAGAATTTTTTTTAAAATCAAATTTAAAGTTACTTAAAACAAAACCACACATTATGAATAAATTAATACTTAGCTCTTATTATTTGTTTTTATTTTGATATATAGTTTATAAAATAGGTTAATTTTCTGTAAAGATTTATTATTACAATCTTACTTAAGATATATAAATATGGATATAGAATTGATAATATTTTAAAAATGTCCATAACAAATTTCTCAAACTTTAATGATAGACTGAAAAAATATGAAGAATCAATTAAACCACAGAAATTTGGTGAACAATGGGAAAAAGACAAAAAAAATTTTAAAGTTGAGATTAAAAATGGAAGATTTAATAATTATGGTGCATGGAATTTTTTTCCAGAGATATATAATGAAGATATAAAGCAAAATGAACTTATCGAACTTGAAATAGATAACAATACAAGTTTATCAAACAATAAATTTTTTTATGAGCTAGGCAAAACAAAAATATGTTTAAGGAAGAATCAGGGTAATAAAACACTCTTATTTGCTCTTAATTATTTTAAGATTATTGAAAAATATGTAAATGTAGGAGATATTGTCTGTGAAGTTGGAAGTGGCTCAGGTTTGTTTACATCTATTATTCAGTATCAAAAAAAGACTACTAACATATTAATAGATATACCGGAGGTACTATTTGTATCTATAAGTTTAATTTTTTCGTTGTTCCCAGAGAAAAAAATTTTGCTCCCTAATGAAATTGATAATAAAACAATTTTTAAAAATTTCGATTTTATTTTTCTTGAGCCTAATCAATTGGAATACTTGAAAAATAATAGTGTTAACTTTGGTATTAACACTCAATCATTTATGGAAATGGATTTTCAAGAAGTCAATGATTATTTATTTTTTTTCAATAGAGTTATAAAAAATAAAGGTTATTTTTTCTGTTCAAATCGTTTAAGGAAAAGACATTATTTTTTTAATTACAATTTTTCTTTTTTAAGAAATTACGAAAGAATTTTTTTAAAAAAAGATGAGATAGCTTATACAAGAAAAAATCAAGCTTGTTTATTAAATATCCTATTTCAAAGAAATGATGATAACGAAAAAACTATGAAAAATTTTTCATTAATAGAAAAATTTTTTGGCTTATTTTTATTCAAATACAGAGAATTTTTTTATTGGTTTAAGAAAGACGTAAAAGTTTTATTCAGCAAATTACTCAAGTAATTTTTTAAAAAAATTGTTTATAAAATTTAACGTATCTATTTTCAATTTCATCATTATTTATGTTTACAAGATTTTTAATAAAAAAATCTTTTTTTCGATAAAAGTATTTCTTTTTGAATTGTATCTTACGAATAAGCTTTAACAGATTTTCAAAAGAATTTGGGTAAAAAAACTTTGGATTATTTTGAAACAAACTTTTTTTTTCTTCTTTATAAAAATTTTTTAAATAATTAGGAAAGATAATTTGTCTTTCTCTCTGAATAGCTTCAACAATCACAGAGGTTGAGTGGGAAATTATCACATCTGAGTACTCTATTGTTTCAGAAGAACTAATTTCTTTTGATTGGAATGTTAAATTAAAAGGCAAAATTTCTCTAGGTTTTGAATTTATAATTATATTAAAATTTTTTTCCTTTAAATTTTTTATTAAGTTATTCATTTCGTGGCTAAAAGAAGATGACTGATTTGTAAAAATTCCAATAGTAAATTTTTTATTTTTTTTTTTCTTTATTTCATAAACTTTGTCTAAAATATTGATCCAAAAATTTGAATATCGTAAACATCCAAAAACTTTAAAATAAGATGATTTTTTAATTTTTTTGTGATTTTTTGTTAAATTTGATGCAAGGTAAAAATCTGGCTTAAGTAGTCCATGCTCTGCAGTTGAAGGTTTAGTATTTATACCTCCATTGATCATAATCAAGGGTATATTTGTTTTATTCTTTATTTTAAAAAATAAAGCCTTTTTCTCTCTGGGTAAATCTTCTAAGATCGTTATAGATTTCACTTTTTTTTTCAAAATTATATCTTCAATAAATTTCTCTGATAGATAAAATTTAGATATCCATATCTTTTTCCAAAGCCAATAAAGGTTTTTCTTGAAAATTCTTACAGAGAAAAATGAAATAAATTTAAATAAGTGGCAGAAAAATAAAAATTTGAAATTACCTAAATTATCATCAATTTTTTCAAATCTTTTATTTTTGGATAAAAAATTTATTAATTTATTATTTTTTTTATTATAATCTTGTATCGGATTAACGTTGATAAAAAAAACTTTTTGTTTTTTTTTATTAATTAAATAGATAATTGGGGATAACATGTCTAGACTTACTGATAGGTCTACTACAAATAGATGCATTATTATCTTTTTTTCACAAGGTTTGATCCTAAAACTAAATAATCTATATTATATTTTCTAAAACATCTTATTGCATCCTCTGACGTGTTTACTATTGGCTCACCTTTAATATTAAATGAGGTATTCAATATAACAGGGATTTTAGTGATCTTATCAAACTCTTGGATTAATTTCCAAAATTTATAATTTATCTTTTTTGAGACACTTTGAACTCTACAACTGTTGTCAACATGTATCACCGCAGGAATTTTATGTGCGTTACTTTTTTTAGCTTGGCATGCTATTAACATATGAGGACTTTTTTGTCCTATTTCAAAATAATCATATAATTTTTCCTCAATAACCGCGGGGGCAAAAGGTCTGAAATATTCTCTAAATTTTACATTTTTATTAATGTGATCTTTAATTTGAATTGGAAAGGGTTTGGCTAAAATACTTCGATTCCCAAGAGCTCTGGGTCCAAATTCTGCGCCATCTTGGTACCATGCAATAATTTTTCCTTTCGATAAAAGTTTAGCAGTAACATTAAAAATTTTTTCTTTATGATCAAAATATTTAAGCTTACTTTTTTTTAAATTTTGTTTAATTTTGAAATTATTATCTCTATAGCCTTTGTAAAAATCTAAATTTTTTTTAGGTTTGAATTTTTTATTATTTTTTAGTTCACTTAAGATACATGCTCCATAGGCAACTCCTGCATCACCACTTGCAGGTTGAACAAATATTTCTTTGAAAATTTTTAAATCTTGTATTTTTCCGTTCAAAGAACAATTTAATCCTACTCCACCACTGATACATAAATACTTATTTTTTGTTTTTTTTTGCATATAAACTAATTGTTTAATCACCACCTCCTCTAATCTATCTTGCAGTGCAGCAGCTAAATTTTTATGATGAGTTTTAATTTTTGAGCCTGGTTTTCTCGGTTTTCCAAAAATACTAAAAAATTTTTCACTAAACCAAGTATTTCTTTGTTCGTAATAACTTATCCATTGAGAATTTATCTTATATTTCAGTATATCTTGTTTATCTATCTGGATTATGTCCCTAAAATAATCTAAGTAAGTTTTTTTACCTCCTGGAACTATAGCTTTTGAATTTCCATATGGAGCCAATCCCATAATTATTCCTTCATCATGATAGATTTTCCATCCAAGAAAATATGTCATCGCTGTATAGAATAAACCTAAGGAGTCAGGATACTTATTTTCTTCATGAATTATTTGAATTTTTTTTCCTGTTCCTACTCCGAATAGTGATGAATGTATTTCACCCATTCCGTCATAAGAGACTATCAAAGAATTTTTAAAACCACTTGGATAAAAAGTACTTGCATGATGACATAAATGGTGACTTAAGAACTCTATCTTTTTTTTAAAACCAGTTTTTTGTCTTATCAAATGCTCAGTGTTATAAAGGCCTTTTATTCTCTCGATATCATCTAATAAAACTTTTATTCTTTCATTGTTTTGTAAAGCAAGCCTTAAATATTTTTCTCTAATTTGAACTAGTGGCTCATTGCTATAAGAAATAATGTCGATATCTTTAATCTTAAGATTTGCTATTTTTAAACAATCTTTAATAGCTTGTTCTGGAAACTGTCTAGTATGTTTTTCTTTATTGTATCTCTCCTCCTCACAAGCAGCTATTAGATTTCCATTTATTGTCAAACATGCGGAAGTATCGTGACCACCAAAATTTAATCCCAAAATTTTCATTGTTTAATTATTTTTATCTTTACATCTTATAATTGAGTATATCTTTTGTCTTATTTATTAAATTCACATCAGAAATATCTAAAAATTGCGATGTATCATTAACTAAATAATATCCTATTCTTTTTCCATGAAACAAACTTCCATATCGTAATTTTGAGGCTCTAGCAACGCAACATACACCGATCTTAGATATGAAGGTTTTTTTTTCTCTTAAATTTTGTGGAACTTCGCCCTCATTCAAGATTGTTTTATCTTTTTTATCACCAGACAAAATTGTTCCTTTTTCCTTGCAACAAGCAAAAACAATATCATAATTGTTTTTCACTAGATATTTAATCATTTTATCAAATATTTCTGACGATCTTAAAGGATAATTCTCTGTTGCAATTACCACAATATCTGGAAAAATTTTTCTTTTTTCCAAATGGTTTAATGTGTAATTAACAACTGTTCTATGATCTATTATATTGTCAGATAAACTTTTTGGCCTTATTACCGGATTATCTAATTTTTCTTTTTTTGCAATTTTTTTAGAGGAAGTATGATCTGTCGAAAGAATAATCTTTTTTATAAATTTGGATCTTTTTAATTGATTAATTGTAACTTGAAGTAAATTAAAATTTTTATCAATCAATAACGATTTTCCAATTGATGGGACAATAGCTATACAATTAAGACTAGATAACTTTTCAATATTTTTTGACTTAAACTCACTTCCTAATGACTCAAGTATATTAACTATCCTAGAACATCTACCTGGGTCCATTTCCTGATTAATTCCATGCCAATGGTAAACTGATGCCTTGGGTTCATAAATGATTTTGTAACCTTTTTGAATTACTTTATGTGCCCAAATTCGATCTTCAATATGTTTTGTTTTTTCATCAAACAAAAATTTTTTCCACACTTCTCTTCTAAAAGCACTGTTGGCATTATGAAAAAAAGTATCTTTTTTTTGTATTTTTTTGTCTTGACCAAATAAATTTAACAAGTCTCTTTTATCAAAATCACTTGAAAAACTTAATGGTTTTTGCATTCCATATACACCAGCAACCTTTCTGTTTTTCAAATCAAAAATTAGTTTCTTAAGCCAATCATTACTCACTGGTATACAATGTGCTGAAAGGCAAACAATTATTTTACCTTTTGATTTTCTTATGCCTATATTTATAGCTTTTCCGGGAAAAAAATCTTTTACTTTAACTATTTTGACAGGATATTTTTTTGCTCTTAAAACTGTTTTATCATTAGAATTATTATCAACTATGACTACCTCAAAGTTTGTATAGGTTTGTTCAAAAATTTTTTTTAAACATAGATCAATCCACCTCTCCTCATTTTTTGTTCTGATTATAATTGATACCAAGGAATTTTTTTTAGTCATTTTATATTATATTTTTTAGCTATTAATTCTGCAAAATCAAAATCAATTTTTCTATCTATATTTATTGCTTCAATATCGTCTACAACAACTCCAACAGGTTTTTTACCCAAACAAAAATTTTTTTCATTAAACGTCTGCAAAAGTTTGTAAGATCTAGCATAAATCGCACCTGAAGTGCAGTAAAGATCTGGAAGATCTTGTCTTGAAATATATTTCTCAACATTAATATTTTTAATAAAACTTTGAAATATTTTATTTTTTATATTTAATTCTTTGGCTCTATAAGGGTGCTCATGTTCAATCTTTTTTAAAGTAACAATGCAATTAGATTTATTTTGTTTAAGTAAAGTGACAATTTTTTTTATTGTTTTAAGCTTAATGAATGGGCATGTTGGAGCGACTTGTAGAACAAAATCTGAAATATAACCCTTTTTTTTCAATTCTTTTGAAACAAATTTTGCAACTGATGTTAAAGGAGTATTGTCCCTTGCGAGTTTTTTGGGCCTTAACATTATTTCAAGCCTTGAATATTTTTTTTTAGCAACTTTTAAAATTTTTTTTGAGTCCGATGACAATATAACTCTACTTATTTCAGAACAATTTAGAAGATTTTTTAAACAATAATTTATGAGAGGCTTTCCGTTTAATAATTTAATATTTTTACCAGGTATCCCTTTAGAACCTCCTCTTGCAGAAACAACTGCAATAATTTTATGTTTTCTATTATTATTTTTCAAAAATTATCCTCATAACATTTTTATTTTTTTTTCTCTAAAATTTTTATTTTCAAGAAATTCAATTCCCAGCCCGTCTTTTTCTTTTAAAGTCAAAAAACCATTTTTTATAAAAAAATTTTTCTTTAGAAAATTAAATTCATTTGGGAGTTTTAATGTACTATACTCAATCAAATCGCATTTATGTAAGATTAAAGCTGCGTTAATGTTGGTGTAAAAACTAATAGAATGGGTCCAGTTATGAATAATTATTTTTTTCATTTTATTTTGATGATCTAACAATTTTTTTATTGGTATTCTATTAAAATCAGGTTGTAAATATTTAATACAACGAAGTTTTGAAAATTTTAAAAACTCATCCATTTTATAAAAACTTTCTCCTAAAGAAAAATTGGAATTACTTTTAAAAAAAGAATATTCTTTTATGTTTGGTGAAAAGGGCTCCTCGATGAGGAAAAAATTTAATTCATTTAATTCCTCTAAAAATTTTAGACTTTGCAAATCCCTTTTTAATCTACAGCCTAGATCAATCATTAATTTGAAATCATTTCCTGCTTTATTTCTCAATTTTCTACATATCTTAATCAATTTATCTAAATCAATTCTAGGTTTAATTTTTATTCTTAAATGATGATCCGTAAATAAATAAGGTGTCGAAGGTCTGAATTTCCAACCATAGAATTTCTTCTCTTTAGCTTGAATCATCTCATCTACTAAAGTTTCATAATTCTGTTTCTCAAATGTCACGCCTCCACTAGCATAAACCTTAATTTTTTTTTTATAGCCTTTAAAAAGTTTATAACTATTTGTCTTTTTTACTTTTCCATTAATATCAAGAATTGCTTGAAGAAAAGCTGAAAATATAGAGTAATCAACTTCATCATTATTTTTGCGTAAATTCTTAAGTAACTTTTCCTCTATACAGGAAATTTCATAATCATTTTTTTTTATAATAGGAAGTAAATTTTTGTAGATCTTAGATCTAATTTTTTTAGTATCTACATATGAACTTATCTCACCATATCCTAAAATACCATCAGCTGTTTCAATTTCAAAATAATAGAAGCCATTTGTAAAATATTTCGGTGGTGGAAAACTTAATTTTTTTTTTTTATACTTTTTATGAATTAGATAAATTGCTTTAATAACTCTCATAACCTTTAAAGCTAACCTTTCATAATCTTTTTTATTTTATCTAATTTTAGATTTGACTGATTTACATAATTAAAAGCTAATGCGGCCTGATAGAGATTCATATCCAAACCATTTACAAACTTTAAATTTAGTGATTTTGCAATTTTAATTAGTTTTGTTTCTAATGGATTATAAATAATATCATAAATAATCGGTTTATTCTTAAATAACGATAAATATTTCTTTGATAAGGGGGTTTTGTTAATTTTTTTTTCAAACCCAAGTGTTGTACAATTTATTATTAAATCGAAATCATTATCTACAAAATTTATCTTTTTTCTGTTTAACCACTTCGCTTTAATCTTTTTTGAGAAGTTTTTATCTTTTGATTTTCTTGATAAAATAACTAACTCTTTAGTTGATTTTAAAGATGAGAAATATGTACTTACTGCTTTTCCAGCTCCTCCACAACCTAATATTAAAATTTTTTTTATTTTGATATTTTTAAAGTTTTTTTTAAATCCTTCAACAGAGCCTTCTCCATCGGTATTAGTAACTTTTAATAAATTTTTAACTCTATATATACAATTAATGGCTCCTATTTTTTTTGCTTCTTTTGATGAATTGTTTTTTAATATTTCAAAAATTTTTTGTTTGTAAGGCACTGTTACTGAACCACCTAAAAAATTTTTATTTTTTTTTAGGTGATTGATCAATTTTTTTAAATTATTTTGGCTAACATCTAAAGGAAACATCTTTATTTTTTTATCTAATCCTTTATAGGCATTGTTCCAAAGTTTTGGAGATCTCGCTCCTTTTGAAGGGTTCTTCCCAATTATTACTACAAACTTCTCATTCGTTGATAATTTGATATTTTTATTGTTAATATATCTTATTAATTCTTTATTCATTAGATTTAAGAGTATGAATATCAGCTAAAGCCATCCTAAAAAAACCATTCACTTTCTTGAAACCACACCTTCTAGTTAAATTATTACTTTTTTTGAATAAAACATAATTTGAAAATGAATTTGCACATGGATATTTTTTTTCTAAATATTTTTTAGAAATGTTCATCCTTTTCACAAATTTTTTGGTAGATCCTATAATCTTTGGAACTACTAAGCTGGCGAAACTGTTGCAAACTTGACTCAATCTAACTGCTTGTATCTTTTTTGTTAAAACTGCTGATGACTTGCAAAATCCAACCCTAATTCCCGCAAGCCCTAAGCTTTTACTTAAACTTTTTATAATGATTAATCGTTTGTGATTTTTATTGAGTAAGCTATTTCTTGGATAAAATTCACCATATACCTCATCAATAATGACATATTTATACATTTGGAATATTTTATTGTCTATTTTTATACTTGTTCCATCATTCCCGTTTGGATTAACAATATAAATTGCTGAGTTTTTTCTCTTTATTGAATAAATATTTTTTCTATCAATTATAATAGGTCTAATATTATTGATTTTACAATACACCTCTGTGGCTTCAAATGATGGTTTTACAATATAAACTTTTTTAACATCGAGAATTTTTAAAAGTCTATTAATTATGTCAGTTGCACCAAAACCAATTGAAAGTTTACTTATTGGAATTTTATAATAATTTGAAATAGATTTATAAATTTCAACAGGTTCTCCATAGTTCAAAATAGATCTTTTATTTTTAATGATAATTTTTTTTACCTTTGTGTGTATTTCTTTATCAAAATTTACATTCCTAGAAAGGTCCACTCTAAAGTATTTTTTTTTTTTGTTCCAATCAGGTCTAGCAACTTTAAGGTAGTCAATTCTCGTCATTTCAAAATTTTTTTCCAGAGATCGAAGGGCTTTTGACCATTTAAGGTTCCATTAATATCACATTTATTACAAGGGTTTTGAGATCTATCTTTATTCATTAATCTTGCTCTTGTTTTTTGAGAGATTTCGTTACACCAAATATCGATAATACTCTCGTGTTTAATATTGCCTAATGGATTTTCTTTTTTCCAATCATTAGCACACATGAGCACTGTTCCATCGTAGTCAATAAGAATTTTATGAAATGGTATATAACATGCTTTATTTAAAGACGTTTCCAATGGTTTAATATCTAAGTTACCCTTTTTTAATTTTACAGAACCTGCTCTATTGCATAGTGTTATACCAAAACTCTCTTCTGGTCCCAAGTAACGTTTTCTTGTTATTAATTGATCATCATTTAATTTCAATTTTTTTTTTATATCTTGAAAATAATCAACTTGATGAGGACCATCATACAGACTCAATCTTATTGTGTCTAAACCAGAACCAAAAAGATTTTCTAAAACTTTTTTGAAATTTTTTTTTGTAATAACATCTCCATTCGAAACCATATCAATATTAACTTTTGGTAATTCTTTTCTTATAAGTTGTATATAATCATTTATATTTTTAGTTAACAATGGTTCACAAAAACCTGAAAAAGATATCCTGCCTTCAAAATTGATTTTATTTAAATCTCCAATCATTTTTTTAAAATCAGAGAAGTCTAATGATTGATACAAATTCGGATATTCTTTCTTACTAACTCTTGGGCAAAATTCACATCTTCTATTACATGCACCATTCAAGCTTATTTCTATTGATGAAAATACCGGATAACCATTTTTTAAAGTTCTTTTTTTTGAGTAATATTTTTGGACAAAATTTTCAACTCTTTGAATATTTTTATCTAAAAAAATAGGATTTTTCATTTTTTAAATTATTTTTCTGTCTACTGCTTTTGCAATTTTATTCATTTTTTTTACTAACATTTTAAATTCTTTGTAATTTATAGGTTGTAATGGATCAACAGCCGAATTTTTGGGGTCTGGATGAACCTCTAACATTATACCATCAGCTCCAGCCGCAACACTAGCTAGAGTCATTGGAGAAACCCATGGGTTCCAAAAAGTTGCATGTGAAGGATCAGAAATTATTGGCAAATGAGTTATTTCTTTAGCAGCAGGTATGACTTGTAAATCGAGTAAAAATCTAGATGTGCTTCTATGGGTATGCGGAACTGATACTCCCCTTTCACATAGCAGAACTTTTTTGTTTCCCTCATATAAGATGTACTCTGCAGCTCCAAGCCAATCTCTTAAAGAGGAACCGTAATGACGTTTAAGCATAATAGGTTTTCCTGTTTTTGCACACGCTGTTAAAAAAGGAAAGTTTTGCATATTTCTTGAGCCTATTTGAAGAATGTCTGCAACATCACATACTGGATCTAAAAATTTTTCTTCCATTACCTCAGTAATCACTGGTATATCGAATTTCTTTTTCGCTTCTTTTAACCACTTTAGACCGTCTAATCTGGTCTCATTATATTTTTTGCTTCTATAAGGAAATGTTAAAGGTTTGAAAGCACCTCCCCTAAGAAAATGTGCACCAATATTTTTTACATTTTTCGCACAATCCATAATTAATTTATATGACTCTACCATATTTGGACCTGCAAAAATTGGGACTAAACTAGAGCCAAATTCTACACCACTGATTTTAAATTTACTAATATGATTTTTATTCTTTTTAGCAACAAGTGGAAATTTAGTTTTAATATCCTCTATAGTAATATCTTTTCCTGGAAACTTGTTTTCAATAGCCAAATTACAATCCTAATCTTTTGGAGTTTATATTTTTTTTCATATTTATACTCTTCTTTATTTCATCACTTCTGTAAATACCATTTATCAATTTTGTAGTTTGAATTGCAAATTCAGTTGAGGAATAGTCAAGCTTTTTGGTCAATATTTTATTTGTAATGTTTTTAATAACCAGAGAGTGGCTATCTCCATAACCATTTTTAAAGTTTTGTGAAAATTTTTTTATTATATCTTTATCACTTTTTAACTTTTTAATAAAATTCCATGTTTCAATTTTATTAAGTGCTATACCTCCAATTTTGACAATGCCTTTTTCTCCAACTACTGAGATTGATGCTTCATGATCTTTTGGTCTGGAGGCTGTGGTTGCCTCTAATGTGGATAAGGCTCCATCCTTTAATTTAAAATTACATACTATTGTATCTTCAGCTTCTAATTTATTTAATCTTTTTGTGGAAAAACTTGATAACTCTATGATTGGACCTAATAACCAATTGAGAGCATCAAGATGGTGAATGGCTTGTTGACTAATTACCCCACCGTCTAATTTCCATTTGCCATGCCATTCATCATTATAGTAATTCTGATACCTACACCATCTAAGCACTACAGCTATTGATATTATTTTTCCAAATCTTTTTTTTTTTAATGTATTTTTTAAATGAACAATTGCAAGATTATACCTATTTTGAAAAGCGACTTCTAAAACAAGTTTTTTACGTTTTGCAATTTTTAGTAAATCTAAAGCATGATTTAATCTCAAAGCGATAGGTTTTTCTACCAGCACATTAAAACCTGAAACGAGTGCTTTTTTAGTGTGTTGATAGTGTAAACCTGATGGCGTAAGAACAAGAATCAAATCATATTTACAGTAATTTAGCATGTCGTTATAATTTAAAAATCCTTTACATTTAAAAATTTTGCAAAAATACTTAATTTTTTTCTTTTTTTTGTCACATACCGAAACTATTTTAATATTAGGATTTCTTTTAATAAATTTAATATAATGGTCTGCAACCCTACCACATCCAATTATACCAACTTTTAACTTATTTATCATTTTGAATATTAATATTTAGTTGAAATTTTTTTCTTTTATCAATACAGAACATGATCATCAATATCTTGTTATGTGTTGTTCTGACATTTTTAGCGGGATAATCATAGTATCCATAAATATTAATTTGGCTTTTTTTTTTAGTTAAAGAAATAATATTATCTAATGCTTCAAAAAAGTTAATTATATTATAATTTACCTTTCTTTTATTACCAATTAATTGGTAGTTTTTTGAGGAATTGATTATTGATTTTTTAAAAGAAAGTCTTAAATCAAAAATAACCACCTTTTTTGAAATCTCAAACATTTGTCTGATTAAAGAATAATAATTATTACAATAATGAAGAGTGCCAAAACTAAAGGCAGCATCAATTTTTTTTTTAAGTCTTATTTTCTTGCCATCGTACAAAATAAATTTACTTTTCGGATGAAGTAACTTAGCTTTATTGATCATTTTTTTTGATACGTCTAAACCAGTGTATTTTTTTACTTGAAATTTTTTCTCTAAAATATTTAAAAAACCACCAATTCCACAGCCAAGGTCTAGAAAAGTTTTAGAATTATTTAGCTTATTAAAAAAAACTTTTTCAGATTTATATAGATCCGAAAATTTATTCCTGTGATTTAAAAGATAATTTATTGAATTATCATCGTCAAAAACATTATGATTCATTAATATTTAACCTTATAAATAAAATTAATTATGATAGGTAATATTTATTAATTCTGAAGTCTAAAATAATTGTAAGTAACAATATAAATATTTATTTTTAAATTTTTTTCAGTGCATAAATCAAGCCAATTGAGCTATTAGTACTGGTCAGCTACATGCGTTGCCGCACTTCCACACCCAGCCTATCAACGTGGTGGTCTACCACGGCTCTATGGGAAGAACTAGTTTTGAGGTGAGTTTCCCGCTTAGATGCTTTCAGCAGTTATCTCGTCCATACTTAGCTACCCGGCA
>CACIKE010000002.1:0-120000 GCA_902587155.1 uncultured Pelagibacteraceae bacterium | reverse complement strand
AAACTTATCGCAGTATATCACGTCCTTCATCGGCTTTCAGTGCCAAGGCATCCGCCACACGCCCTTAAACGCTTGATTTATGCACAGAAAAAAATTCTGTGTTGAATCAAATTTTTGTTTGAACATTAGCTAATAACATTACTAATGTTCGGATATAGATATTGATATTAATTATTTTACTTATTCACAATTTTATATAGCTAAGTGTTTGGTGGAGGATAGCGGGATCGAACCGCTGACCTCCTGAATGCAAATCAGGCGCTCTCCCAGCTGAGCTAATCCCCCTTAATCTTTATTGGTGGGCCGAGAAAGACTCGAACTTTCGACCCCACCCTTATCAAGGGTGTGCTCTAACCAACTGAGCTACCGGCCCCCATTCAAGAGAAACACTAATTCAAGAAGAGAAATGAGGACGGTCAACATTATCCGTGTATATTTTTTAGAATAAAATTTAATTTTATTCATCCTTAGAAAGGAGGTAATCCAGCCGCAGGTTCCCCTACGGCTACCTTGTTACGACTTCACCCCAGTCGCTGACTATACCGTGGTCAAGGATTTTAAACCTTGCCTTAAGGTAGAACCAACTCCCATGGTGTGACGGGCGGTGTGTACAAGACCCGGGAACGCATTCACCGTGGCACGCTGATCCACGATTACTAGTAATTCCAGCTTCATGCACTCGAGTTGCAGAGTGCAATCCGAACTGAGGTATCTTTTAAGGATTTGCTTAACGTCGCCGTTTTGCTTCCTGTTGTAGATACCATTGTAGCACGTGTGTAGCCCAACACGTAAGGGCCATGAGGACTTGACGTCATCCCCACCTTCCTCCAGCTTATCACTGGCAGTTCTTTCAGAGTGCCCAACTAAATGATGGCAACTAAAAGTGAGGGTTGCGCTCGTTGCGGGACTTAACCCAACATCTCACGACACGAGCTGACGACAGCCATGCAGCACCTGTGTTTCGTCCGGCCGAACCGAAAACTTTAATCTCTTAAAGTCGCGACGAACATGTCAAGTGTTGGTAAGGTTCTGCGCGTATCTTCGAATTAAACCACATGCTCCACTACTTGTGCGGGTCCCCGTCAATTCATTTGAGTTTTAACCTTGCGGTCGTACTCCCCAGGCGGTGTGTTTATCGCTTTCGCTGCGACACTGAAAATAAATTTCCAACGTCTAACACACATCGTTTACGGCATGGACTACGAGGGTATCTAATCCTCTTCGCTACCCATGCTTTCGTTCCTCAGTGTCAGTAATGATCCAGAAAGCTGCCTTCGCAATTGGTATTCTTTCTAATATCTACGAATTTCACCTCTACACTAGAAATTCTGCTTTCCTCTATCAAACTCTAGCTGAAAAGTTTTGATGGCAGTTCCAGAGTTAAGCTCTGGGATTTCACCACCAACTTTTTCAACCACCTACGAACTCTTTAAGCCCAGTAATTCCGAACTACGCTAGGTCCCTTCGTATTACCGCGGCTGCTGGCACGAAGTTAGCCGGACCTTCTTATTCGGGTACAGTCATTTTCTTCCCCGACGAAAGAGCTTTACAACCCAAAGGCCTTCTTCACTCACGCGGCATCGCTGCATCAGAGTTTCCTCCATTGTGCAAGATTCCCCACTGCTGCCTCCCGTAGGAGTTTGGGCCGTGTCTCAGTCCCAATGTGGCTGATCATCCTCTCAAATCAGCTATTGATCAATGTCTTGGTAGGCCATTACCCCACCAACTAACTAATCAAGTGCAGGCTCATCCAATGGTGCATAAAGCTTTCTCCGTAAAGACTTATCCGGTATTAGCACAAGTTTCCTCGTGTTATTCCAGGCCAAAGGGTAGATACCTACATGTTACTCACCCGTCTGCCACTAAGTATTGCTACTTCGTTCGACTTGCATGTGTTAGGCGTGCCGCCAGCGTACGTTCTGAGCCATGATCAAACTCTCAAGTTTAAAAACGGCGCACACTAGCTTCTATATAAATCCTAAGAATAAAATTTATATAATAGTTGAAGTGTGTACGACAAATTTTGGTAACCTTAACCGTCCACACTTCTCTTCTTAAATATTTACAATTTGTTATAGCTAATTGGTCTAAAAGACCAATAATCTCAAAAATAATTGAAAAAACATTAATTATATGAGAAAGTTTGATGCTTATAGGCTATAATTAAAGGAAATCAAGCATTTAAGATTAAAAAAAAGTTTAAAAAAGCTTGATTTTACAGCCTTTTTTTGACTTTTTTTTGATGTAAAAATAATTAATAAAAATTAAGAAAATTTAATGATTAACAAGCTTAAATTAAAATTCAAAGTTAAAAATGAAATTTTAGCTTTAATTATATTAATAATTATCACCTTGGTTTCTACAACATACCATAACTACACAAAAAACAAAATTTATGAGAGTCATAAGGAGTTTATTCAAAATATATATTTAAAAAAAACAATTAATCATATCCTCAATAAGATTGAACCAAGATTTAAAAAAGTTTCTCACAAAGTCCAGGAAGGAGAAACTTTCAACAGTATTCTAGAAGAATATAATTTATCTAAAAAGGATATTACGACTATCAACAATAAAATTTCAAAAAAAATTAATTTAAATAAGTTAAATACAAATCAGAAAATATATTTCACAATAGATCAAACCGACAACTCTGTAAAAGATTTTATATTTCAAATTTCAAGTAAGGAGAGGATTATACTTACAAGAGATTCAAAAGAAGGAAATTTTAATCAAGAAATAATATTAACCCAGCTGAAAAAAAGAATTATATATAGTGAAAATATAATTTTACAAAGTTTATATAAATCAGCCTCAGAAAAAAAAATTCCTTCAAATATAATAATTGAATTTGCCAGAATTTACGGTTTTCAAGTAGATTTCCAAAGAGACTTAAGAAAACAAGATAAGTTTCAAATAATGTATGAAATTTTTACAGATGAAAACAAAAAAATAATTGAGTCTGGCAACATACTTTTTGCAAATTTAATTTTAAGTGGAGAAGACAATTCACTTTATTATTTTGATAAAAAAGAAAGTAAAGGACATTATGATAAAAATGGTAAAAGTATTCAAAAAGCACTTATGAAAACTCCAATAAATGGTGCAAGACTTTCTTCACCTTATGGAATGAGAAAACATCCTATTGATGGCTTTAATAAAATGCATAGGGGGACAGATTTTGCAGCCCCAATGGGAACACCAATTATGGCATCTGGATCAGGAGTAATCAAAAAAGCTGGGTGGTGTGGAGGTGGTGGAAATTGTGTAGTTATAAAACATAACTCAACTTATCAAACGATTTATGCACACATGTCAAAGTTCGCGAAAGGAATTAGAAGTGGTGTTAGAGTAAAACAAGGCCAAACAATTGGGTACGTTGGCTCCACAGGAAAATCTACCGGTCCACATTTGCATTATGAAGTCCTGATAAATGGTAAAAGAGTAAATTCTCAAACTTTAAAGCTTCCTTCAGGAAAGATCTTAAAAGGTGAAGAAAGAAAATTATTTGAAACCAAAAAAATTAAACTTAACGTTCTTAAATCAGAAAAAATTATTGGTTTGAATTAATAGGTATTATTTCAGTTCCTAAATCTTTTCAACTTCATCTTGTACCTTATTTAGACTTGAAGTATTTTCTTGAGATTTGTCGTTATTACTTGAAATAATATTTTTTTTTTGAATTTCTTTCTCATTTAAAATTCTCATAAAATGATCCGCATGTTGAAAATAGTTTTCAGATAATATTTTGTCTCCACTTGAAAGTGCTTCTCTTGCAAGATTATTATATTTTTCAATTAGTTTAGGAGCATTATGATTATTTCTACCTGGTAACTTTCTTTGAAAATTTTCATTATTTGAAAAATTTGATACAAATTTTCCTCTATCACCATTAGATTTAAAATTTCTTTCGTTTCTTCTAAAATTGTTTCTACGAGTATTGTTGTTTCTGAATGTGACCATATTTAAAAAATTATTTTTTAGTACTTATTATACACCTATCGTTTCCTGCTAAATCTTTTACATTTTTATTAATGTAAAAGCCATTTTCTATTAATATTTTTTTTACCTCATTTTTTTGATCGTGGGCAATTTCTAAAAACAATTTTCCACTTTTTTTAACCAGCTCAGATGACTTTTCAATAAACTTTCTGATTTCTGATAATCCGTCTAATCCACCATCTAATGCCAACATAGGTTCAAATTTAATGATATCCTTATTCAAATAATTTAAATCTAATTTTTTGATATAGGGAGGATTAGATATAACTAAATCATATTTGCCTAAGTTAAAATTGTCAATATTTGATTTATATAACTTAATTCTATGATTTACTTTAAGTTTATTGGCATTGATTTTACATAATTTTATACAATCTTTGCTTAAATCAAGACCTTTTCCTAGAAAATTCTTTTTTTCTTTGAGAATTGATAAAATAATACATCCTGAGCCAACACCAATCTCCAAAAAGTTTATTTTTTTTTTATGTTTATAAATTTCTAAAACTTGTTCAACAATTAGTTCTGTGTCAGGTCTTGGTATTAAAACTTTATTATTTACCTTAAATTCATATTTCCAAAAAAATTTTTTTCCAGTTATATAAGCGACAGGTTTGCTTTCCGATCTAAAGAGTATAAATTTTTTAAACTTTTGATACTGAACATCATTTAATTCTTTTTTTGAATTTAGAAGTATAAATTTTCTATCTTTTTTTAAAACCTTAGACATCAAAATTTCACTATCTAATAATGAATTTTCTATATTATTTCGTTTTAATTCTAATGATGCTTTCTGGATTGCAGTTTCTATATTCATTTAATTAAAGATTTTTAAGCTTTCTTCTTGTGCTTGTAATGTTAATGCCTCGATTATTTCATCAAAAACTTCACCCTCTAAAAATTCATCAAGTTTATGTAGAGTTAAATTAATTCTATGATCAGTCACTCTTCCTTGTGGAAAATTATAAGTTCTTATTCGTTCCGATCTATCACCAGAGCCTATCTTATTTTTTCTATCTTTTGATCTCTCATTTTCAATTCTAGACCTTTCAAGTTCATACAATCTGGACCTTAAAATTTTCATTCCTTTAGCTTTATTTTTGTGTTGCGATTTTTCGTCTTGTTGGGAAACTGAAATTCCTGTTGGGATATGAGTAATTCTGACTGCACTATCTGTGGTATTTACTGATTGACCACCTGGTCCACCAGCCCTAAAAACATCTATTCTTAAATCACTATCATTTATCTTAAGATCAACTTCCTCTGCCTCTGGTAAGACTGCAACTGTTGCTGCTGAAGTATGAACTCTTCCTTGTGTTTCTGTATCAGGAACTCTTTGTACTCTATGAACACCACTTTCATATTTTAAAGTTGAGTAAATATTGTTTCCTTTTATTGAAGCGATTACCTCTTTTAAGCCGCCAGCCTCACTTCTTGAAATTGAAATCAATTCAAGACTCCATTTTTTTTTGTTGCTTACTTTCTCATACATTTTGAAAAGATCTGAAGCAAATAAACTAGCTTCTAAACCACCTGTTCCAGCTCTTATTTCAATAATTGCATTTTTTTTATCTGCTTCATCCTTTGGCAATAGAAATAATTTCAATTTTTTTTCATTGTTTATATTTTGAATTTCTAAATCGTTCAACTCTGACTCAGCCATTTTAATGATATCTGTATCTGAATTTTTATCTTCTAAAATTGTTTGGATTTCTTTTTTATTTTTTTCAAAAGAAATATAAAATTTAGCAACTTTTATAATTTCATTAAGGTCTGCATATTCTTTAGATTTTTCAGCGAAAGAATTTTTATCTATTTCTCCTGAGGACAATTCTTTCTCTAATAAGGCGTGTTTGATAATTAAATCATTAACGGTTTTTATTGGTATCATTTTGAATTATCCAATTCAGACGCTTTCTTTTCAACTTCACTTACAACCTTTTCAATCATATCATTGGTTAAAACTTTTTCAGATTGTACTCCAGACAAATAGAGCATATTATTTCCTTTTCTACCTCCTGTTATTCCCACATCTGTTAAAGCTGCTTCTCCAGGGCCATTAACTACACATCCAATTACAGATAAAGTAATAGGAGTTTTTATGTGAGAAAGTTTTTTTTCCAATATTTTTACAGTTTCGATCACTTCAAAACCTTGTCTTGCGCATGAAGGACAAGAAATTATTTTGACTCCTCTTTCTCTTAAATTCAGAGATTTTAGTATTTCATTCCCGATTTTAACCTCTTCAACTGGATTGTCAGATAAAGAAATTCTAATAGTGTCGCCAATACCCTCTAAAAGTAATGTCCCTAATCCAATAGAAGATTTGACACTTCCAGGTATAAATCCTCCAGCCTCTGTGATTCCTAAGTGTAATGGATAATCTGTAGATTTTGAGAGTTGTCTGTATGCTTCAACGGATAGGAAAACATCTGATGACTTAACGCTAACTTTCAAATTTTGAAAATCCTCATCCTCTAATATCTTAATATTTCTTAAAGCACTTTCGACTAACGCCTCTGGACAGGGTTCTTTAAATTTTTCAAGAATATCTTTTTCTAAAGATCCCGCATTAACTCCCACTCTAATAGAACAATTATGATCTATTGCTGCTTTTACAATTTCTTTAATTTTGTTTCTACTTCCGATATTGCCAGGATTAATTCTTAAACAGCTTGCCCCATTTTCAGCGGCCTCAATCGCTCTTTTATAATGAAAATGAATATCGGCAACAATAGGTACATCAACATTTTTAATTATTTCTTTTAATGCTTTGGATGATAACTCATCAGGACAAGAGACCCTTACAATGTCGGCGCCCTCAGAGCTAATTTCATTTATTTGGTTAATTGTAGCCTTTATATCAGTAGTAAGAGTGTTAGTCATTGATTGAACTGTTATTGGATTTCCTCCTCCAACTTTCACTTTACCAACATTAATTTCTCTTGTTTCTCTTCTTTTTATATCTCTAAAAGGTCTAATGCTCATTTTTTTTGGTCTAATTTAAATTCTTTATGCAGGGCAATCAAAGCTTTTTGTGTGTCTTTTTTATTAATCAAAACTGAGATTTTAATCTCAGAAGTTGAGATTACTTTAATATTTATTTTCTTGTTTGCAAGTGATTGAAACATTCTGAAAGTTACTCCTGGAGTAGTTATCATACCCACCCCGATCACTGAAATTTTCGACACTCCTTTTTCAAAAAGTAATTTTCTGTAATTAATAGTTTCGTTTTGTTGAATAATTTTTTTTGTTTTATTCAAGTCATCTGTTTTTATAGTAAATGTTAAATCTGTTTCTTTACCGTTAGCAGAAATATTTTGCACAACCATATCAACATTTATTAAATTTTTAGATAATGGTTTAAAAATTGCTGCTGCAACTCCAGGTTTATCTTTCACGCCTATAAGAGAAACTTTTGAGTCATTTTGAGTTGAAGAAATTCCAGTAACAATTTTATTATTTATAATATTTGATCTTTTAGTAATCAAGGTTCCTGTCCTTTTGGAAAAAGATGATTTTACCTCTATATCAATCCTATTTAATCGTGCATCTTGTATTGAGACTGGTTGCATAACTTTAGCACCAAGAGATGCCATCTCTAACATTTCTTCATATGAGATTACTTTGATCTTTTTTGCATTTTTTAATTTGTTTGGATCAGTTGTATAAACTCCCTCTACATCAGTATAAATTATACATCTCTCTGCTTTGAAAAACTTAGCAATCATAATTGCACTTGCGTCAGAACCACCCCTTCCTATAGTAGTGATTCTATTTTCATCATTTAGTCCTTGAAACCCAGTGACTATTGGTATGCCGCCCTTTTTTAAATATTTAGCAATATTTCTTTTGTTTATTTGATTTATCCTTGAGTTTTTATATTTACCTTTAGTGAAAATTGGAATCTGCCAAGATAACCAAGATCTAGACTCATATCCTTCATGAATTAACCGTCCAGCAATTAAAGAGCATGCAACTTGTTCACCTGAGGAAACTAAAACATCATGCTCTGAATCTGAGAAACTATCGCTAATCTCAAAAGATTTTTTTATTAACTCATTTGTCACACCACTCATAGCTGATGAAACTACAATTACCTTGTAGTTTTTCTTTTTGTAATCAATAATTATTTTAGCAACTCTTTTTATCTTTTTGATAGTACCGACTGATGTACCCCCAAATTTTAATACGACAATTTTCATGATAAACTAATCTTTTAAATTTAAAAAATATTGAATAAATACATGTTGAATATAAAGTCAACTTACAAATGAAAAATAACACAATAAACAAAAAAGAAATAGAAAAATTTTCTAAAATTGCAGAAGAATGGTGGAATCCTGAAGGTAAATTTAAACCATTACATAAATTTAACCCCATTAGAATTTCTTACATCAAAGAAAATGTTATTAAGACATTCAAACTCAATTATAATAAGACACCCTTTAAAAATATCAAAATTTTAGATGTAGGATGCGGTGGAGGTTTATTATCAGAACCAATGTGCAGGTTGGGTGCAAAGGTGACCGGCATTGATGCATCTGATAAAAATATCAAGGTTGCAAAACTCCATTCCGAAAAAAATAATCTTCAAATAGATTATTTTTGCTCATCTCCTGAAAAATTTAATACAAAGGATAAGTTTGATGTTATCTTAAATATGGAAATTGTAGAACATGTTGAGGATGTGAATTTTTTTTTGAAATCCTGCTGTAAACTTTTAAAAAAAAATGGGATAATGTTTGTTGCAACTTTAAACAAAACATTAAAATCTTATATTTTTGCAATAGTAGGAGCTGAATATATATTGCGGTGGCTTCCGATAGGGACACATGAATGGGAAAAATTTATAAAACCTGAGGAATTAATTTCAATACTTGAGAAAAATGATCTGAGATTAGACAAGGTGGATGGAATGAATTTTAATTTATTAAAGAATAAGTGGAGTGTTGGTAATGATAAATCTGTAAACTACATTGCCAAATTTATTAAAAATTAATTGTTTTCTTTCTCAAACCATGGAACCATCTGAGCATCTATACCTTCTTCTTTAAGCTCTTTCAAATCCTGTTTTGAAGCAGTTCCATAGATACCTTTGTGTTTTTTCTTACTGTTGTAATGTATTGATCTAGCCTCATAAGCAAAATTTTCTCCAACATAATCAAAGTTATTCTTAATAAATTTTTGATATTCGTTAATTGTTTTTTTTATTTTTTGATATTTTATCAAATTCTTTTTTTCATTTTTATAGCTAAAATTTTTACTCATTAACTTTGGTGCCATTAAATTTTTCTCTACTTTTAAAGATCCGCAACTGTGACAATTAATTAACTTTTTACTCTTAAGTTTGTCATATTCCTTTGAAGATGCAAACCAGCTGTCAAATGTAAGTTCGCATTTTTTACACAATAAATTGTATTTGATCATAATACTTACTTAGTTACTATTATACAAAATTTCAATATAGCTAGCTTCTGTAGTCTGAATTAATTTTAATGTATTCATTGGTTAAATCCATAGTATAAACCGTGAACCTTTTTTTTCCATTTCCAATGTCAACGCCAATATTAATGTCTAATCCTTTCATATATTTTGCTGCTTCACTCTCATTGTACTGATTATGAATTTTTCCTTTATTTACAATTATCAAATCGCCAAATTTTATTGATAATTTATTTAAATTTATATCTACATCAGATTTTCCAATTGCCATAATTATTCTACCCCAATTTGGATCTTCACCTGCAATAGCTGTTTTTACTAATGGAGAATTGGCAATTGAAAAACCAATTTTTTTTGCATCCTGCTCAGTTTTGGAATTTAAAACATTTATTGTTACAAATTTTGAAGCTCCCTCTCCATCAGCCACAACTCTTTTTGCTAAATTTAATAATAGACTGTTCAGTGCTTCATCAAATGATTTGATCTTTTTATCATTAATTGTCTTTATAAGAGTGTTCTTTGCTTTTCCTGTGGAGAAAATTGAAATCATATCATTAGTACTAGTATCGCCATCACATGAAATTGCATTAAAGGTATTCTCAATATTTTTCTTGAGTAACTTTTTTAATACATCATTAGAAATATCAGCATCAGTAAAAATATATGCTAATGTAGTTGCCATATTTGGTTGTATCATACCAGAACCTTTCGCTACTCCATAAATCTTTACAGGTGTATTTCCAATTTTACATTCTTCCATTGCTATTTTTGGCTGAGTATCAGTTGTCATTATTGATAGAGCAACTTTCATCCAAATATATTTGTTTTGCGTATATTTAATATTTTTTATTAGCTCTGGAATTTTTAACTTAATTTTTTCTTCAGGGAATTTTTCCCCGATAGTTCCAGTACATCCAAAAATAAGATTTTTTGGTTTAATTATTTTAGGATCATCCTCATCTTCTTTTTGTTTTTCTGTTAATTCTTTTGAGATTAAATCTGCTATATGCTGCATACTTTTATAACCATGTTCTCCTGTAAATGAGTTTGCATTTCTAGTATTGACTATAAGTGAAAAAATTTTTTGAGTTTTTTGACTTAAATTCCATTTAATATTTTCTGACAAAATTTTAGACTTGGTATAAAGTGATGCAAAATTTGCACCATCACGAAAATAGAACATTGCTAAATCATCTCTTTTAGAGTTGTATAAATTAGCACTGACTGAAGATACCGCTAAACCGTCTAGGTGATCAAGGTCTTGATATTGCCCCATTTTTCGATCATGTGATTTTGAGGCTAAAAAATTTGGTAAATTGATTCCCATGATATTTAAAATTTTAATTAAATAACTATATTAAAAGTTGTAATTAAAATGTATATCAAAAACTAATGTTAAATCCTCTAAGCTTTATTTCTAAATTTATTAAATCTGGCAACAAAAAAGAGCTAGATAGGATTTGCAAAATAGTAGACCGAATCAATCTTTTAGAGGAAAGTATAAAAAAACTTAATGATAAAGAGTTTCCTGAGAAAACAATTAAATTAAAAGAAAAAATTCAAAAAGGAACTTCCCTTAACGAAATTTTACCTGAAGCTTTCGCTCTAGTAAGAGAAGCCTCTTTGAGATCAAGAAATGAGAGACACTTCGATGTTCAAATAATTGGTGGAGTTGTTCTGCATGAAAATAAAATTGCAGAAATGAGAACTGGAGAAGGTAAAACTCTTACAATTGCTCTAGCAGCATATTTAAATGCTTTGGAAGAGAAAGGAGTTCATATTGTAACAGTAAATGACTACCTCGCGAAAAGAGATTCTTTGGAGATGGGTAAAATTTTCAGTTTTTTAGGCTTAACGTCGGGCTATATAAATAATGATCAAAATGACGAGGAGAGAAAGAAAAATTATGATTGTGATATTACTTATGCAACGAACAGTGAATTAGGATTTGATTATCTTCGAGATAATATGAAATATTCAAAAGATGAAATGGTTCAAAGAGGACACCATTTTGCAATAGTAGATGAAATAGACTCCTGTCTAATTGATGAAGCAAGAACTCCTTTGGTAATTTCAGGAGCTGCAGAAGATAAAACTAATCAATATGTTGCAGTAGACAAAGTAATTAAGCTCCTTAATAAAAATGATTTTGAGGTTGATGAAAAAGACAGAAATATTTTATTAACTAACGAAGGTATTAACCATGTTGAAAGTTTATTCTCTAATGCAGGAGTTTTAAAAAACAATAATTTTTATGATCCAGAAAATCTTGATTTAGTTCATTTTGTGAATCAAGCTTTAAAAGCAAATCATCTATTCAAAAAAGATAAAGATTACCTTGTTAAAGATAACAGCATCAAAATTGTGGATGAATTAACTGGTCGAATATTAGAGGGGAGAAGATTTGGTGATGGTCTCCACCAAGCTATTGAGGCCAAGGAAAAAATTGAAATACAGGCTGAAAATCAAACTCTAGCGTCTATCACTTATCAGAATTATTTCAAACTTTATAAAAAGATATCAGGGTGTACAGGTACAGCTGCTACAGAGTCTGAGGAGTTCTTTGAAATCTATAATCTGAATGTAATTGTAGTTCCAACTAATAAAAAGATGATCAGAAAAGATTTCAATGATCAAATTTTTCGAACAGAGGCAGAAAAAAATAATGCAATCATTAAAAAAATAAAAGAGTGTCACGAAAACAGTCAGCCTCTTTTAATATTCACATCCAGTGTGAGCAAATCTGAGATATACTCCAAACTTCTTACACAGGAAAAAATTAATCACATCGTATTAAATGCTAAAAACCATGAAAATGAAGCAGAGATTATTGCTAATGCTGGTAAAGCTAAATCAGTAATAATTACGACAAGTATTTCTGGTAGAGGTGTAGATATTCAACTAGGTGGAAAAAAAGGATCAATTGAAGACGATCAACTCAAAAAAAATAAAGATTATATAAAATCTTTAGGTGGTTTATTTGTTATTGGAACTGAAAGAATGGAGTCCAGAAGAGTAGACAATCAAGCAAGAGGAAGATCGGGCAGACAAGGAGACGAAGGGAGTTCTATTTTTTATGTAAGTTTAGAAGATGACCTAATGAGAATTTTTGGATCTGAGTCTATGAACAATATTCTTCAAAAACTTGGTCTTAAGGATGGTGAAAGTATAGATCATCCTTGGATAAATAAAGCTTTGGAGAGAGCACAACAAAAAGTTGAGGCACGAAATTTCGATATTAGAAAAACTCTCATAAAATTTGACAATGTTTTAAATGATCAAAGGCAAGTGGTATTTTCTCAACGAAAAGATGCTATGGATAGTGAAAAAATTTTTGATTATTCTGATAGTTTTTTATCAGAAATAGTTGACAACTTAATAAACCTAAAAATTCAAAGGTTATCAAATCCTAAAAATAATGAGTTAAGCAATAGATTAAAGGCTATTTTTGGAAAAAGTCTAAACGATGACGAATATAACGAATTAATGTCTTTAAGTGACACAAAACTAAGAGAAAAAATTTTTGAAAAATTCAAATTTGCTAGAGAAGAGAGATCTAAAATTCTTGGGGAAAATCAATCAAAAGAAATAGAAAAAAGAATTCTTTTACAATCCATTGATTTTAATTGGAAATCACACATCCAATACCTAGAGCAATTAAGACAGGTTGTGGGTCTTAGATCATATGGACAAAGGGATCCTCTTATAGAATATAAAAAAGAAGCATTTGATTTATTCTCGAATTTACTTGAAAAATTAAAACTAGATTATGTAAAAATATTGATGAATCTAAAGGTTTTTAATGAACCAACCGAAAAAATAAACCAGAGACAATTAAAAGAAAAATTTAAAAACCTTAGTAAAAAAACAAGTAGAAATGATCCTTGTCCATGTGGATCTGGTAAAAAATTCAAGAAATGTTGTGGAGCTCTATAGAATAAATAAGGTGAGTGCAGCTACAATAACTAATGTTGCTACAGCAATTACAATATTTTTTTTATTTTTAATAATTTCTTTAAAATCTAATCCAGAGGTTTGAATTGCGCTTAGACTTTCGGGACTAGATACAAACCCTTTAGTTCTTCCAATTTTTAAGAACTTATCTTTTCTATGATTAAGAATTTCTTCAGCTGTTAAAGTTTTAAAAAAATCTAAATTTTGAGTGATAGAGTTTTTTACATTTTCTAAAATAATATCTCTATCTCTGTGCGCGCCACCTAAAGGCTCTGGAATTATTTCATCAATAATATTAAGCTCTAATAAGTCTTTAGCAGACAGCTTCATTGCTATTGCAGCATCGAGCATTTTTTTTGGATCTCTCCACAATATTGTTGCACATCCCTCAGGTGAGATTACTGAATAGATCGCATTCTCAAGCATTAAAACTTTATTTGACGATGCGAGAGCTATGGCTCCACCTGAGCCACCTTCACCTATTACTATAGCTAAAGTTGGGACCTTAAGTTTCATACAACACTCAATAGATTTGGCTATTGCTTCTGCTTGTCCTCTCTCCTCTGCACCCACTCCTGGATATGCACCTGGAGTATCTATAAAGGATATAATAGGAATATCAAACTTATCTGCCAGTTCCATTAACCTAATAGTTTTTCTATAACCCTCTGGTCTCATCATGCCAAAGTTTCTCTCAATTCTAGTTTCTAAGTTTTCCCCCTTCTCTTGACCGATTACTAATACTGATCGACCATTAAATTTTGCAAAACCAGTAATAACCGATTTGTCTTCTCCATAATATCTATCACCTTCTAACGAGATGAAGTCCTCAAACAAGTTATCAATAAAAAATTTTGATTTAGGTCTATCCTCGTGCCTTGCAACCAATGTGATTTGCCAAGGATCTAAATTATTATAAATGTCTTTAAGTTTCTTATCGATTTCTTCCTGAGTTTTAGAAATTTTTTTTGTATCAACTTCTGATAAACCTTCTTGATTAAAAGGATCTTTTAATTTCTCTAACTCATTTTCAAGATTTTTAATATCTGTTTCAAAATTTAAATAATTCTTCATCTTTATATACTTATACTTATATAAGAAAAATGACAAAAAAATGTCTATGTTACTATTATGTAATTGACTTAAATAAGCTAGAGTTTAAATATTCTTCCATGACATCAAAATATCATTCTGTGAATAACCTTAAAGTATCAGAAGAATTATTACTTTTTGTTAATAATGAATTATTTAATGGTACTGACATTTCTCCTGAAAAATTTTGGAAAGATTTTGATAAAGCGGTTCATGAATTAGCTCCTAAAAATAAAGAACTTATTGATTTTAGAGAAACACTGCAAAAAAAAATTGATAAATGGCATATTGATAACAAAGGAAAAAATATTCAAATTAAAGAATACAAAAATTTTTTAAAAGAAATTGGTTACTTAAAAGATGAAGGCCCAGATTTTAAAATTGAAACAAGTGATATTGATGAGGAAATTGCTACAATAGCTGGGCCTCAATTAGTTGTTCCAATTATGAATGCACGTTACGCTTTAAATGCTGCTAACGCAAGATGGATGAGTTTATATGATAGTTTATATGGAACTGATGTAATCGAAGCATCTGAAGATAGTACTTCAGAAAGATATGATCCAGAACGAGGAGAGATTGTAATTAGATATGGTAGAGAATTTTTAGATAAATATTTTACTTTAAATGATTTTAGCTGGAGAAAAATAACAGGAATAGCAATTCAAAATAAAGAATTAAAAATTTTAAAAGGTATTGATATAACAACTCTAAAAGATGAAAATAAATTCGTTGGTCATCGAGGTGAAGCAGATAACCCGTCAGCAATAATATTAAAAAATAATAATCTTCATATTGAAATATTAAAAAATCCAAGAGCATTTAGCGCTCAACAAGATCATGCAGGCATAAGTGACATAATATTAGAATCTGCAGTATCTACAATATGTGATAATGAAGACAGTGTTGCGGCAGTAGATGCCGAAGATAAAGTGATTTGTTATAGAAATTGGCTAGGATTAATGAAAGGAGATCTCGTAACAAGATTTGAGAAAGAGGGAAAAACATTGGAGAGAAAACTTAATCCAAACAGAAGTTATATTTCAAAAGAAGGAAAAGGATTAAAATTGCACGGTAGAAGTCTTTTATTAATCAGAAACGTTGGTCATTTGATGACTAATCCCTCAATAATATTGAAAGATGGAAGCGAAATTCCAGAAGGATTGATGGATGCTTTTATAACAACTGCAGCAGCTCTTCATGATAAGAAAAAAAAAGGAAATTCAAGAGCTGGTTCAATATATATTGTAAAACCAAAGATGCATGGTCCTGACGAAACAGCGTTCACCAATGAAATTTTTACTAAAGTTGAAGACGTATTAAAATTAAAAAAATACACATGCAAAATTGGAATTATGGATGAAGAGAGAAGAACTTCATCTAATCTTAAAGAGTGTATTAGAACCTTAAAACACAGAGTTTTCTTCATAAACACAGGTTTCCTTGATCGTACAGGTGATGAAATGCATACATCAATGGAAGCAGGACCAATGATTAAAAAGGGTGATATGAAATCTTCAAAATGGATTGAGGCTTATGAAAATAACAATGTTGATATAGGTTTGGCTTGTGGCTTTTCAGGAAAAGCTCAAATAGGTAAAGGAATGTGGGCTATGCCTGATAAAATGAAAGACATGTTAGATCAAAAAACTGGTCATCTTAAAGCTGGAGCAAATTGTGCTTGGGTACCATCTCCAACTGCAGCAGCTATACATGCTTTACATTATCATGAGATAAATATTTTTAATGTTCAAAAAAAATTGTCTAAAAGAGATAAAGCTAAAATTGATGATTTACTTACTATTCCTATTGCAGATAGACCAAATTGGTCAGTTGATGAAATCAATAAAGAAATTTCAAATTCCGCTCAGACATTACTTGGTTATGTTGTAAGATGGATTGATCAAGGTGTGGGTTGCTCCAAAGTGCCAGATATAAATAATGTCGGGTTAATGGAAGACAGGGCAACTTTGAGAATTTCTTCGCAACATATTGCAAACTGGGTACATCATGGTGTAACAACTAAAATGCAAGTTATTGAAATAATGAAAGAAATGGCAAAGATTGTGGATAAACAAAATGAAAGTGATCAAAATTATGTTAAAATGAGCTCTGATTATGATAGGTCGATAGCATTTCAAACTGCATGTGAGCTTATTTTTAAGGGAAAAGAACAACCTTCCGGATATACAGAGCCTTTATTACATTTAAATCGATTAAAAAAAAAATCAGCTTGAATTAGAGTTTATTTTAGATCTATTTTTAAAAGCAGAAAGAAGTGTGCCATCATCAAGATTTTCAATTTCTCCACCAACAGGCAACCCTTGAGCTAATTTTGTGATCTTTACATCTATATTTGATAAACTGTCCTGAATATAAAAAGCTGTCGTTTGGCCCTCAACTGTTGCACTAGTAGCTAAAATTATTTCCTCAATTTTATCCTTTTTTACCCTTTCAATTAAAGAATTAATTAATAAATCCTCTTTTTTTTGACCAACAGAGGATATAGTACCACCTAAAATATGAAAATATCCTTTGAAAATATTTGAATTTTCAATCGACCACTGATCAGCTATGTTTTCAACAACACAAATTTGATTATACTTTCTCTGTATAACCTTACAATTATCATAAGAACACTCAACAGCTGATGATTTTAAGACACCACAAATTTTACATCTAGAAATATTTTTATAAACTTCTGCTAAAGTTTTTGCTAAAGGCTTTACAAGTTCATCCCTATTATTAATTAGTTTTAAAACTATTCTTTTAGCTGATTTTGGGCCCAAACCAGGCAACTTTGATATTAATTTAACAAGTTCTTCAATCTCAGAAGTATTTTGCATTTACTATAATGGCCATTTAAATCCAGGTATCCCAAGTCCACCTGTTGCTTTTGAAATTTCTTCAGCTGTTTTTGTTTTGAGTTGTGACTTAGCGCTATTATGGGCAGCAACAATAAGATCTTCAATTATAGTTTTATCTTCCCTCATAATTTCCTTCGATAATTTGATTGATTGCATCTCCCCCTCCCCATCAAGTATAACTTTAACTGAATTTGAGCCTGAAATTCCCTCAACTTTTATTTCTTTTATTTTTTTCTGACTTTCTTTCATTTTTGACTCAAGTTCTTTTGCTTTATCTAAAATTTTTGTAAAATCAGTCATTAGGTTCATCCTCTCTTTTCAAATTAATATCAGTTAATTCAGCATCAGGAAAATTTTTTATTACATCTTTATAAATTTTTGAATTTTTTACTTCATCCATTAAAGATCTCTTTATTTTTTGTTTTTTCTCCCTCATTGAAACATCGCCTTTTAATTGGCTAAATGAAATAATCCATCTTTCACCTGTCCAATCAAATAGTTTTGAGGAAAGATCTTTAACGAAATTTTTATCTAAATTTTCATTAAAAGATATCTCAATCATATTTTTTTCGAACTTTACTAGATTTACATTTTTTTCTAACTCATATTTTAATTTAATTTCTTTTTTATCGAGACAGGTCTGTATTAATTTTTCTAAACTATTAATAAATATTTTTTTTTCTGATTTAACCTCTTTATGAATTTCTGGTTTACTTTTTTCCTCTTGATAAATATTCTTGATTTGATCTATTGGTTTTGATTGATCATTAATTTCTTTATCTATAACTGGATTTTCACTTACAGAATTTATATCAGTATTTTTCTGTAATTTTATCGAACTTAAATGCATCAGCCTTAACAAAAACATTTCCATTGATAAATGTTGATTAGAAACTATGGCAAGTTCATCAAGAGTGGAAATTGTAAATTGCCAAAATAAAATCAATACGCTTGGATCAAGATTTTTATTTAAATCTTTGATCTTTTGAAATTCTTGATCGTTTAATGAAAAATTTGTACTTTCTAAGGTTAATGACTCAATATTTTTAAAGTAATAAAGCAATTCTAAGAAATCATTGATAAAGATTTTTGGTTCAACACCTTGGTCATAAATTTTTCTATAAATCTCTATAACTTTAATCTCATCTCCTTTAAGAATAAATTCAAATAAATCGATTAATTGTGATTTATCAAAAAAACCAAAAATTTTCTGTGCTGATTTTAAATCTAATTCAGTTTTTGGATTTAAAGTTAATAAAGCTCTATCTAATAAGGATAGTGCATCTCTTACTGACCCTTCAGAAATTTTCACTATTAATTTTAAAGCTTCATCAGTAATTTTACCTCCCTCTTTATCCTTAATTTTTTTAATGTAATTAAATAATTCGGATGATCTAATTCTTAATAAATCAAATCTTTGACATCTTGATATAACTGTAACTGGAATCTTTTTAATTTCAGTCGTTGCAAAAATAAATTTTAGATATTCTGGAGGTTCTTCAAGAGTTTTCAACAAAGCATTAAATGCTTGTTTACTCAACATGTGAACTTCATCGATAATGAAGATCTTATACTTTGACGATGTTGGTCCATATCTAGAAAACTCAATTAATTCTCTAACATCGTCAACACCAGTTCTACTTGCAGCATCCATTTCTAAGACATCAATGTGATTTGAATTAGTTATAGCATCGCAATTATCACATTTAACTTTACACTTATTTTCAATTCCATTTGAACAATTAAGTGCCTTAGCAACTATTCTTGCTATAGTAGTTTTTCCGACTCCCCTTATTCCGGTGAATAAATATGCATTAGGAACTTTATTAGCTATTATTGAATTAGTTATGGTCTCTACAACTACATCTTGGCCAATAAGATCATCAAAGTTTTGTGGTCTATATTTAAGTGCTAATACTTTTGAATCATTGCTCATATTTTCGAGGAGACTAGAACCTGAAAAACTGTCTTTACGACTGCTTCCGTTAAGATCTGGTCGGGTTCAAGCAGCATCCACCTCTAGCCTCCGAAACTATTATAACAGTAATAATTTCTTATCTACAAGAAAAGTTATTTATTTATTTCTCTTTGTTTGTCAGCTTCAAAAACACCTAGGACGTGAAAATCTTGACAATGCAATCCTAAATCTTCTAGTGATTTTTGTACTCTCGGTTCTTCAATATGACCATCTAAATCACATAAAAAGAAAAAAGAGTCGAAAGAATTTTTTTCAGGATAACTTTGTAACTTTGTTAGATTTACTCCATTAATAGCAAACCCTCCTAAAGATTGATATAAAGCTGCCGGTTTACTTTTTAATTTAAATAAAAAAGAAGTAATATATTTTTTTCTACTAAATTCTGGTTGTGATATATTTTTACCCATAACAAGAAATCTTGTTAAGTTTCCTTTTTCATTTTCTATATTATTTATTATAATTTCTAAATTATATGTTTTAGCACTTAATGATGATGCTATTGCAGCTTTAGTTTTGTCTTTACTTTTTGAAACCATTTCAGCGGATCCAGCTGTGTCAGCTCTTACATGTTCGGTAAGTCTATTTGATTTTATAAATTTTGAACATTGTGATAATGCTTGGGCATGAGAATAAACATCCTTGATTTCTGAAACTTTTGTTCCAGGTAAACCCAGTAAATTATGTTCTATTTTTTGAAAGTACTCAGCATAAATATTTAATCTATATTCAAAAATTAAATATTCAATTCCTATGTTGCCAGTAATTCTATTTGATTCTGGAATAATAATTTTTGAATTTGAATCTTTTGATGCTTGAACAAAACAATCATCAAAAGTTTTGCAAGGTACTACTTCAGCATTAGAGTCTATAGATAAAGCAGCTAAGTGAGAATATGCCCCAAAAGTTCCTTGAAAATAAATTTTACTCATTATGACTTATATTCCATTATTTTTTTTATAGCCATAAAATCTTCCTTGGTATCTACTCCAATCGGTGATGATTTAGCAAGAGCTACGTTGATATCAATATTATTATCTAATGCTCTTAACTGTTCCAATCTATTTTCAATTTCATTTTGAGACTGTTTCAAAGAAATAAATCTTTTTAATATTTCTACATTAAAACAATAAATTCCTAAATGATGATAAGCCTGATTATTTTCTTTGTCGTATTTTCTCATAAAATTTATTGCTCGAGGAAATTTTGTGTCATCTAAATTTTCTTCTGTAATTACCTTAACAATATCATGATTTTCAAAAACCTTTTTATTGTCAATTTTTGCTGCTAAGGTTCCTAAATCACGCTTAGTCTGAACCATGTGCTTATTTAAATTTTTAATATCCTCAATATTCATCAATGGTTCATCTCCCTGTAGGTTCATGATTAAGTCTATATCTGTTCTACCTAGCTTAACAAATGCTTCGTAAATTCTATCTGTTCCTGTTTTGTGATTATTGCTTGTCAAAATTGCTTTTCCACCATTTTTTTCCACATCTTCAATAATTTCTTGATCTTCTGCAGCAACAAACACCTCTCCAATATCAGCTTCTTGAGCTTTTTTATAAACATGAGAAATGATTGATAATCCATTAATTTTAAGCAGGGGTTTACCTGGTAATCTTGATGCTGATAATCTGGTGGGAATTATAACTAATGTCTTCATTTTTCTTTTAATTTTTCATTACAATATAAATAGAGGCAAAAATGTACATTAAAAATATAAGCAATTTTATATTTATAGTGCTATATGTTCAAAATAATTTTAACAAATGGATTCTTTCGAGCTAAATAAAATAATAGCTGCAATATTAATGGTAGCACTTCTAATAATAGGTATTGGAAAGCTTTCAGATGTTATTTTTCATGTTGAAAAACCTAAAACACCTGGTTACTCAGTTGAGATAGAGCAGGCTACTATAGTAAGTTCACAAGTAAACCCGCAACCAACCGAAGACAAAGTTGATATAGCTGCATTAATCGCCATGGGAGATATTGCTACAGGAGAAAAGGTTTTTAAAAAATGCGCTGCATGTCATTCTATTGTAAAAGGTGGAAAAAATAATATTGGTCCAGCATTGTATAATGTTGTTGGTAGAGATGTGGGTGCTATTGGTGATTATAAATATTCAAAAGCTCTTGCGGCCTACGGAAAAGCCTGGACTTTTGAAGAACTTAATGGGTATCTACTTAAACCAGCTAAATGGATTAAAGGAACTAAAATGGCCTTTGCTGGATTAAGGAAAGAAAAGGATAGAGCTTCTGTCATATTATACTTGAATCAAAATTCAGACAATCCATTACAATTACCTTAATTTTCCAAAACAATAAAGTAATATAGATTTTTGAACATGTACTCTATTTAGAGCCTGTTGCCATACTTTAGATTGTCTGCTTAGAAATACATTTTCCTCTACTTCTTTACCTCTTGGGAGACAGTGAAGAAAAATACAATCTTTCTTTGCATAACTCATTAATTTTTTATTTATCTTAAATTTTTTAAATTGTTTCAATTTTTTTAATTTGTTCACTTTATCATTCATTGAAATTACTTTGTCAGAAAAAATAACATCAGCTCCTTTTGCGGCTTTTTTTGGATCATGAAATATAGAGATTTTACTATTATTACTTTTAATATAGTTAATTACTTTTTTACTTGGTTTATATTTACTTGGACATCCAATACTTAATTTGAAAGAGAATTTAATTGATGCTGCTATTAAGGAATTCAAAACATTATTAGAATCACCAATCCAAGTGATGTTCAAACTTGAAATTGGTTTATTTTTAATCTCCTCAACAGTAAAAATATCTGATAAAATTTGAGTTGGATGAGAACTTGGGCTAAGACCATTAATAATTGGTATTGATAAGTATTTTCCGAATTCCTTCAATTTTTCATCACTATCGGTTCTAAGCATAAAAGCATTTCCAAAATTTGATAAAATTTTTGCGGTATCTTGAATACTTTCTCCTCCCTTTGACAAATGAAGTTCATCTGGTCTAAGTGTCAAGGTGCTACCACCCAGTTGCTTAATTGCTAAATAAAAACTTAATCTAGTTCTCAGACTAGATTTCTCAAACATTTGTATCAATAATTTTCCTTTTAATGGTGCTCCTTTATCAGCCTCAAGATTATTTAATTGTTTTCTTAATCTCTTTCGTTTTTTAGCATCAACGAGAATTTTTTTTAAATCCCTTACAGGAATATCTTTTAAACTTAAGAAATTTCTCATTTAATTTAGCTCTTCACAAACCTTATTTATAATTTTTAAAGAAAGATCTAGCTCGCTTTTTTTAACATTTAGTGGAGGTAGTATACGAATAACATTTTCAGAAGCTCTTATTGTAAGTAGTTTATTTTCCATGAGTTTTCTAATGAAATTCGTTTGATCTTTATAAAGTTGTACTCCGATTAAAAAACCTTTTCCTCTTATATTTTTAATTATTTTTGGATATGCCATTTGAATATTTCTTAATTCAAATAAAAAATACTTGGATAAATTTTCAACATTTTTTAAAAATTTTTTACTCGACACTATATCCATGACGGTATTACCTACAACCATAGCCAAAGGATTACCACCAAAAGTGGAACCATGGGTTCCAGGAATCATTCCAGAAGCAACTTTTTTATTCATTAAAACTGCCCCTAAGGGAAACCCACCTCCTATTCCCTTAGCGATTGGGACAATATCGGGTTTAATTTTAGATTTTTCAAATGATAAAAAACTACCTGTTCTAGAAATTCCACACTGTACTTCGTCCAAGATCAATAATATTTTTTTCTTGTTACACAATTTTCTTAATTCCTTTAAGCACCAGTCTGGTATTACTTTAATGCCTCCTTCACCCATGATGGGTTCGATCATTATGGCTGCAGTTTTTTTTGTAATTTTTTTTTTAAGAGATTTATGATCTCCAAATCTAAAATGGTCAAATCCTGCTATTTTTGGACCAAATCCTTCAGTCATTTTTTTTGATCCACTAGCATAAATTGCAGCTAATGTTCTACCGTGAAATGAGTTCTTTACACATAAAATTCTATTTTTATTTGGTTTTCCAATGGAAAAAAAGTATCTTCTAGCTACCTTTATTGCTGCTTCTGTAGCCTCTGCTCCACTATTTTGGAACATGACATAATCCGCAAATGTTTTTTGGCATATTTTTTTAGCTAATTTTTCTCCCTCTGGAATTTGAAAAGCATTTGACACATGCCAAAGTTTTTTTGATTGATTGTTAATTGCTTTTACTAATTTTGGATGTGCATGTCCTAGAGAATTAACCGCAATACCTTGAACGAAATCTAAATATTTTTTATTGTTTTTAGTGTATAAGTAAGTCCCTTTTCCATATTTAAAAGAGATTTTTTTTCTATTATAATTTTTTGCTAAAAAACTCATAACTTTTTATATACATCTTTATATCAAGAATACATTCATACAATTCTGGATTGAAAATTTTTTTTAATTATTTTGTGTTAATAACTCAAAATAATTTCTTGTTACATCACTGATTAAACCTTTATATAGTATTATAATTTTATTATAACACATTATATAGTTAATATATGAGTTGGAATGATGAGAAAGTTGCAAAACTTAGAGAACTATGGGGCAAAGGAAACACTGCAAGCCAAATTGCAGAAATTATTGGCGGAATAACTAGAAATGCTGTTATAGGCAAAGCTCATCGTTTAAACCTTTCTGCGAAAATAAAAACTAGATCAACTGCTTTAAACCAAAATTCCAAATCAAGTAATTTAGAACCAAAGATTAATTCAATCAAAGGAAGGAGAAGTAAATTTAAATCTTTATTAATTGAAAAGGATTTTGAGCCTGAAAATCCAAAACAACTTGAGGAATTAAATGAAGAATTGTGTAAATGGCCCATAGGTCACCCCGATGAAAAATCGTTCTATTTTTGTGGAAGGACCTCGCTAAAAGATTTTTCATATTGTAAACTTCATTTGTTGTATGCTTATCAACCGAAAGGTAAAAAAGAGGATGTTAATGAGAAAGACGAAGCAGATGAATTGATCGAAAAAAAAATTCAAACTGGCTAGTTAAATTCGAAATTTTTCAACCATCATCTTTTCTATATTTTTCAGTAGAAAATTGTCCTGCTTCTTTCCACATATACGAATATTTCTTAACTTCGTCTCTTAAAAAAAGCTTGCTTGGCAAACCAATGTCTACATTGGATTTATATTTTCCTGACTTAATGTTATCGTACTTTAGCAATTTTAATTGGTCCTCAGTTAACAAGGGCTTTGAGAAAAGTTGGAAAAATTTTGCTGATAATCTTGCTATTGGTAAGGGCACAGGTATTAGAAGTCTTTTTTTATCTATAGACTCTAACAATATCTCAAGTATTTCTTTAAATGTTAATACCTCTGGACCAACACATTCAATTATTTGAGAATTAATATTATTTCTTAGAACATGATAAATGACATCTGTTAAATCTGAGCAGTGAATAGGTGCGAACTTTGTTTTTCCTGAATAATAAAGAGGGAAAATTGGTAATCTACTTAACAAAGTCATAAACTGGGTCGTAAAATTATCAGAGCTGGAAAAAACAACTGATGGTCTTAAAATTGTAGTTTTTGAAAAATTATGTAGAATATTTTTTTCACCATTAAGTTTTGAAATTGCATATTGTGAATCAATTGCTTCATTAAGGCCTAAAGCTGAAATGTGAATAAAATGCCTAAGATTATACTTTTTTGAAAGTTTGGCCAATAAAGTCGGAAATATGTTATGAATATTATTAAAAGTATTCCCTTTTTTGCTTTCATACAATATTCCAATCAAATTAATGCACATATCTGAGTTACTAAATAATTCTTGAATTTTTTTTTCATCAAAAATATTAGCTTCAACTATGTTGATATAACCAGCATTTGCTTGGGTTTTAATTTTAAGTCCTTTTTGATGAATATTTCGTGTCACCACGGTTACACGTATATTATTTTTAGTAAGTTTCCTAATTAAGTTACTTCCAATTTGACCACTTCCACCAAAAATTAGACAATTTTTTGCTTTCATATATAAATATTTACAAAATAAATATGAATATTAAACTTCACAAAAATGACTTACCAGATGATTTAAATTTAGGCAATGTAATAGCTGTTGACGGAGAGTTTATGGGATTAAATATTAGGCGAGATCCCCTATGTTTAGTTCAAATTTCTTCAGGTAATTCAGATGCTCACATAATTCAACTAGATAGATCCAATTATGAAGCACCAAATTTAATTAAAATATTAAAAGATGAAAAAATTACAAAAATTTTTCACTATGGAAGGGCAGATTTAGCACACATTAAATATTACTTAAAAACTGAGACAAATAATATATTAGATACAAAAATTGCATCAAAATTATCAAGATCTTACTCAGATAATCATTCATTAAAAACACTCATTAAAGAATTTATTAATATTGATATAAGTAAACAATTTCAAAGTTCCGATTTTGGTGGAGAACTTTCTCAAGCACAGTTAAAGTATTGTGCAAATGATGTAATTTATCTACACAAAATCCATGAAGAATTAAATAAAATACTTATAAGAGAAAAAAGAGTTGATCTATATAAAGATTGTTTAAAATTTTTAAGAACTCGTGTGGATCTAGATCTTGCACTTTTTAAAGATGATATCTGGGCGCATTAATGAAAAAAATTGATTATAAAAGCATAGCTAAAGAAGTGATAAATCTTGAAGTTAAAGCACTCCAAAAATTAAAGAAATCATTAAATCAAAATTTTGACAGGGCTGTAAATGCAATCGTTAATTGTCAATCAAAAATAATCTTATGTGGTGTGGGGAAAAGTGGAATAATTGCAAATAAAATTTCAGCTACGTTTTCATCAATAGGATCTCCTTCTTTTTCTTTATCAGCCAATGATTGCTCTCATGGTGACATGGGAAGTATATCTAAAAAAGATATTTTAATATTAATAAGTAATTCTGGAAATTCGGTAGAACTAAAAAATATAATTAATTATGCAAACAGAAATAAGATTTTGTTAATTGGAATAACATCCAAAAAAAACTCTATTTTATTTAAAAATAGTGATATTAGATTGCTAACACCAGAAGTGAAAGAGGCTGGATTAGATATGGTCCCAACCTCAAGTACAATTAATCAACTAAGTATCGGAGATGCACTTGCAATATCAACTTTAAAAAAAAGAAAGATAAATAATTTTGATTTCAAGAAATACCATCCTTCTGGCAGTTTAGGGGAAAAACTTAAGACTGTTGAAGATTTAATGTTAACCAATAATAATGTTCCCTTTATAGATGAAAACACTTCAATGATAAAAGCTCTTAAAATAATGACTAAAAAAAAATTAGGAACATTAATCGCTCTAAATAAAAGAAAACATACAACTGGGATTATTACTGATGGACAGATAAGAAGATATAATTCAAAAAATATCTCCCTTAATTCTCTTAAGGTGAAGAATGTCATGACAAAAAATCCAATTAAAGTTGAAAAGGATACTTTAGCTACTAAGGCTCTATCGATTATGAACGAAAAAAAAATTACAAGTTTGTGTGTTTTTAATAAGAAGAAAAAATCAATTACAATTGGTATTATTCATATACATAATATATTAAACAAAAAAATTTACTAATGTAGATGAATAAAAAAAAAACTTTTCAAATTTTATTAATATTTCTATTAATTTTTTCTTGCATTATATTCTATAAAAAATATTTTTTTTCCAGTGTAACTAATGAGAATACACAAATTGATAAAGTGATTGATGACCAAAAGAGTAAGGCTACAAAGAATGAAAATGAAAAAACAAATGTGATAGAAAACCTAAAATATGTCTCTGAAGATTTATTTGGTAATACCTACATAATCACAGCAGAGTCAGCATCTATAAAAAAAAATCAAGAAAATCAACTTGAACTTTTCATTGTTAATGCAAAGATAGTCCAAAACAAAGATGATGTTATATTAATATATTCTGGTGTGGCAGACTATGATAAAATAACTAATAATACTATTTTTAAAGAAGATGTTAAAATCAAATATAAGGATCAAGAGTTAAATTCAAACATTGTAAAACTTAATTTTTCAACAAGTTTAATAGAAATTTTAGAAAATGTTTATTATATGAACAAAAATACTGAAATATATGCAGATAAAGCTGAGATAGATTTAATAGATAAAAGAATGAAAATTTCTATGATCGATCAAAAAGATAAGGTAAAAATATCTGGAGAATATTAGACATGGCTATAATAAAAAAATTTAGAATTAAAAATTTTAAGACAAAAAAAGAAATTTTAAAACTTGATAAAATATCAGTCTATTTTGGCAAACGTAAAATATTCGAAGACTTGAGTTTTAATCTAAATCAAGGTGAAATCCTTGGATTACTTGGACCTAATGGTGTTGGTAAATCAACAATATTTAATATAATTATTGGCTTATTAAAGCCAAATTATGGATCAGTATTTATCGATAATAAAAATGTTACTGATAATCCCATATTCTATAGAACTAAAGAACATAAAATAAGTTATGTTCCTCAACACGGGGGTTATTTTCATGATCTTACTTTAAGAGAAAATCTTAAAGCCATTAGTGAAATGGTAATAGAGGATAAAAAACTTAGAGATGAAAAAATAAATTTATTAATTTCAAAATTTGAACTCGAATCTTTACAAAATATTAAAGCTGAATTTTTATCTGGTGGCCAAAAAAAACGTTTAGTGATCTCACTTAGCTTATTGAGCAACCCTCGAATTTTATTACTTGATGAACCATTTGCAGCTTTAGATATTATGACTATAAAAAATCTTCAACAAATAATTGTAGATTTACAAACACAGAACAATATATCTATAATTTTATGTGATCATCAAGCTCGAGACTTACTATCATGTGTTGATTTAGCAATTGTCTTATCAAATGGCAAAGTAATTGCGAAAGATACTCCAAATAATCTTGTCAAAAATATTGCCGCCCAGAATGCTTACTTTGGAGACTCTTTTAAGATCAATTAGAATAAATAAATGTCTTTTGTAAGAATTAACAACAAAATAAAAGTATTTAACAAGTATCTTTCAATTGATGGGGATAAAAGTCTTTCTATTCGATGGGCTTTAATCTCTTCACAATCACTATCAAAATCAAAATCATTTAATTTGTTGTTATCAGAGGATGTATTAAGCACTTTAAATTCACTTAAAAAATTAGGTGTAAATGTAAAATTATCAAAAAATTTTTGCCAAATTCAAGGTGTTGGTCTCAACGGCTTTAAATATCGAAAAAATTTAGTATTAGATGCTGGCAATTCTGGGACTTTGGGAAGATTGATTTTGGGTCTTTTAGTACATAGTAAAGAAGATATTAAGATTAAAGGAGATAAAAGTTTATCTAAAAGAGATTTTTCAAGAGTTACAATACCGTTAACAAAATTTGGAGCAAAGTTCCTTTCCAAGGGTGGAAAACTTCCAGTAATAGTAAAAGGAACAAATAAACCTCGGCCTATTTTTTATAATGAAAAAAACGGTTCAGCTCAGTGCAAAAGTTCCGTGATGATGGCAGCAATAAATACTAAAGGTGAAACTATTATTAAGGCAAAAAAATCTAGAAATCATAGTGAACTTCTTTTTAAACATTTGGGTCTTCCTATAAAAATTTTACAAAAAAAAAAATATGATATAATTAAAATAAAGGGTGGGCAAAAAATACCATCATTAAATTATAGAATACCCTCAGATATTAGCTCTAGTGCATTTTTTATTGTTTTGACTGCTTTGTCGAAAAGCTCTACGCTTAAAATAAAAAATGTTAATATCAATCCTTCTCGAACAGGTGTCATTGATATACTCAAAAAAATGGGTGTGAGAATATCAAAAAAGAATTTAAGAAATTATAAAGGAGAAAAAATTGCCGATTTAATAATTAAAAGTTCTAAAAACTTAAGATCAATTAAATGCCCTACAAAATTGAATTCATCAGCGATAGATGAATTTTTATTAATTTTCTTAGTGGCTGCAAAAGCAAGTGGAACATCATATTTTAAAGATTTGTCAGAACTTAATCAAAAAGAAAGCCCAAGATTAAAATGGGGTTCTAGAATTTTAAATAAGATCGGAATTAAAAATGTTGTAACCAATCATAGTATCAAAATATATGGTAATCCTAATTTAGAAATAAAACAAAAAATAATAATTAAAGATTTTTTAAAGGACCATAGAGTATTCATGACATCGGTAGTTGCAGCGTTAACATTAGGAGGGGATTGGCAAATACACGATAAGAGTAGTATAAATACCTCATTTCCATCATTTTTAAATAAGATGAAATTTCTTGGTGCAAAAATAAGATATGCTTAACATTGATAAAATAGTCTAAAAAAACATATATTACATGAAATTTGGGACAATATTTAATTATAATTTTAAAATTCATTCTTGATTAAAATCATAATTTTAACTAAAAGATCGTACTTTTTTTAAATAAATAACAATGACAAATAATAGTTAATGGAAATTTATAAAGACCTTAAAAACCCAGCCTCAAAAGAATTTGAAAAATTATTAAATAGCCAGCTTTCAAAAATAAATATTGAAGAGGGGAAAATTATAGAAGGTAAAATTAACAAGATTACTGAAAAGTTTGTTTTTTTATACATTGAAGGCTTAAAAAGTGAACCTGTGTTGGATATTAATGAGCTTAAAAGTATGGGCCTTTCAGAAAATATTAAACTTGGTGAAAAAATTTCAGTCCTATTAGAAAAAATTGAGGACAAAAATGGGGAGGTGATTGTCTCAGCTAGTAAAGCTCAAAAGATTAAGGGATGGGACAAACTTGTCGAGGCTTATGAAAAAAAAGAACCAATAATGGGTAAAATAACATCTAAATGCAAAGGTGGATGTATAGTTGAACATTTAGACACTGGTTCATTGATGTTTCTACCTGGTTCACAAATTAGTGATAAACCTCTTCGAGACATTAGTCATCTTATGAATGAGCCTCAAAAATTTGCACTGATAAAACTGGACAAAGTAAGAGGGAATGCATGTGTATCAAGAAGAGAGATAATCTCTTCCTTTAAAAAAGAGGATAAAGCAAAAATAATAGAAAAATATAAGGTTGGTGATATTATTGAGAACGCTGAAGTTAAAGGGTATAGTTCATTTGGATGTTTTTTTAATGTCAATAACGAATTAGATGTTTTGGTTCATTTACAAGAGATCTCATACAGCCGTGTAAATCACCCTGATGAAGTATTTAACATTGGAGAAAAACATAATTTAAAAGTTATAAGTGTTGATAAAGATAAACTACAAGTAGGTTGCTCAGTCAAACAATTATCCCCAGATCCTTTTGAACATATAGAAAATTATGAGTTAAAAAAAGTGTACAAAGCTAAAGTTGTAAAAATTATGGATTTTGGAGCTTTTTGTGAATTGGAACCTGGTCTTACAACTTTGTTACACTCTAGTGAGATTAGCTGGACAAAAAAAAATGTTTCAGCAAAAAAAATGTTCAAAGTAGGTGATGAGATAGATTGTGTAATAACAGAAATAGATAAAGAAAAAAGAAGGGTTGCTATATCACATAGACTAACTCAGGAAAACCCTTTTGAAACTTTTGAAAAAAAATATCCAGTAAATTCAATTGTTGAAGGAGTGGTAGTTAATAAAAATGAATACTCTTTGTTTTTAGGAATAGAAAATTTAGAAGTAGATGCATTTCTTCATTGTAATGATCTAACATATTTAAATAATGGAGAAGAAGAATTACAAAAATATAAAAAAGGAGATAAAATTAAAGTAAAAGTTTTAGAAATTAAAACTACTGAGCAAAAAATAAGAGTTGGTTTGAAGCAAACTCAACCAGATCCATTTGACTGGTTTAGAAACAAAAAAATTAATCAAACAGTGACTGTAAAAATAATTTCAACTGACAACAAGGGTCTTACTGTTAGACCAGAAGGTTGTGAAATGGATCTAATTATAAAAAAAAATCAGATAGCAATAAATCCTGCTGACGCAAGACCTTCACGGTTCACAGATGGTGATAGAATAGACTGCGCAATATTGGACCTGGATGTCGATAAAAGAAAAGTGTCATTAAGTATTAAATTATTGGAGGAAATAGAAAAAAAAGAAGCTTTAGAGAAATATGGTGCAGAAGACTCTGGCAAAAACCTTCCATTCTCATCTTTATCAAAAGATCTTGATAAAAAGGGAAAAAAGTAAGTTTAAAATTAGAAGTTAAAATTGGCAATTGTTAAATCAAAACTCTTAAAACAACTCTCCAAGAATTACCCAAATTTTTTAAAGAAAGATCTTGAAAAATTTATGAATATTATTCTAGAAGAAATTAAAAAAAGTTTGAGGCGTGGTGAGCGGGTTGAACTAAGGGGGTTTGGGGTATTTTTCAGTAAAATACAAAAAGCTAGAATCTCTAGAAATCCAAAAACTAATGAAAAAGTCGATACCCCAGAGAAAAAAACAATTCACTTCAAAATGTCTAAAGATTTGTTTAAAATTTTAAACAATGAAAAAAAATAAAATATTTATTGCTTGTGATAGCGCTAATATTTTAAAAATAAAAAAAGTTATTAAAGAAACTCAAAATAAAAAAGTTCAAGTAGGATATAAGTTTGGTCTTGAGTTTTTAAATTCAAAATCTGGAAGAAATTTTTTATCTAAATTAAAAAATAAAATAGTTTTTGCTGACCTTAAAATCCATGATATTCCTAATACTTGTGTATCAACAATTAAGGCAATAAATGATTTAAAAATAGATTATTTAACTATTCATATTAGTTCTGGCCTTGAAGCATTAAAAGCTTGTAAAAAAATATCTGGAAAAATAAAATTGGTAGGTGTTACAACACTAACTTCTTTAAATAATAAATCATTAAAAGAGATTGGTTATAGCAAAAATATCAATCAACTTGTGTCTCATCAGGTAAAATTAGCAAAAAAGGCTAACTTGGATGCCATTGTGTGTAGTGCGCATGAAGTAAAGATTGTTAAAAAATTTTTTAAAAAGGAAATAATTACCCCTGGAATAAGATTTAATACTAAAACAAATGACCAAAAAAGAGTTGTTACTCCAAAGCAAGCCTACAAGAATGGTAGCGATTGGCTTGTAATTGGAAGGCCTATAACAAAAGGTAATATAAAAAAAAACATTCAATCTTTAATTGCTCATTTAAATAAATGATCAAAGACTTAAAAATTTGTGGGGTTTCAGATCCTGAAACTTTAAGTTATATATTAAATCATCAACATCCACCAAAATTTATTGGTTTCATCACAAATTATAAAAAAAGCAAAAGGTATGTTACATATGACAATTTAAAAAATTTGATAAATGTTGATAAAAAAAAAACTTCTTTTGTTTCTGTACTTGTAAGTCCAACAAACGAATTCCTAGAGAAAATTAAAGATCTTAATTTTGATTATTATCAGCTTTACGATGTAGACCCATTAAGAACTTTTAAAATTAAGCAAAAATACAAAATTAAGATAATTTCAGCCCTCACAATCTCAAATGAGAAAGATGTAGATAGATATAAAGATTATTTAGATATTTCTGATATAATTCTTTTTGATTCAAAAGGTTACCATAAATCTGAGAGCTTTAATCATAATCTATTAGAACGGGTACCTGATGAAGTAAATAAAATGATTGCAGGAAATATTCAAATAGATGATATTCCAAATTTTAAAAATAAGAACTTCATGATTGATTTATCTGGATCAATTGAAAATAATGAGGGAAAGAAAGATATTAATAAAATTGACAGATTATTAAAATTATTTGCAAAAACATGAAATTAAAAAAAGGAATTCCGGTTATAGATCAAGGTGATAAACTTGGATTTTGGGGTGGTAAATTTGGGGGGAACTTTGTGCCTGAAACATTAAAAAAACCTATCGAAGATTTGGAAATACTCTTTAATAAACTCAAAAAAGATAAAAAATTTATAAGTGAAAGAGATAAATATTTTAAAAATTGGGTTGGTAGTCCTACTCGTTTCATCAAATTAAAAAATTTAACAAATCATATAGGTGGAGCACAAATTTGGTCCAAAGTTGTATCGGATGCAAATGGAGGTGCACATAAAATTTATAATGCAACTGTTCATTGTTTACTCGCAAAGCGGTCTGGGAAAAAAATTATTTGCGGGGACACTGGTGCTGGCTATGCGGGTAAGATGTTAAGTATGGCAGCCAAAAAGTTTGGTTTAAAATGTAAAATTTTCATGGGTGTAAAAGATATTCAAAGACAACAACCAAATGTAAAAGCGATGAAAAAAAATGGTGCCGAAGTTATTCCTGTGTACTCTGGAAGTCAAACTCTCGTAGATGCAGTATCTGAGTGCATGCGATACTGGGTTGCAAATTGTGATAAAGTTGCCATGTGTGTTGGCAGCACCGTTGGACCAGCTGTTTTTGTTCGTATCTGTGGATGGAGTACAAGTCAAATATCAAGAGAATTAAAAAAACAATTGATTGATGAGTTTGGGTCAGTTCCAAAAAAACTTAAGCTTTATAATTGTGTTGGAGGAGGAAGTTCTAGTTTTGGGTTCTGGAATGAATTTATGGATTACAATAAAAAACAATGTGAATTTATTGGTGTAGAAGCTGGCGGACCTGCAAAAAGTAAAAAACATGCAGCGCCACTGACATATGGATCTAAAATTGGAATTCTTCATGGTGCAGCTCAATATGTAAATCAGAATACAGATGGTCAAATAGAGGAAACAGAGTCAATTTCTGCTGGACTAGATTATCCTGGTATTTCTCCACTTCATTGTTTTCTTAAAGATACAAAAAGAGCGAGATACACTGCTGCAAGTGATGAGGAAGCTTTAAACGCTTATAAACTGGTAACAAAGTTTGAAAAATTGAGACCTTCTTTAGAGCCAAGCCATGCTTTCTCAGTTGCAATCGCAGAGTCAAAAAAATTGAGCAAAGATACAATTGTTGTAGTCAATAGTTGTGGAGACGCTTACAAAGATCGAGGAATTTTAAAGCGAAGATTAGGGAAAAAATATGTCTAATCCAATTAGTTACGCTTTTAAAAAAGCTAAAAGTGAAAAAAGGCCCGCTTTATTAACTTATACTGTTGCTGGAGATAGTTCAAAAAAACAATCCTTAGAAATATTAAAATCAATTTCGGAAGAGGTTGATATATTGGAAATTGGTGTTCCTCACAACACTCCAGTCGCTGATGGAAGCCAAATTCAAACAAGCTCATATAGAGCGATCAAAAATGGAATTAAAGTTAATGATATTTTTAAAATTGTAAAAGATTTTAAAAGATTTCATAAAAATAAACCAGTTATATTGATGGGATACTATAATATGATCTTTCAATATGGTGAAAATGAATTTTTAAAAAAATGCAAAATTTCAGGAGTAAATGGATTAATAGTTGTAGATTTGCCTTGGCCAGAAAATAAGAAATTTGCAAATAGATGTAAAAGAAAATCAATATTTTTCATTCAACTTTTATCACCAACTACAACTAAAAAAAGGTTAAAAAAAATAATTAAAGACTCTCATGAAATGATTTATTTTATATCTATGCTTTCTACTACAGGAGGAAAACTTAAAGTTTCCTCTAAAGAAATATTGTCTAACTATAATAAAATAAAAAAAATTGATTCATTGAAAAATGTTGTAATTGGTTTTGGTATCACTGAAAAAACTATAAAATCCCTCAAGAAAGCTGATGGTTTAGTTGTTGGAAGTGCTATTTGTAAAGAAATATCAAATTCTATTGAAAAAAGACAAAATCCTGTCACAAATGTTTATAATGTCGTAAGAAGACTAAAAAATAAGATTAAATGAATTGGATAACAAAAATAATCAAAGCCGGTGAAAAAATAAAAACTGCCATCCATAAAAGAGCAACTAAAGAAGAAATTGCAAAAAGCGATTGGACTAGTTGCTGTAAAGGACCAATTTTGAAAAAAGACTTAGAGGAAAATCTCTGGGTGTGCCCTGATTGCAATAAACACCATAGAATTAATCCAAAACAACGATTTGATATTTTTTTTGGTAAAAATAATTATGAAATTTTTCAAACACCAATTCCAAAAGATGATCCACTAGACTGGACAGACTCTAAATCTTACAAAGATAGATTAAAAAGTGCTAGAAAAAAAACAGGATTGGATTGTGGTATGATGGTTGTTTCTGGCTCAATAAATAATATTAAAATCACTGCAGTTGCATCAGACTTTGAATTCTTAGGTGCTTCAATGGCAGCTGCAGAGGGTGAAGCATTTTTATATGCTATTCAACATGCTATTGAAAACAAAAATCCTTTTATTTGTTTCAGTTCTGGAGGAGGAATGAGAATGATGGAAAGTTTGATTTCATTATCTCAAATGACAAGAACGACGATGGCTATTAATGAACTAAAAAAAAATAATCTTCCTTACCTTGTTTGTTTAACTGATCCAACTGCTGGTGGAATTACAGCCTCTTACGCAATGTTAGGTGACTTACATATCGCAGAGTCTGATCATGCTTTAATTGCTTTTGCTGGAGCTCGAGTTATAGAGGGAACAGTTAAAGAAAGTTTACCAGAAAATTTTCAAAGAAGCTCTTATGTTCAGAAAACTGGGTTTGTAGACTTAATCCTCGATAGAAAAGATCTTAAAGATAAAATTGGGATTTTAATTTCAATTCTATTAAATAAGAAACCTGTTATAAGCACTGAAGAAAATGAAACTTCAGAAGATAGTAAATCACTTACAAAAGCTGCATCCTAAAGAAATAGATTTAAGTTTAGATCGTATTAAAATTCTTTGCGAAAAATTAGGTAATCCCCAGCATAAAATAAAAGCAATTTCAGTAGTAGGTACAAATGGTAAGCAATCTACTATAAATGCAATTTTTTCAATTCTCAAAGAGTCAAAAATAAAATGCAATGTATATACGAGTCCTCATATTCAAAAAATCAATGAGAGATTTGTTTTTAATGATTATATGCTTAACGATGATGAATTAATTGATCTTTTTGAAGAAGTTGAAAAAATAAATGATCAAAATCCCCTAACTTTTTTTGAGGCCTTGTCTGCTTGTTATTTCTATAAGGCTGCTCAATATCCTAATAATATTAATTTAATAGAGGCAGGTTTGTTTCATCGGTTTGACGCCACCAATATACTTAAAAATAATTTAGCAAGTATTATATGCTCTATAAGTAAAGATCATCTTGATTGGTTGCCAAAAGATCAACAAACTGTAGAAAAAATAGTATTTGAAAAAACATCCTCTCTTTTAAATTCTAATATAATTGTATCTAGACAAAACGCAGTTGAAACAACTGAAACTATCAAAAAATCAATTTCACAAAACTTATCTAATAAATTGTTCTTTAATGAAGATTATAGTTATTCTAATGGTACGAATGGTTTTTTTTATTATGAGGATAAGTTTGGTGGCTTAAAACTACCATTGCCAAATATTCTTGGACAGTTTCAGCTGGAAAATATTTCAACAGCAATAGCAACAATAAGACAGTTAAATTTAGAAGTTAAAGATGATGATATTAAAAATGCAATTACCAAAATTGAGAGTATTGGCAGATTACAAGAAATAAAGTCTGGAAAAATTAAAGATCTAATCAAAAATAATCGATTATTGTTAGATGGAAGTCATAATGAAGATGGTGCTAGAGTTTTAAATGAATATCTCCAAACCTTAGATTGTAATAAGCATTTTATTATAGGAATGATGTCTAATAAAAATCATGAAGAATATATTAGCCACTTTAAAAATATATCGTCTCTAACCACTGTTGATATCCCTAATCAGCAAAACGCTATCAGTGGTAAAAAGTTAAAAGAAAAATTTCAAAATGTTTTTAATGCTAAATACGAGGCCAATGTTGAAAAAGCAATTAAGTCCTTAAAACTTAAAGAAAATGATATGTTAATAATTACAGGATCTTTGTATTTAGCTGGCGAAATATTAAATTTAAATTAGATATTTTTTTCTAAAAACTCTTTCATATGACTTTCTGGTACGCCACCAACTTTTCTATCAACCTCAACACCTTTTTTATAGATTATCACTGTTGGAACACCTCTTATTCCCGCAGCACTTCCAGTATTAATACCTCCATCTTCTATATCAGCGTAATAAAAACCAGCCTTGTCTTTATACTCAACAGCAAGCTTGTCCATAATTGGTTTTAAAGACTTACAAGGCCCACACCAAGCTGCACTAAATTGGATTACCGAAACGTCTTCACTTTTAATTTTGTTTTCAAAATCTTCATCTTTAAAATCTATAAGCATAAGTCCTTTTTATAAACCTGTATCTTAAAGTCAACTAGGCAATTTCATATTTCTTTTCAATAGACATAATAAAATCGTTAATTTCATCTAGTTTATTTAATTCAATTTTATCATCTCTTTTATCTGCTTGATCTCTCAAATAGTCGATCTCATTATATGCCATATTTACCGTTTGCCACTTTTCCTTATTTTTACTTAGTATACGTCTAGCAATTTCACTTTTAATATTTTTATATAAATCAGGTGGTAAAATTTGCGGTGCTTCTTGATAAATTATTTTTTGACCAAACCAACTACATCTTTTATCTTGAAATTTATCTAATAATCTCAACTTATCTTCCCAAGATGAGCTGTGCCAGGTTTTAAAAAGAGCAGTATCTTTATTAGGAATAAATTTTTCATACAAAGTTTCCTCAGGTAATAGATCTTCTTGTGTTTTAGTTTGCTCTTTTTCCTCTGCAGCCTCTCTATTTATAATTTGTATATTTTTACAAAAATTTTCATTGTTTCTCACCATTTGTGCACGCTTTTTAATAGTTTCTAAATCTAAATCTAAATAAGGTTTTTGTTTTAAGGCAAACTCTTTGTCCAAAATTACTGGAGCTCTATTAGTTTTTAAAACTCTTAAAGCCTTAGGACTATATTTTTTTAAAATATCTCTCAATTGATTAACTGGTAAGTTTAATAGTGGCTCTGGATCTCTTCTTAAATCCCAAACATATCCCCACGATGCATAAGATGGATGAAAACAGTGATTTGGATGTATTGTGCTAGTGAGATACATCATATTTCTACCCTTCACATTTTCAAAAATAGAATATATGCCTTCATTTTTTAAATACGTTTCTACGCTTGTTTTAGTTGATGTTTTTAAAAATGTTTCCCAATTTTCTTTATGTTTATCTTTAATAATTCGAAGGACCTTTAATGAATTTTGAGCATCTACATAGGCAGTATGACTTGCTGAGGTGTCGAAACCTTGCATTCTTGATAAGGATTCTAATGCTAGGCTTGGATTTCCTGCTTCAGTTAATTCTGTTTTTAAAGTTTCAGAATTTAAGGTTTGTGCTGCCCTAGCTATATGTAAACCATCATGTTCACTGTTAGGTGATGAGTGAGTAGCGTAAGGATAACGATTACCCTTAAAAAAATTGAAATGAAACATCCTTCGATCAAAATTTAAATTTGACCACCCCATAAACATTGCTGGGGCACATTTAGAGAAAAAATTTTCAACAGCGCCTAAGAAATCATAATGTGAATAATTGCCTCTAGTTAATAAGTCAATACTGGTTGAATTTACAAGTAAAGCCTTTGCACTTGGCACCTCACCTTCCGGCATTCGCCCTCTAATATTTAACTTTCCAATTTCTTTTAAATTTTTATCAACTACAACAGCCCCAACTTCAATTATGGATCCCCATATTGTTGAATTCGTGGTTTCGGTATCGTAAATTACAATTTTATCCATTTTTTATTAAATTAAATTATTCATTTCATTAAACTTTTTTAATCTACCTAAAAACAAATTTTGATATGTTATCAGTTCGGGCCCTTGAATCTTAAACTCTTGAAACAAATTATCCACTGTGCAAACTAGAATAACACATGCATTAATGTTTGAATTGTAAACAACATTATGCGCTAAAGAGTAAGCCGCAGTTTGTAAAAACCAAGAATCTATGTACTCAGCTTTTTTTGGTTTGTTGGACTGCTTGAAATCAATTATTGTTTCTTTTCCTTCATAAACACCCACACAGTCTGCTGTGCCTGCATATCTCTCAGGATAATGCATAGTGCACTCCACACCATATATTTCCTCTAATCTATTTGTTAAACCCTTATCAATAATTTCTTTTGCCATTTTTTTATATTGTTCATTGTCCTCAAAGAAACTCAAATTTTCTCTACCTAAAAGAAAAGACTCTAAATAGCTGTGCATTTGAGAACCTCTGCTACTTGCTGCCTTTGTTATAGCTTCAGCTTCTTTGTGCCCGGTTCTCTCTCTCCAGTTTGCTAAAGCTGCTTTATCTTCCTCGGATTTAGTTGCATCAAGTATTGAGGTTACACTTGGTAACTTTGCTTCTCCTAATACGTATCTTCTTATTCCATCCTCTGTCGCTCTTGAACTTATAGGATAGTCATATTTTTTGTTCCAACGCATGTGATTTCTTATAGTCGGTATTATCTGAAAAAAGAAATTATTTTTTAACTTGTTTATTTCTTTCAACAAAACTCTCAACGTTCTCTGTTAGAACAGCTTTTTCAACTTGCTCGGGATCTTTTATATTTTCTAAAGTTCTGGTAATTGATCTTGCATCTTTTCCAAAACTATCAACAACTGTCATAGCCTCTTCAAGTTTTTTTCTTAATTTATAAATATTGTCAAAATGACTAGAAAATCTCGTACTTATAGTTTTTAAATGATCATAAATCTCTGTTGCGTGTTTTGAAATTTTAAGAGACTGAAAGCCCATGTGTAAAGACTGTAAATAAGCTGAAAGAGTATTTGGGCCACAAATTACTATTTTATATTTTTTCATTAATTCTTGGGTTAATAGCTCTTTACTGTTTGGGTCTTGATACTCAGTTAATTCTTTATAAAGACTTTCTGTAGGAGCGTACACTATTGCAAAATTTGAAGTTTTAGGTGGTACAATATATTTTTCCATGACACTTTTTGCTTTAGCTTTAAATGCACTTGCTAATTTTGTTCTAGCATCAGCAACTGCCTTCTTATCATCTGCCTCGTGTGCATCTGTAATTGCCTTAAATTTTTCTACAGGAAAATGAGAGTCTACCGGAACCAAAACATCCCCTTGAAGCTTGATTGCAAATTCTACGTTTTCACTTGTATCTTCTTTCATTTTAACATTTGTCATAAATTGAGACGCAGGCAATAAATCTTTGATTAGAGCATCCAAAGAATACTCAGCTAGAGTTCCATATTTTTTGACCCCTGCTAAAATTTTAGTAATTCCCTCTTGACTTTGATTTAAGAGCTTTACTTGTTCATTAAAATTACCAACCTTCTCATCAACTTTAGTAAGTGCCTCGGTCATATCCTTTGTAACACCAGTTGATAAAGAGTTAAATGAGGTAGACATCGAACTTAGAGATGTATTGATTGTAGAGTTTAAGCTATCTTTTAATCTAATAATTTCCGCATTCAAATTTGCTATTTCATTAGTCTCATCAGCTCTGTTCTCTTTCTTGGACTTTATATTTAAATACAAAATAGCCAAGATTGCTCCAAACATTAAAATCAAAATTATTAACAAAATTGTGTCCATGATTCGTAACTTGTATTATAAAGGATTTTTATGGAATTATATCTTATTTTGAAAATTATTTTTGGAATAGGGGTTCTAATAGCTACTTATGCAATAATAAGAAATTTAGATATCATCAAAATTATTCTCATATACTTTAAAGATAAATTACTTAGAAAGTAATTTAACAAAGTTTTTTAAACCTTTTTTTTTATTATTTTTTTTTGAAGTAAAAATACAAGCTTGAGATTTTAAGATTTCTCCATCTTTCAATATACGTAGGTTATTCGCTCTAAGAGTCTCACCTGTAGATGTTATATCTGTAATTAGTTCAGCTGAACCAGTAAAAGGGTACGCCTCAGTTGCTCCTAAACTATCAACCAATTTAAATTGAGTAACACCTTTAGAAAATAAAAAATCCCTGGTTAAATTTGGATACTTAGTTGCAACTCTTAATCTTTTTTTCTTTTTATCTCTAAATTCAAATGCAATTTCTTCTAGGTCAGCTATTGTTTGAACATCAATCCAAGGATCAGGTATAGCTACAACTAGATTAGCATTTCCAAAATCAAGTTTTTTAATAACATTTATTTTGTTTTGGATATTTATCTCACTTTCTTTTAATAAATCAAAACCAGAAAAGCCAATATCTAAAGAACCATCTCCTAATCTTTCAATAATTTCTCTAGCGTGCAAATATAAAATTTTTATGTTTAATTTATTTTTTATTGAACCAATCAAATCTCTTTCCCCTCGCTCAGAAATCAGCTTTAATCTTTTTTTTGTAAAAATTTTTAAAACATCTTTTCTTAGCCGTCCCTTACTTGGTATTCCTATATTCATTAAATTTTTCATGATTAATAATTCAAATTAAAAGCTGCTCCAACTGCTGGTGTTTGTTTCTTTGAACCAAGATCCGAAATTAATTTGTCATAACGACCACCATTACAACAATTAATAATTTTCGACTTTAATTTAATATCTATTTTAAAAACTATGCCAGTGTAATACTCCAATTGTCTACCGAAGGCTGACGAGAAAACCACATTCAATTTAGATATTTTATTTTTTGAGACAGGAAAATATTTCTGATCAACTAAAAGGTTTATTTTATGTTTTTTAAAGAATTTATTTAATTCCTTTGCAGCTTCATTTATTGGACATTTAATTTTTAGAAACTCTTTAATGATTTTCGATGTATTACTTCCTTTACTTGCTCTTCTTGGATCCTTAATCTTTTTATTAAACCTTTCTAAAATTTCTTTTAATGTTCTTCCTGCAACAATTGATGATTGATTATCCTTTAACATTTTTAAATATCGTCTTTTATCAACTTCAACGATAGTTGGATCTACATCAGAATTTGTCTCTAATCTTTTTAGTAAATCACTGAAATAATCTTCTCGCCAAAAATGTCTTGTAAGTCTTAATTTCCATCTTTTCGGTATATCTAATTTAGATATTACAAGATTAAAAATTTCCACATTGCCAATAGTGAGTGTGCCAGTTGAGTATTTCAAATTTTTTAGTGATTTAAGTGATGTATCTATTATTTCTTTGTCATCATTTTTTTCATCTTTTGATCCTATAATCTCAAAACCAACTTGATTTCGGATTATTGAGTCCTTTTTATTTTGAGATTTTCTATAAGCCTGTCCGCTATAAAATATTTTTTCTTTACCCTTTAAATTGTTTTTTAGATATCTAAGACAAGAAGCAATGGTAAGGTCAGGTCTTAAACATAATTCATTTCCTGTCTGATCTTTAAATGAAAAAATAAATTTTCTAAAACTTTCACCAGATCTTTGTACTATATGATTAGTCTCAATAACTGATGGTAATTCAATATATTTAAATCCTTTAGACTGAACTGATCTAAGGATTTTGTTAGATAAATTTTTTGATTTCATTTATTAAATTTTCTTTTGAAAATGTAATTTGGTTATTTTCCCCTTTAGCCCCAAGTAAATTTTTTAATGTTATTTTATTATCTTTAAATTCATTTTCACCGCAGATAACTGCGACTGGACATTCTCTTTTGTTAGCATAAGTAAGTTGCTTACCAAGATTTCTTTTACTATCCAAAAATATTTCAGAATTGATATTATTTTTTCTTAAATTATCTAAAATTTCGTAATAATTTTTTAAATATTTTTCATCCATTACACAAACAATAACTGGATTTTGTTTATCAACTTCTATTTGATTTAATTGCATCATTGCAAATAGCAATCTATCAACACCAATGCTCACACCTGTCCCTGGAATATCTACACCCTTAAATCTTGAAATTAATTTATTATACTGTCCGCCTGAGCAAATACTTCCAATATCAACTTCTTTACCTTTAATATTTTTTGCTTTAAAATTTAGATTTGTTTCAACACAAAACCCATCGTAATAATCTAAGCCTCTTACTATCGTAAAATTAGTTTTTACTCGATCGGAATAATTTCCAAAGATTAAAACTTCAAATAATTCTTCTAATTCTTTAATTCCCTCTTGGGTAACAGGATTTTTAAAATTTTCTTTAAGTTCCTTTAAATCTTTAATCTTTAAAAAATTTAAGATTTTTGAAGCTTGAACATCACTTAGGTTTGCTCCTTTTGTTATAGCTCCACTTTTATCTTTTCTCTCTTTTTTTAATAATTCTTCGACACCCTTTAAACCAAATCCTGGTTTATCGAGTTTATCTATAGCTCTCATTACTTTGATTTGTTTATCTTTTTCAATTTTCAAATCCTCAATCAGACCTTGAACGATTTTTCTGTTACTAACATTAATAGTAAACTGATCTTTTTTTAGACCACAATCTACTAAAGTGTTTGAGATCAAATTACACAGTTCGGCATTGGCTTGAGCTGGATTAACGTTTCCAACTATATCACAATCTGCTTGAGTAAATTCCCTATACCTGGCATTTCCAGATTTTTCATTTCTAAATACATTTTGAATTGCATATCTTTTATATATTGAAGGAAGCTCTTGACTATTCTGTGCAACAAATCTAGCAAGTGGGCTTGATAAATCATATCTTAAAGTAATATTCTTTTCACCATCATCAAATGTAAACACATCAGACATAGGATTATTCTCATCCTCTGCGAGAAAGGAGCCTATATTCTCACTAATTTCAAATGATGGTGTTTCTAATGGATCAAATCCATATTTAATAAAATTTTTCTCAACAACCCTTAATAATTTTTTTTTGAGAAGTAATTTTTTATTCCATCTGTCTTCAAAACCTGAGGGTAATCCAGGAATTAATTTATTTTCTTTATTCATTTTTTGGTACCTTGAGTAGGTTACGCTCCTACGACTTCGGATCCACAAACCGACGTGATACTATTTCACCATCAAGGCATATCCTTTTTTGTTTTATCTTATTTTGTTGTTATTTAAAATTATAATATAAGTGATTATTCGCTAGCTTTAGCCAGCGTGAAAATGAGCTTGCACACCTCTATTAGTTCCTCTAAGAGCAAGTCTAAGAGTACCTGAGTTTAATCTGTAATTGGTCTCATTTTTATTCATGAGCAGCGTTTTAAACAAAAATTGAAATTATTCAACCCCAAAAAAAAGGACGTTTTCTTATTTCTGAGAAAACGCCCTTGTAAAATATTTAAATTAATCTAATTTTTTTAAATTTACTGCTGAAGGGCCTTTTGGACCATCCTCTAAAGTAAATTCTAATTTATCTCCTTCATTTAGAAATCTCATTCCTGCAGCTTTTACTGCGCTGGCGTGAACAAAGGCATCTTTTTCTTTATCTTCTCTCTCTATAAAACCATAACCTTTTTTGCCATTAAACCATTTTACTTTTCCTTGAATTGTACTCATCTTTTTACTCGTCCTTTTGTTATTTATTTAAAATAGAAGTTAATTTCTTTATATATTAATTTCAAGATGTTTTGGTGGTGCCTCGGGAAGGATTCGCACCTCCGACACAAGCCTTTTCAGGGCTCTGCTCTACTCCTGAGCTACCGAGGCAAAAAGTTAACCTCTAAAGATAATTCTGCCTTTAGTAAGGTCATAAGGTGTCATTTCCACAGTCACATTATCACCTTGTAATACTCGAATTCTGTTTTTTCTTAACTTGCCTGCAGTATGTGCTGTCACTACGTGACCGTTTTCCAATTGAACCCTAAACATAGCATTAGGTAACAGGTCAGTTACTTTACCCTTAAATTCAAGTAAATCTTGTTTTGACAAATTTTATTTTCTCCTAATTCGTTTTTTTACAGATTGAGCATGTGCGGCCAACCCTTCATAATTTGCAAGAGTTATAACTGATGGTCCAAGCTTTTCAATACCCTTTTTTGATAAGTTTATATATGAAATTCTTTTATAAAATTCATTAACACTTATACCGCTTGAAAATTTAGCAGAGCCATTAGTTGGTAATATATGGTTTGAACCAGCATTATAGTCAGTCATTGCCATAACAGCATATTTTCCTAAACAAATAGAACCAGCATTTTTTATTCTTGAAATAAAAGATTTGTAATTTTTTACATTTAATTCTAAATGCTCAGGAGCAATTTTATTCACAATATCAATTATTTGTTTATCTGATTTTACTTGAATTAAAATTCCGTTATTTGATAAACTTTTTCTTGCGATAGCTGTTCTTGGAATTTTTTTTAATTGTTTAGAAATTTTACTCTTAGTTTGACTTATTAAGTCTTTACTTTTAGAAATTAAAATACATTGAGCAAGTTCATCATGTTCTGCTTGACCAATAAGATCGCTTGCTACCCAGTCTGGATTTGAAAATCTATCACCAACAACAGTTACTTCCGATGGTCCAGCTATCATTCCCTCAACACCAACATCGCCAAAAACTTCTTTTTTAGCAGCTGCTACATACTTATTACCAGGACCCACAATCTTATTCACTCTATTAATTTTTTTTGTTCCATAAGCAACTGCTGCAATCGCTGATGGACCACCAATAGAATATATTTCTTTAATTTTACATTTTTTTGCTGCATATAGTACTGCAGCATTTTGTTTTCCTTTATATCCTGGATTAATCATAATTATTCTTTTTACTCCTGCAACTACCGCAGGAATGGCATTCATTAAAACACTTGAGGGATAAGACGCTGATGATCCTGGCACGTAAATTGCAACAGATTCGATTGGTAGGTATTTGTATTCTAATTTATTTTTTAATTTATCTTTATAAGAAATATTTTTAAATTTTTGTAATGAGTGAAACTTATAAATTCTTGAATAAGCTAGATCGATAGCATTTTTTACTTTAGGATCTAAAGAACTAATAGATTGTTTAATTTGTCTAAAACTAGGTTTAATTACTCTGTTCTGGTTAAATTTCTTCTCATACTTTAACAATGCTTTATCACCATTTTTTTTTACATCATTAATTATTTTAGTAACAGAGACAGAGCTTATTTGAACTTTAGTTTTTCTTCTTAATAATAAATCATCTAACTTTTTATTAAAATTTCTTAATTTACTATCTAATATTTTCATATTTATTTAATCTCATTTTGATCTTCTAACCTTACTTCAATCGTTTCTGTAGTCAAAACAATGTGACTATTCTTATCAAAAATTAAATTTATTTCATAATCGTCTTTATTTTTCAAATAATCGATGCCAATTAAGTTTAATATTTCCCCTTTATTTCCTTGATCGATATTTTTAGATTTAACCTTATCAACAAAATCAAATCTGCAAATACTGTTAATTTTTTTATTCATTTGATCAGACTCAATTTTAGTTCTTTCGATCGATAATAGAAAAACTTTGCTTAATGCTAAATACTTAATATTGTCAACTTTTGTTTTTGAGCCTGAAACACATGCTGAGATCATTTGTAATCCCTCTTGATCATTTGCAATAATTTTAGCTAGGTATTTGCTCATTATTTTAATCTTTTTATTTTAACGCCAATTTTTTTTAATTTATGCTCAATATTTTCATATCCACGGTCCAAATGATAAATCCTGTTAATAATTGATTTACCTTTAGAAACCATTGCTGCTAATACCAATGAAACCGATGCTCTTAAATCGCTAGACATTAATTCAGCACCAATAAATTTAGTATTTCCAAAAATGTAAGCTTTATTATTCTTTACATTTATTTTTGCACCAAGTCTGCGCAATTCAGCTACATGCATGAATCTATTTTCAAATATATTTTCAGTGATAGAGCTTTTTCCGCTTGCTTTACACATCAAAACCATAAGTTGTGACTGTAAATCAGTTGCTACACCTGGATATTCTTTAGTTTTAATATTTTTAATGGATCTAATTTTCTGTGGACCTTTGATAAAAATTTTTTCTTTATGTGCTTTTATCTTTGCACCAAACCTTTTTAGTAATTCTAATTCGGTTTTGATAATTTTTGCATCAAAATTCGATATCTTCAAGTTTCCTTTTGCCAATGTTGCTGCTACGCAAAAGGTACCAGCCTCTATCCTATCAGCCATGACTGAGTATTCTGTTGGATTTAAAGTTTTTACTCCAACAATCTTACATGTTCTACCAATCCAGGAAATCTTTGCTCCTGCTGAATTTAAAAATTTTGTTAAATCTTTTATTTCAGGTTCAATCGCACAATTTTTTAGAATAGTAGTGCCTTTTGCTAAACAAGCTGCAATTATAGAATTTTCTGTAGCTCCCACAGTCAGTTTAGGAAACTTTATAGTTGTTCCTTTTAATTTACCATTGGATTTAGCTAAGATATAGCCATCTTTTAAAATATAGCTCATCCCAAGTTTTTTCAAAGATTCTAAATGATAATTTATGGGTCTTGCCCCAATTAAACATCCACCAGGTAAAGAAATTTTTGATTTATAATATCTGGCAATTAAAGGACCTAGGACCAAAATTGAACCTCTCATTGTTTTAACAAGAGAATAACTTGCGAATGTTTTAAGATTTTTTTTATTGTGTATTCTAGCGACTCTTTTATCTTTAGATAGAATAATTTTCGATCCTAAGGATCTTAATAAACTTATCATTGTATTAATATCATTTACCTTTGGTAAATTTTTTAACACAACTGGCTGATTGAATAATAAAGTTGCTGCTAGAATTGGAAGTGAGGAATTTTTAGATCCAGAAATTTTAACTTCTCCCCTTATCCTACTTGGGCCTTCAATAGAAAACTTGTCCATAAATTATTTCTTAATTTTTGCAACCTGAATTGTAGTTTGCCCCTGATATTTGCCATTCTTAGACTTGTATGTTGTCTCTGGTTGTGTATCTGATTTAAAAAATAAGAATTGAGCAATACCCTCATTAGAATATATTTTTGCTGGATTAGGTGTAGTGTTACTTAGTTCAATTACTATATTTCCCTCAAATTCATTTTCTATTGGTGTTACATTACAAATAATACCTGTTCGAGCATAAGTGCTTTTTCCAACACAAATGCATAAAACATCTTTTGGTATTCTAAAATACTCAACTGTTTTTGCTAAAACGAATGAATTTGGGGGAATAATGCAGTATGGTCCTTTTCTCTCTATAAAATTTTCATCAGAAAAATTTTTTGGGTCCACCAAAGAACTGTTAACATTGGTAAATATTCTGTACTCATCGGAGATTCTTACATCATAACCCATACTACTAAGACCATAAGATATTTTTCCTTCAGAGACTTGATGATCTAAAAATGGTTCAATCATATTATGTTCCTTACACATTTTTTTTATCCAAGTGTCAGGCTGGATTGACATTATTTATTTTTCTTCTTATTTTTTTTTTGAAACAGTTTTCTTTTTTTTAAATTCTTTTTGAGAGCTAAACTTAAACGCTCATTTTTATCTTTTACAATCATTCTTTATTTGGATTTGTAAGAAAATCTAGAGTAATTGGTTTAGATGTATCTAAAACTTTTTCTTTATTATCTTCTTTTTTGGGACCTTCTTTTGCTAAACGCTTTGCTTTTTTTTCAGCAAGTTTTTTTTCTCTCTTAGCTTGCTTTTCCATAAGTTTAGCACTTTTAGTTGACTTATAATCGTAATGAATGCCCATAAAAATTTCTTTATTAGATATAAATCATATTGGACAAAAAATTAAGGCAATAATTTGAAAAAATGCTCTATTATTCCTAAAATACAATTTATGATTATTGCTCCTGTAGTTAAATGGCATAACAAGTCCTTGGTAAGGACTAGTTCCCTGGTCAGTACAGGGTGGGAGCACCACTAATTTTTATAAAATAATTTTCTAAGGAAAATTGTAATGAATACTAAAAAAATAAATGCAAAAATAGGTATATATATTTCAGAAGAAAATAGAATATCACTTATTTTTGGAACCTCTGCGTTTTCCTCTATAATTTTTTCTAGTCCATTTCCAATGGAAACAGCTAAAAAAATTTGAGGAATAATTCCTATACATGTTGCAAAGAAAAAATTACGTATTTTTACATTAAAAAGAGTTGGCAAAAGACAACTTAATTGCCATGGGACTCCTCCTATAAATCGGTATATTAATAGGTAAATAAATTCTGAATTTTTAAATTTTATTTCGAGTGTTTTGAATCTATTTAAAAACTTTTCTCTTACTATATCTTTTAAAAAATAGTTTCCAAAAATATAAAGAAATGTTGCACCAATACTTAAACCTAAAACCACAATAATAGTTCCAATCCATTTTCCTAAAATAAATCCACCGAGAAGAGCGATAGGTGATCCAAATCCTAAAAAAGGAAATACCCATAAGACAGTCAAAAATAAAAATATCAAAGAGATTAGAAATAAGTTAGAACTTTTTAATTCAAGAAAATATAACCTATTGTCTTTTATAAATTCATATGATGTTATTTCTTGAAGACTAAATTTTGAAAAAAACAATAATAAAAATATTAAGATCAAACTTAAATATGATATTCCAATAAATAATTTAACTTTTTTAGTTTTTTCCATTGTTAATTATCGTATTTATAAAATCTTATATTTGCTATTTATATATTTAATTACTATAAAGATCGAAATTTTATTTAATTTAAATCACTTTATGAAAAGAACATACCAACCTTCAAAAATAAAAAGAGCTAGAAAACATGGTTTTAGATCTAAAATGAAGACAAAGGGTGGAAAGAAACTTTTAGCAAGAAGAAGGGCTAGAGGTAGAAAATCATTAACAGTCTCAGGTTAGTCAATGAAAAGCAAAATACTTGCTCTTTCAAAAAATGAGGAATTTCGAACTTTACTCAAAAGTAAAAAAACTTCTAACAAATACGTCACTATTTTTTTTGGAAATCTTACTAACAAAAATAAAAATAGTTTAAACATCTCATTTGTTACAAAAAAAAAAATTGGTAATGCCGTCAAGAGAAATAAAATCAAAAGACGGCTAAGAAATATAATGAACGATGCATATAAAAAAATATCAATTAATTTAAATTATTCGTATCTTGTTATTGCTAAGTCAACTATGCTAAATAATGAATTTAAAAAGATAAAAGAAACGTTATTTTTAGAATTTGAAAGAATAAAATAATGAATTTTGGAACTTATATACTTGTAAAACTAATTACTCTTTATAAATATTTTGTAAGTCCTTTGATTGGCCATTCATGCAGATATCTTCCAACCTGTTCGGAATATAGTATTGAGGCATTAAAAACATATGGTTTTTTTAAAGGTCTCTCATTAAGTATCAAAAGAATTTTATCATGCCATCCTTGGAGTAATGGAGGCTTTGATCCTGTAAGAAAAGTTAAGGTCAAAAAATAATGGACTCAAAAAATACAATAGCAGCTATAGCGTTATCCTCAGCAGTAATAGTTTTATATTCACTATTTTTTATTCCTGAAGAGTCAACAACGAGTCAAAATCTTGTTGAAAAAGAAAAAATTGAACAAAGCACAGATACACCAAGCTTAGATCAAAAAGAAACTCTTATCGAAATTTCAAGAAAAGATGCTTTAATTGAAAGTGAAAGAGTTGAGTTTGAAAACTCTAATATAATAGGCACAATAGCTTTAAAGGGCGCAGCAATAGATGATTTAACTTTTAAAAATTACAATGTTGAACTTGAGGGTGATGAAAAAATAATACTATTAGGGCCTAGAAATATTAAAGAAGGTTATTTAATTGAAAGTGGATTTGTAACTTCTGATAAAAATATAGATATTCCAACATCAGAGACTACCTGGTCTATAAAGGGAAATAAAAAACTAACTGAAAATTCTCCAATTAAATTATCTTGGACTAATGATCAAGGAATTACCTTTGAAAAAGAAATTTCATTAGATGACAAATATCTATTTTCAATCAAGCAAAGAGTTATTAACAAAACAAGTGAAAAATATGATTTTTATTCTTATGGTCAAATTATAAGAAATGAGATCCCAGATATAATAGACTTTTTAATTCTTCATGAAGGGTTAATTGCAACTTTAGATGATGAATTAATTGAGGAAGATTATGACGATATTCAAGAGAAAAAGTTTACAAAAACTGCTCAAAAAGGCTGGTTGGGTATAAGTGATAAATATTGGATTACTTCACTGATACCTCCACAAAATAAAGAGTTTAAAACAACTTTTGATTATAAGGATAAATTTAGAGCGAATTTTATTGCAACTGAACCGCTTGAATTGGGTCCAAATAATTCTATTGAGGAAAATTTACAAATAATAGTTGCTGCTAAAAGAGTAGATGTCATTGATGGCTATGCAAATAGTCTTGCTATAGATAAGTTTGACTTAGTAATTGATTGGGGTTTTTTATATTTTATAACAAAACCTCTATTTTTTGGTATTGATTATTTTTTCAAACTACTTGGTAATTATGGATTAGCCATAATAGCTATAACAATTTGCATACGTTTGGTTTTCTTTCCCCTGGCAAATTTTTCTTTTAGAAGCATGGCAAAAATGAAAGCTCTTACTCCAGAAATGGTAAGACTAAAAGAGCTTCATAAAAATGATAAAATGAAATTACAGCAAGAAATGATGGCTCTTTATAAAAAAGAAAAAGTCAACCCAATGTCTGGTTGTCTTCCAATTCTTGTTCAAATACCAGTTTTTTCGCTTTGTATAAAGTGTTATTTGTTACAATTGAAATGAGACATATGCCTTTTTATGGATGGATTCATGATCTAAGTGAACGTGATCCTACAAGTATATTCAATCTATTTGGGTTATTACCTTATGATGTGCCATCATTTTTAATGATCGGTGCTTGGCCGGTTGCAATGGGAGTTTCAATGTGGGTGCAACAGAAATTAAATCCTGCTCCTACTGATCCTATGCAAGCTAAAATATTTATGTTCTTTCCACTATTTTTAACCGTAATATTAGCACCCTTCCCTAGTGGTTTGGTAATTTATTGGACTGTGAATAATATACTAACTATGGCTCAACAGGTGTTCATTATGAAAAGAACAACCGTTAAGACTGTCACTTAAAAAATTAATTATCGCACTAAAATAAATAAATGGATTTAGAAAAAATACTTCCCAAAGATGGACCGCCAATAGATGAAGTTTCAAAATACATAGAAAAATATAAAAACGATCTCATCGTAATAAAATATGGGGGAAATGTTTTTATAGAAAGAAAAATCTTTGATAATTTTATAACAGATATAAACATACTTAATAAATTAGGTATTTCTTTTACGGTTGTTCATGGAGGAGGTCCTAGAATTAAAAGAGAACTAGATAAATCAAATATTCAATCAAAATTTATCAGAGGTTTAAGGGTCACTGATAAAAAAATTATAAACATAGTTGAGTCAGTTTTAATTGATTTTAATAATGATATTGTTGACTCTTTGAAAAAGTTTGGAACTGATGCTGTATCAATCCATACAAAAAAAAATAATATCATTAAAGTAACTCCAGAGTCTAAAGAGCTTGGATTTGTGGGGATACCTAATAAAATTGACAATACTCTGATTGAGAAAATTCTTGATAAAAAACAAGTCCCAATAATTTCACCACTAGGTTTAGGAGATGACAATCATCCATATAATATCAATGGAGATACAGCTGCAGGTGCAATTGCGAAGTCATTAAAATCTAGAAGATTGCTATTAATGACTAACGTCGAGGGAGTTTTAGATAAAGACAAAAAATTAATTAATGAAATCTCTTCATCAGAAATTTTGAAAATGATTGGGGATAATACAATTACCGAAGGCATGATACCTAAAATCAATACTTGTTTGGATGCTGTGAATAATGGAGTAACAGCAGTTGGGATAATTGATGGTAGAAAACAACATTCTATATTGTTTGAAATTTTTTCAGACAAGGGCTCTGGGACTTTGATAAGAAAATGAAAAATTTTAAAGAAATGAAATATCTTCTTTTAGATCTCGATGGAGTTTGTTATGGAAAACACAATAACTATTCCCTTGAAAAAGTATTTGGTCAAGTTTCCAAAAGAATGACGATGTTTATATCTGAGAAACTGAAGATAGATATGGAAGAAGCAAAAAAATTACAGACTGATTATTTTTATAAATATAATACTAGTTTAAATGGTTTAATGATCCATCATGATATACCCCCAGAAGAATTTCTAAAATATGTCCACACAATAGATCTTTCATTTATGAAAGAAGACAAGATTATGAGAGAAGAACTTGAAAAGTTAGATATGGAAAAATTTATTTTTACAAATGGGAGCGCTGAACATGCTAAAAATATTTTAACCCATCTAGGAGTATATGATCTCTTTGGAAAAGATAAAGTTTTTGATATTAAAGATGCTGGGTATGTTCCTAAACCTGAGGCTAAAACTTTTGATTTGATGGTTAAAAAATTTGGATTAAATCCAAAAGAAACAATCTATATAGAAGATATCGCAAAAAACCTTAGTATTGGTTACGAAAGGGGATGTGCAACTGTTTGGTTAATTAATGATGAACATTTTGGAAAGATGGACTCTGATAAAGATTATATTTCTCATAAAATTGAAAATCTGTCTTTATTTCTTAAGGAAATAAGGTTATTAAAAAGTCAATAAATTATGTCTATAGAAAAAATTATAAATGATGCTTGGGAAATTAAGGATCAAATAAACCAAAATTCAGATCGAAAAATCAAAGACGCAATAAATCAGGTTATCAGTGATTTGGACAGTGGAAAATCAAGAGTTGCTGAAAAAATAAATAGTGAATGGGTTACACACCAGCATTTAAAGAAAGCAATTATGTTAAGCTTTAGAATTTATCCAATGGAAAACTTAAATGGTCCTTACAGTAGTTGGTACGATAAATCTCACTTGTTAAAAGGTAAAACTGCAGGTTGGTCAAAAGAAGACCATGAAAGAGCTGGCTTTAGAATGGTTCCTAATTCTCCAGTTAGAAAAGGATCGTTTGTCGGAAAAAATGCTGTTTTGATGCCATGCTATGTAAATATCGGAGCTTATATCGATGAAGGAACGATGATAGATACATTTGCAAGGGCAGGTAGCTGTTGTCAAATTGGAAAAAATTGTCATATCTCAGCAGGATCAGGAGTTGGTGGAGTTTTAGAGCCTGCGCAAGCCTTACCTACGATAATCGAAGATAATGTTTTCCTTGGAGCTATGTCAGAAGTTGTTGAGGGGGTGATTGTTGGGGAAGGTTCAGTTTTAAGTATGGGTATGTATATAGGTCAATCAACTAAAATAGTCGATCGAAAAACTGGTAATATCACTTATGGTAAAATTCCGCCTTACTCAGTTGTTGTCCCAGGTTCATTGCCAGACAAAAATAATTCGGCTGCACCATCGTTGTACTGTGCTGTAATAATTAAGCAGGTTGATGAAAAAACAAGATCAAAAACTTCTATAAACGACCTTTTACGAGACTGAAATGAAAACTTTAAATCAGTTACAATTAGCTAAAGAGCTAATTAGATTTCCTTCAATTACTCCTGTAGATGCAGGTATAATGAAATTTTTAGAAAAAAAATTAAAAAGACTTGGTTTCAAAACAAAAACACTCGAATTTAAAGAAAGGGGCTTTAAGCCTGTTAAAAATTTATATGCAAGATTCGGAAATAAAAATCCAAACTTCTGTTATGCAGGTCACCTGGATGTTGTGCCTCCAGGAAATATAAAAGATTGGACAACTAATCCATTCAAACCATCTATTAAAAAGGGTCACTTAATTGGAAGAGGTGCAAATGATATGAAAAGTTCCATTGCAGCTTTCGTTTCAGCTGTAAGCACGTTTTTATCAAAAAATAAAAAATTCAATGGATCAATTAGTATGTTAATAACAGGTGATGAGGAAGGTGATGCAGTAAATGGCACAAAAAAAGTTGTCGAGTTTTTAAGAAAAAAAAGAGAAAAGATTAATTTTTGCTTAGTGGGTGAACCGACTAACCCAAATGTTTTAGGTGAAATGATTAAAATTGGTCGTAGGGGCAGTTTAACTGGTAAATTAATTATATTCGGTTTACAAGGTCACGTTGCATATCCTTCAAGAGCAAATAATCCTTCAACCATAATTGTTAATATCTTAAAAAAATTAAAGGAAATTCAGTTTGATAAAGGAACCAGAGATTTTCAACCTACAAACTTGGAGGTTACCAGGATAAATATAAATAATACTGCGGATAATGTTATTCCAGCAACAGCTGAAGCAACATTTAACATAAGATTTAATAATAAACATTCCTCAAATTCTCTTAAAAAAAAACTTAACAAGATATTTAAAAAAATGACCAAAAAACATAAATCAAAATTTAAAATTGAGTACAGAGTTTCTGGTGAAGCTTTTTTGACAAAACCTAACGAAACAACATTTATGATACAAAATATTATTAAGAAAATAACTAAATTAAAACCAAAATTATCAACAACAGGTGGAACTTCAGACTTAAGATTTATAAGAAGCATATGTCCTGGTCTTGAATTTGGTTTAGTTGGAAAAACTATGCATAAAGTTGATGAAGCAGTATCTCTAAAAGATCTTAAAAATCTAACAAAAATTTATGAAAATATTTTAAAAAATTATTTCAAATGAACACGGCAATTATAAATTCAGATTCTTACGAAAAACATGACACTGGTAACGGTCATCCTGAACAACCTAAAAGAGTAATTGCTATAAAAAAAAAATTAAAAAAAAGAAGTGATCTGATTTGGGAAAAACCAGGCAATGTGCCAGATGATATATTGGCAATGACACATTCAAAAAAATATATTGATAATTTAAATAGTTCATTCCCTCAAAAGGGTCTAAAATTTTTAGATGGAGATACTGTAATATCACCGGACAGTAAAAAAGCAGTATTTGATGCAGCTGGCTCAACAATTAGGGCCATTGATGGAATAGAAAATAAAGAATTTAAGAACGCGTTTTGTTTAGCAAGACCTCCTGGACATCATGCGGAAAAGGATAAAGCAATGGGATTTTGTTGTATATCAAACGCTGGAGTAGCGACTAATTACTTAATTAAAAATTATAAATATAAGAGGGTTGCATGTGTAGATTTTGATGTGCATTGGGGGAATGGAAATTATGATGTTATGCGTAATAACAAAAATTCATTATATATTTCAACACACCAATATCCTTTTTATCCTGGAGGAGGCACAGATAAAGATAAGGGTGATTTTAATAACTCTTTAAATATACCTTTACCAGCAGGAACAAATTCGGAGGAATATTTTAATGCATTCAATAGAGTTTTAGATAGGTTAATTAATTATAAACCTGATTTTCTAATATTCTCGGCAGGTTTTGATGCACATAAAGATGATCCTTTAGCTCAATTTAAACTTGAAACAAAAGACTTCTATGAAATTACTAAAAGAACTTTAGCTGCTACCAACGAGTTCACTCAAGGCAAAGTTATCTCTATTCTAGAGGGTGGTTATGATTTAAATGCATTATCTGAAAGTGCTAATGAACATGTTAACGCACTTGTAGAATTTAATTGATTTAAATTAAGTTAATAATAATTCACTCATATGAAACTTTATAGAATTAAAAGATCTAAAATTGATAAGAAAGGAAGAGGTCTTTATGCTACACGTGATATTAAAGAAGGAACAAAAATAATTAATTACGTTGGCAAAATTATTACAAATAAAGAGGTTGATGAGTCAATTAAGTTCGATAATAAAAAACCCATTTACTTATTCACATTAAATAAAAGATATACTCTCGATGGAGATTTTTCATGGAATATTGCAGGTCTAGTAAACCATAGTTGCAATAATAACTGTGATTATAATGGAAAAGGTTTAAAAGTATGGATTACAGCAATTCGTGATATTAAAAAAGGAGAGGAGTTTACTTGCGATTATGGATTTGGTTATGATGAAGACTATAAACAATTTCCTTGCAAATGTGGTTCAAAAAATTGTTGCGGGTATATTGTAAGAGAAGAGTCTAGATGGAGAATTAGTAAAAAGTTTGCAATGAGTAACAAAAAAAAATTAATAAATAACTCTCGCTAAATAAAGACCTTCAGGTGGTGCTGGTGGTGCACACAAAATCCTTTTTTTTGAGTTCATAACAAAGTTGAATTTTTTTAAAGTCCATTTTTTTTCACCTACATATTTTAAACAACCAACCATTGATCTAACTTGTTGTTGTAAAAAAGATTGAGATTGAAATTCTATCTCTATTTTACTATTTCTAGATTTTATTCTAACTGATCTCATTGTTTTGATTGGACTTTTAGCTCTACAGCTCGAAGCTCTGAAAGTAGAAAAATCTTTAGTACCAACTAACTTTTTCGCAGCTTTTTTCATTATCTTTAAATCAAGTTTATTAATAATGTGCCATCTTCTATTTTTATCTATTACCGGTCTACTGGGACGATTAATGATTTTATACTTATATATTCTCATTCTTGCAGAAAATCTTGCATGAAAATCATTGCCTCTTTTCTTAATTTTAATGATTGAAATCATTTCCTTATTTAGAAAATGATTTAAAGATTTGACAAATTTACTCAAATTTTCAATTTTTTTTTTACACTCAAAATGAGCAGATTGTTCAAGTGCATGCACTCCTTTGTCTAGTCTTCCAGCGCCAAACAAAATAATTTTTTCTTTTAATAATTTAGAAATTCTCTCTTGAATAAGACCTTGTATAGTTTTGCCCTTTGTTTGAATTTGCCAACCTCTAAAATTAGTGCCCACGTACTCTATCAATATTTGATATCTAAACATTAGATATAATTGAACCTTTTCTAATTTGGGATCCAAGCATAAACTCTCTAATTTTTTGAACCTTTTTCCCCTCTCTCTGTATTTCAAAAACTTTAATAGATTTTTCATCTCCACACGCTATCTCAAGATCATCTGATATAACCTCACCATTTTTACCAATCCCATTCCCAATTTCTGCTTTTAAAATTTTATATCTTTGTCCGTTAAAATTGAAAAAAGCTCCCGGGGAGGGATATAAGCCATTAATTTTTCCAATTATCTTTAAAGCATCGCTTTTCCAGTCTATTTGCCCTTCATTTTTGGTAATTTTTTTTGCATAAGTGGCTTTGGAATTATCTTGATCAACAAAGTTTGATTTACCCTCAAAAATTTCATCTACAACATCTAAAATTTTATCCGCTGCCATTAAAGCGAGTTTTTCTGAGACCTCTTTTGCATTCAGACTTTGATCAAGTTTTATTTTATAAGTGTTACTTACAGGTCCACTATCCAATTCTTCATTAATTTTCATTATACTGATCCCTGTTTCTGTGTCTAAATTCATTATAGCTCTCTGAATAGGTGCAGCACCTCTCCATTTTGGGAGTATAGATGCATGAATATTTATAAAACCTTTTTTTGTTAAACTTAAGAATTCTTTAGGAATTATTTGTCCATAGGCTACAACAATTGCAAGATCAGCCTCCATTTTTTTTAAAAACTCATATTCCTCATTGTTGTTCTTCAAGTCCTGTGGAGATCTGAATTCTATATTTAAAGTTTCTGATATACCTTGGACTGGTGATTTATTTATCTTCTGACCTCGGTGAGATTTTTGGGGTGGTTGAGTATAAACCAAATTTATTGGAAAACCATTTTGATAGAGTGATTTCAATATTGGAACTGCAAACATGGGTGTACCCATAAAAATAATTTTTTTAGGCATTTTTAAACTAATATTCTGTCAGGATTTTTTTTTGTTTTTGAAATTTTTTTGATGATAATATCTCTTTTTAACTTTGATAAATGGTCAATTATCAATTTTCCATCTAAATGATTAATTTCGTGCTGTAAACAAGTTGATAAAAGACCGTCACACTTTAAATTTTTTTTTTCTCCATTAATATCTATATATTCCACTTCACAAATTTTTGGTCTTTCAATTTCTATAAATGTATCTGGAATTGATAAACAACCCTCCTCATAAATTGAGGTTTCATCACTAACTTTTTTAATAACAGGATTTATGAAACTTAAAGGCTCCTTCTTTTCATCTTTAGTAGACACATCAATTACTAAAATTCTTTTCAGGATACCTATTTGCACTGCAGCCAATCCAATACCTTTCGAGGCGTACATTGTATCAAATAAATCATTAATAAGTTTTTTTTCATTCGTGCTGACTTTTTCTAATGGTTCAGAGATTTTTTTTAAAGTTTCGTCAGGGACTGTGATTATATCTTTAATGCTCATTAGATAAATAGATAAACTAATTTTTAAACTTTTAAAGGAAGAACTTTTAATAGAATTTTATTACGTATAGTGTCTATGTTTAATTGATTAAGTGCACTTATTATAAAAAATAGGGTATCCTCATCTAAAGCACTCAGCTCATCTTGACCAATAACCTCTATAATTCTGAGGATTGTTGAAGCAGACTCATTATTATTTACCATGACTTGAATATCTGTTGGCATTTCAGAGTCTAGAATTTTATATAAATTGTCATATTTCTTATCAATTTTTATGCCATCTGATTTCAGTGACTCTATTAAAATAATATCTTTTTTTGAGACAGAATACTTTTTATCCTTTTTTATTTTTTTGAGAAAATTATTGAGATCTTTTTCTATTTTTATTTGATTATACTCTCCAATAAAATATTTTATAAGTTTTGATTGATGTAAAAGATCATCATTATACTTTATTTTAGTTTGTTTTTTTTCATAAGTATTAATATTTTCTAAATAAAAACTAGTATGCTTTGAGGAAATTTGATCTAATTCAATATCTTGTAACAAGTCTTTTAGTTTCTTCTCAAAAGCATCGCCAATTTTGTCCTTGATAAATGCCTCTTTTAAAAGTTTCATTAACTCTATTTTTTTATTTATGTCAGACTCTATTAATACACTTTGATATAAAAGGGCCCTACTCTCAATATTATTTAAGGATTTGAATACTGTTTTGACATTCAAAAATTGATCAATCGTAAACTGAAACCTTTTGTAAATTTGAAATAAATCATCCTCAAAATAATTCTTGTTATGTGTGGCATACTCAATTAATTCTATTTTTTCTAACTCATCCAAGTCAATTTCATTAGTTTGGTATAATAAATTTGATGTAGCTAAATATTTCCATATTAATGGATTAGTATTTTCTTTTGGTTCAAAAAAAAATTCCGGATTTGTTTTATGGGCCAAATGAAACTCAAGGATAGTTTTTTCAGATACAGCTTTATCAATTTCATTTGTATATCCAAAAAGATAATTTAGTTTATTTTCAAAATATTGGTCATTAAAACCTAATTCTTTTTTCAAATCAAAAATTAATTGTGCTTCATCTTTTTTTCCACTATTTATCAAACAATAGATATTAAATTTTGATAAATAATTGTTTTTTATTGGTTCTGAATTATTTAAAAAAATTTTACAGGCTTGATCAAGCCTGGACTCGGATAAATATTTGTCAACTAAATATCTGCTTAATTTAGGGTGTAAGTTTAAAATATCATTCTTGATTAAATACTCCTCTATTAGCTTTAAGTTATTATGTTTTATTAACCAATCTGATTTGATTTTTAAAAAATCCTTCTCACTAATATTTTTTTTTGGATAATAAGCATTAGTTAATAAAACAATGTTCATAAGTTCTGATGCATCACTTGATAAGTTTATTTTAGCTAAATTAGAGAAAAGATATTTTAACTGATCGCCATTAGAGTTCGACCACATATCAATTTTTAATCCAAAATCTTCAGGATCGTAGAGACCTATTATTTTAATTTCTTTGGAATTTAAAGTTTCATCGACTTTAATTGAATCTGATTTATCTTTAGTTTGCATACTAAAAACATCAATTTTTTCAGTTTCAAGTTCGCTTTCGGTAATTGAAATTAATTCCTTATTTTTAGAACTGTCTTGCACTTGTTCTTCATCAATGTTCCATATATCTACTGGCTCATTTTCTGAAAAAGAATTCACTATTGAAAAAAAAAGAATAATTAGAATTGATAAATAAGATTTATTTAACAATTTTAAAATTTTCATTAGGTATTATTTTTTCAATTACTTTTTTTGGTGCTGGGAAATCTAATTTATTTAAAAGAAAAATTATTCCAATAATTACAATTGCAATTAAAAATAATTTTATCAATAATCCAATTATACTTTTGCTATAACTTGTTTTTCTTGTAAATTGCATATAAATAAATTAATTTCAAATTAAGACATATTTGTGTTTTTTCAATAAAGAACTTATGAAATCAAAGGAAAATTTAGTTTTTATCGGAATGATGGGCTCTGGAAAGAGTTCTATTGGCTCTATAGTATCAAAAAAACTAAATCTTAACTTTTTTGATATAGATCAATTAATTGAAAATAATCAAAAAATGAAAATATCAAAAATCTTTGAAATTAAAGGAGAAAACTTCTTTAGAGATATTGAAAAAAAGATAACTCTTAATATTTTAAAAAGTAAAAAGGGTGTAGTTGCACTTGGCGGAGGAGCTTTTATCACTCGAGGAATTAGAAATGAGGTTCTAGAAAATCATTTATCATTTTGGCTTAATTGGGATGTCGATACCCTAGTTAACAGGATTAAAAAAAGCAAAAAAAGACCGTTAGCAGTTAATTCTAGTAAAAATGAGCTATTAGAAATTATAAAAAAACGTTCAATAATTTACTCTAAAGCACTATATAAAATAGATTGTGAGAATTTTACAAAACAACAAATTGCAAAAAAAATCATAGATATTTATGAAACCAATTAAACTGATAGTTAAAACTAATTCAGAAAAATATCCTATTATAATTGGGAGAAATTTAATTTCTAAGTTATCTCGAATATTTAAAAAAAATTCTATCAACTTTAAAAAATGTTTGTTAGTTTTAGATAAAAATATTCCAAATAGACATGTTCAACAGATTTCAAGATCCCTAAAAAGATATGAGGTTTACAATTTTTTTTACAAAGCCAATGAAAAAAATAAAAATCAGGAAAATGTTAATAAAATTTTAGATTTTTTGCTTCAAAAGAATTTTTCAAGAGATGACTGTTTAATATCTATTGGAGGAGGCATTACTGGTGATATAGCAGGTTTTGCGGCAAGCTTATTTAAAAGAGGTCTAAAGTTTGTAAATATTCCAACAACTTTGTTATCACAAGTTGACTCATCTATTGGTGGTAAAACAGGTATTAACACACCTGAAGGCAAGAATTTAATTGGAAGTTTTTATCAACCTAAAATTGTTATCAGTGATGTAGAAGTTTTGAAAAGTCTACCATTGAGAGAAGTAGTTTGTGGTTATGCAGAAATAGTAAAACATGCATTAATCGCAAATAAAAAATTTTATAATTTTCTGGATAAGAATATAAATGAAGTATTAGAACTAAAGTCTCCAACTATTGAAAAATCTATTTATGAGAGTTGTAAAGTTAAAAAATTGATAGTTGAAAAAGATGAAAAAGAAAAAAATTTAAGAAAAATTTTGAATTTTGGACATACTTTTGCTCATGCGTATGAGGCAAGTTTAAACTTTTCAAAAAAATTAAATCATGGAGAAGCAGTAATTCTGGGTATGAAATCTGCGTTAGAATTTAGTCATAATAAAAAGTTGATTACTTATAAAGAATTTGACTCTGCGATTAAACATCTCAACAATTCTCATTTTCCAGTTTCTATTAAAAATTACTTTACAAGAAAAAAAATTCATCAAATTATATCATTTATGATGAGAGATAAAAAAAATAATTCTAAAAACATCAGGCTTATGCTTATAAAAAAAATTGGTGGTCCAATTATTGAAAAAGAATTTTCTCATGCTACTCTAAAACTTTTTTTAAGAAAAAGATTATCTAATTAAAATTTGCAAGGAGTGAATGTGGTGCTTTAATTCCTTATCTAATATTTTATAAATTTTTTTGTTACTTTCAATTTTATTTAATTTCTTAAGCTCATCAGACTCTATGGATATTTTTAAATGAAATTTATTAACTTCGTGCCCTAGATGATTTTTGTGTAAAAATGTTTTGTCTTCTACTAAAATATTTTGAATATTAATACTTTTTTTTATTTTTTTTTTTACGTTTGTGATCAATTCATTTATATTCATTTTATAAAATTATATCATGAAAAATATCTGTGACTGGGATAATTGCAATGAAATTGGTAAATATAAAGCACCAATTGAAAAAGATAATAGTAAAAAATTTAGACTATTATGTTTAAATCACGTCAAAGAATTCAATAAGAATTGGAATTATTTTTCAGGAATGAATGATAATCAAGTAATTAACTTTTTAAAATCAGATATGGTTTGGCATAAACCTACACAAAGTTTTAGTTCTTCAGATAATTTTTTCAAAGTTTTGTGGAATAATACTTTAAGAGATGATCTTGATAAAGAAAAATTAAAAAGTGATTTTAATCACATGGGACAATTTAGATATAATCACAAAGACATCAAAGCATTTGAAATATTAGGTATTTCTGTAGGGTCTAAATGGGAAAAAATTTATGATAAATTTAAAATACTTGTTAAAAAATTTCACCCTGATATGAATTCCGGTAATAAAAAATTTGAGGAAAAACTTAAATCAATAACTTTGGCTTACACCCAATTAAAAAATACATATAGAGAAAAAAATTGACACCAAATATAAACAATCAGCCTGACATAAAACTCTCAATAAAACAGACTTTTGGGATCGACTCCAATATGGAGGTGGATGCATTTTCTAAAAAAAGTGAATATGTGCCAGAAATAGATAAAAATTACAAATTTGATCGAGATACTACTTTGGCAATCATCTCAGGTTTTGCTTTCAATAAAAGAGTTTTGGTTCAAGGTTATCATGGCACAGGAAAATCTACACACATAGAACAAATTGCTGCTAGGTTAAATTGGCCATGCATCAGAGTAAATTTAGACAGTCATATAAGTCGGATAGATTTGATAGGCAAAGATGCAATTGTTTTAAAAGATGGTAAGCAAGTTACACAATTTAATGAGGGAATTTTGCCTTGGTCAATACAAAATCCTATTGCGTTAGTATTTGATGAATATGATGCAGGAAGACCTGATGTAATGTTTGTAATTCAGAGAGTACTTGAAGCGGAAGGTAATTTTACTCTTTTAGATAAAAATAAAGTTATTAAACAAAATAAATTTTTTAGATTATTCGCAACGTCTAATACTGTTGGTTTAGGAGATACAACAGGACTTTACCATGGAACCCAACAAATAAATCAAGGACAAATGGATAGATGGAATATTGTTACAACTTTAAACTATCTTAGCCTTGATAAAGAAATGGAGATAATTTTGGCTAAAAATAAAGAGTTAAATAATACAAAAGGTAAAGAAAAAGTTTCTAACATGATTAAAGTTGCGTCATTAACTAGAAAAGGATTTATAGCTGGGGACATATCAACAGTAATGAGTCCACGAACAGTTTTGCACTGGGCTGAAAATGCAGAAATTTTTAAAGATACAGGTTATGCTTTTAGAGTAACGTTTTTAAATAAGTGCGATGAAATTGAAAAAAATATAATTGCAGAGTATTACCAAAGATGCTTTGGTGAGGAATTACCAGAGTCCTTATTAAATATTCAAATTTAATGAATAATAAAACTGAGAGTTTTAAAGAAAAGCTCAGACAGGCACTTTCTTCTACAGCAAGAGTAATCTCAGACGATTTAGGCATCAATCCAAAAAAAAATATTAAGAATTCTGAAAAACAAGATTTAATTGAACTAGAAAATTTAAATTCTAAGAACGATTTTATTAAGGCTAGAGCAGAAACAGATTCAAAAGCTCTTAAAAAGAAATTTTCTGATGACTCAATATTTAAAAAAAATTTACCTTCCAGCTCATCTTGTAAATCACTTTATACAATCACTGAAAAAATAAGATACGAAAAATTGGGATCAAAAATGTTAAAAGGAATAGAAAAAAATTTAAAAGATAATTATATTCAAATGATCAACAATAAAAGAAAAGATCAAATAAAATCCAAAGAAGACGTACCAGTAGTTGAGGCTTTTGAATTATATATGCTGAAAAACTTCCACAATATCAAACTCAATTCTTTAACATCAAAAATGTTAAACTTGTGGGAAAAAGATTTCGATAAATCAATTTTTGAACATATAGAATTTTTTAAACAAAATTTAGAAGATCAGAATATTTATAGTTCAAAGTTCTCGCAGATACTGCAAGAACTGGACATTTTTCAATCAGAGGAAAATGAAGAAAAGAGGGATGAAAACCCAGAGGATAATAAGGAAAACCAGTCAAGTGAAAATGATAATAATAATGATGAGGACAAAAAAGATCCTGATAAGCAAGATGAAACAGAGGCCAGCCTAGACTCAGATTATAATATTGATGAGTATAAATTAGATGAACAACTTGTAGATACAGATTCGGATGAACAAAACTCCGAGCAAGTTGTCCAAAAGAAAAATTTAAAAAATTTAAATGTAGATTATAAAATTTTTACAACACAGTTTGACGAAATTACGAAAGCAGAAAATCTTGAAAACGCAGATGAAGCAAATAAGCTTCGAAAAACTTTAGATCAACAATTAATTGGTTTTCAAGATGTAATAACTAAACTTGCTAATAAACTCCAAAGACAATTATTAGCAAAACAGAATAGAGCTTGGGAGTTTGATTTGGAGGAAGGACTACTTGATAGCTCCAAGTTGCCAAGAATTATAATGGATCCATATAATTCATTATCTTTTAAGAAGGAAAAAGATTTGGACTTCAAGGACACTGTAGTGACACTTCTAATTGATAACTCAGGTTCAATGAGAGGTAGACCAATTACAATTGCAGCTATTTGTGCCGATATTCTATCTAGAACTTTGGAACGTTGTTCAGTGAAAGTAGAGATATTAGGATTTACAACAAAAAATTGGAAAGGAGGCCAAAGTAGAGAGTTATGGAATAAAAATAATAAGCCAAAGACGCCTGGAAGATTGAATGATTTAAGGCATATAATTTATAAAGGAGCTGATACACATTGGAGGCAGGCAAAAGATAACCTTGGGCTAATGTTAAAAGAAGGCTTACTAAAAGAAAATATAGATGGTGAGGCTATAACATGGGCTTTCAATAGAATAAAGAGAAGAAAAGAGGAAAGGAAAATTTTAATGGTAATTTCAGATGGTGCACCAGTTGATGACTCAACCTTATCAGTCAATTCAGGAGATTTTTTAGAAAAACATTTAAAAAAAATGGTTAAGTTTATAGAAGATAAATCTGAAATAGAAATTTTAGCTATAGGGATTGGTCATGATGTTTCAAGATATTATAAAAAAGCAATTAAGATCACTGATGTAAATGAACTTGGTGATGTAATGATTTCCCAATTAAGCTCGTTGTTTGATAAAAAAACAAAATTACATTAAATTTTTTTTAAATCCTCATTTTTCCATCTTATATTCACTTCCGCTCCAGTTCTTGTCTTAGAATTTTGACAATTTAAATAAGCAAAGTTTTTTTCAAGTAAGTTTTTGCCTATAAATATTCCTAGACCCAGACCGGATTGATACTTATCTTTATTTTTAAGTGATCTTAAATAAGGTTCACCTATTTTTGATAATATTTCACCAGGATATCCTTCACCATCATCTTCGATAGTAATTTCAGTGTATTCATTATTACTTTTAAGAGTTATAAATATTTTCTCTTTAGCAAATTTATTTGCATTTCCAATAAAATTTCTCAAACCATAAATAATTTCTATTGATTTTGGAATTTTTCTAGGATTTGAATCTTGATCAAAATTTAAAATAAATTTTTTATTACTCGTTTCTTCAAATGAGTTAACGATTTGATTAATATATTTTTTAAAATTCAAGTCTTCGTCTATAAACTCATCTTCTTCAATAGGATTTAAAGACAACCTTTTCAAAATTTGATTACATCTTTCAACTTGACTAGATAATAATTCTATGTCCGAATTAAGTTCTTTACGGTCCTTAAGCTGATGTTTAAGTTCTTGCGAAATAATTTTAATTGTAGATAAAGGGGTTCCAAGAGAATGGGCTGCTGCTGCTGCTTGACCTCCTAACGATAACATCTCATGCTCTTGGGCCATTATTTCCTCCATTTTACTTAAAGCCTCTTTTCTTTTCCTAGACTCTGAGCCAAATACTATTGCAAAATAATTTAAAAAAATTAAAGCAATTATAAAAGCAATTGGAATTGAATAATAATAATAGGGGTCAACATGAAAATGATTATTTAATGGCGCAGGTAAATCCTCTGAATAAAATGTCAAAAAAGTGATCATAAATATTGTTGTAATAACTAGAAATAAATTAGTTCTAATACCTAAGTTTGAGGACGCAAAAACACTAGGAATCAATAAAAAAATTACAAAAGGATTTGCGATACCTCCAGTTAGATATATTAGTGAACCTAATTGAAATATATCAATCATTAAAAAAATTAGTGCTGATCTGTCAGAAAGTTGAGTTTTATTATAAACAAAAATCAAATAAAAATTGCTTAAAATTCCAATAAAAATAACTAAGTTTGATAAAATAAAATTAAAATCAAAATTTAAAAAAAAATAAACAATATAAACTGAAATCAATTGGCCTATTATACCAATCCATCTTAAAAAAATATAAGTGGATTTTTTTAAAGTATGAAATTTTGAAGTTTCAAAAAACTTCATAGTCTAAATATCTAAATTTTGAACATTTATTGCGTTAGAGATGATAAAATCTTTTCTTAATGTTACATCATTACCCATTAGAGTATGTATTAATTCCTGGTCTTTTTTTGAATTTTTTGAATATTGAACTTGAAGTAAATTTCTCGTTTCTGGGTTGAGAGTTGTGCTCCATAGTTCTTCCGGATTCATTTCACCTAAACCCTTAAACCTTTGTATACTCATTTTAGATTTTGCGATTTCTATCAATTTTGAAAACTCCTTCGAGCCTCTCTTTGATTTTTTAATTTCCATATTATTAGTCACTATATAATTTTCTAATTCTTCCTCGTCTTTAATGTATATTCCTTTAGAACCTTTATTGATTTTAAATAACGGAGGCTGAGCAAGATACACATGTCCGTGTTCTATTAATTTATTAAAAGGTTTATTGTTAAAGAAAGTTAACAATAATGCTCTTATATGAGATCCATCAACATCAGCATCTGTCATTATGATTATTTTTCCATACCTTAAATCTTTTAAATCTATTTCATGAGCCTTTGGATCTAATCCAAGTGCATTAATTAAAGTAACAATTTCATTTGAGGATATCATTTTGGATAATGCTTTTGTTCTTTGATCTGCCCCATTTCCATTACCATTTTTTTTAATGTTTAAATCCTCAACATAGGTATTAAGTATTTTTCCTCTTAAAGGTAAAACTGCTTGGTTTGATCTATTTCTACCTTGTTTTGCTGAACCACCTGCAGAGTCACCCTCGACAATAAATAATTCTGTTCCATCCTGTTTTCCTATTTGACAATCTGCTAGCTTTCCTGGGAGACCACTTAATTCAATGGCACCCTTCCTTCTAACATTTTCTCGTGCTTTTCTTGCAACATCTCTTGCCATTGAAGCTTGAATTATTTTAGCTAAAACTATTTTTGCTATTGAAGGGTTTTGATCAAACCATATAGATAACTTTTCATTTACTAAAGTCTCAACAATCATTCTTACCTCTGATGAAACTAATTTGTCTTTTGTTTGAGATGAAAATTTAGGATCGGGAATTTTTGTTGATAGAACACAGGTTAAGCCTTCTTTAATGTCATCTCCCGAAATTGTTAATTTATTTTTTTTAAGAAGATTATTTTCATTAGCATATTTGTTTATTATTCTTGTTAAGGCACTCCTGAAACCTAATAAATGTGTTCCCCCATCTTTTTGGTATATATTATTTGTATAAGGAAAAATATCTTCAGAATAGCCTGCATTCCATTTTAGTGAGCATTCTAATTCTACATCATTCTTTTTGCCCTCAATATATATTGGTTTCCTAAATAAATCATTTCCATTTTTGTTTTGCAATTTTTCTCTCTTTTCATCTAAATAATTTACAAATTCAATGAGGCCTCCATCATATTTAAATTCAGAAATTTTTCCTTTTTTTTGAGAATCATCAATAAAAGTTATTTTTATACCTTTATTCAAAAAAGCTAATTCTTTCATTCTCTTAATAAGAATATTTGCACTAAATTTAATTGATGAAAAAACTTCTTTTGAAGGTAAAAAAGTTATTTGAGTACCAGTTTGTTTTGATTTACCAGAAATTTTTAGAGGTGCTTTTGCTTCACCATTACGGAATTCAATAGAATATTTTTTTCCATCTCTGTTAATTTCTAAAAAAAGTTTTTCAGAAAGAGCATTAACAACAGAAACTCCTACACCATGTAATCCTCCAGAAACTTTATATGAGTCATGATCGAATTTTCCACCTGCGTGAAGCTGTGTCATTATAACCTCGGCAGCAGATTTTTTTTCACCTTTATGTATATCTGTGGGAATTCCACGGCCATCATCATTTATAGTAACAGTTCCATCAGAATTCAATTTTACATTAATATTTTTACAATACCCTGCTAGAGCTTCATCAATAGAATTATCGACAACCTCATAAACCATATGGTGTAAACCAGTACCATCATCGGTATCACCAATATACATCCCAGGTCTTTTTCTTACTGCCTCAAGACCTTTTAAAACTTTGATTGAATCTGCTTGATATGTATTTGTTTTTGTCATTTTTAAATTCTGGAAGACATTAATTATAACATTTTTTTTAAAAAATGCTGATTTATCTTCAAAAAAATATGAATTTAATCAAGTCATTAGCAACAAATATTGACTTATTAATGGCGGAGAGAATGGGATTCGAACCCATGAAAGAGTTTCCCCTTTACACGCTTTCCAAGCGTGCGCCTTAAACCGCTCGGCCATCTCTCCAAAAATTGATATTATCATGTTTTGAGTTTAATAGTTTAAAATTATTTTAGTTTGTTGACATAAGAAAAGTAAACCCATAAAAACAACGTGCAAAATGGGTGTTACTTTTTTTGAATTTAAATTTTTAGAGCTAATCAAAAAAGATATTAATTTTGGGAAAGTCTTGACCATTGGAAGACAGGAAATAATATTAAGTAATCAAGAAAAAAAACTATTCAGAATAAACGATAGTCAATTAAGAGATCAAAAATATATAGATAAGATACTTTTAAAAAAATTTAACTCTTTATCCGTAGACTCAGTGGATTTTTCTGATTTTGAAAAAGCAACAATAATAGCTGATCTAAATAAACCTATGGAAAAAAAAAATTTTTTTAACACTATAATAGATTTTGGCACAAGCGAACATGTTTTTAATATTGCACAGTGTCTTCAGAATATTGCAGATTTATGCAAAAAAGACGGTATAATTTTACATTCACTACCAGCTAATAATAACTGTGGACATGGATTTTGGCAATTTTCACCAGAATTATTTTTTTCATTATATACAAAAGAAAATGGTTTTTCTGATACAGAAATTTTCTTATTTAACTCAATTAATAAATATAATTTATGGAAAATTAAAAAACAGCCTATTGGAAATAGATTGGAATTATCATCAGATATACCGCTATTTTTATTAGTTAAAACAAAAAAAATAAAAGAAATTACATCTCAAAATGTCAATCAATCTGATTATCAATTTTTATGGGATAAAAATGTTATTACTGAAAGTAAAAGAAAAACTAAAATTAGTAAAATTTGGAAAAAAATTAAAATGAATTTGAAAAAATTTTTTTTAAAAAAATTGTTACCAAAAAAATTAGGTGAAAAAATTGAGGGAAAAAATAATTTATTAAAAAAAAACTACTTAAAAAGCATTTATCTAGATAAAATTAAAATTTAGACAATAATAATTTTTTATATCTTCTAAAAGTTCTGTGCTGTCTATTTTTGAATCTTGTTATGAAATTTCTTTTTAAGTCTCTTCTCGCAATAATCGGGTAGTTTTCTAGATGATGCCAAATTCTCCTTTTGCCGTTTTCTGCCCATTCACACTCAGAAGTTGATAATTTAAAAAATTTATTTTTTTTTGACAAAATTGAAAAAACACTTTGGTCCCATCTACTCTCTATAAACCCAGGGTCTTCAAGACTTTTAGATTTAGTTCCATCTATCAAATGATTTTTTTTCATCACGTTAAGCCAATTTTTTAAAATTATTTTATTCCTCAATGTTTTTTTTAAAAAAAAAGACCCAGACCAAATTTGGGGCGAGTTTAAAATTTTAAAATTTTTTTCATACTTAAAGTATTTAAGTAAGTCTTTTTTAGAATATTGAAATTCAAAGTACTTTTGAAAATGTAAATCAACATTATTCTTGCCTAAATTTTTTCCGTCATACTCAAACACCAATGATTTATATTTATTGGCAAACTTTATATAATTTTTAAATCTATTTATTCCATTAGAGTTAAAGTGACACCCTATATCTGAATATTGTAAAACACTATTTTCAGGTATCTTTTTAAAAAAATCTAAAACAATATAAGGTTTCCAAATGCCGTATCCAAAAGCTCGATTTTCTTTAAATAAGTTTTTTTTTATTTTTTTTTGGAAATTTTTAAAAAGGTCTTTTTGATCATAAATTTTGATATTTGTATTTTTATAAAAAAAGCTAGCTTGCTTTAAAAATCTTTTTTTACTTCTTGATAAATCATCAGATGCAAAAGAACAAAGAAAAATATTATTCATCATAATTTTCAAAAAATATCCATGGCCACTCTAGATATTTAGTATTTTTTTTAAACCAAAAAGGTAAAAATCTTTCTGCAAGATAAGCATACAATCTACCAGTGTCATATCCTTTCAAATTTTTAAAACCAAAAAGCTTTTCACAATTAAAAAGCCACTCAAATAAATCGGTAAACCAATGATTTAAAATTTTTGTCTTAGAAATACACATTATGTTTGGATGTAAAACTGAGGTATTACTTACATAATCATAAAATTCTTGTTTATATTTATTATTCATTACTGAAATTGCTTTTTTTAAATTCCCATGCCCATGGTGCATATCAAAATGTAATAATAAATTTTTTTTGTTTTTATTTATTAAAATTGACGGATCTCGTATAATAGATTTCCAACCTCTTTTAATCAATTTTGAATTTTTAACATCTCTAACACTAATTGGATTACAAATAATTGACTCGTAATTACGCCAAGAAGGATCTGGTTCAATGAGTAGACTTTCCTTAAAATTATCTATGTTTATTGAAATATCTTTAAAATTTTTATTAATCCAAAATCTTCTTTTTTGACAAAATCCTACCCAATTTTGATTGGACAAATCCAATTTATTTTTCCAATACCAATAGTGAAAAGTTAACTCAGAATAATATTTTTCTTTATCAAAAATATTTTTACCCTTATCAGATCTTAAATAATTATTCTCAAATTTTTCTGAACCAACAATCGCAAGTTTATATTTAAAATTCTCTAAAATATTAATTCTTTTATTTGTTACACAATAAATTTCTAGATTACTCATAATTTTTGAATAAATAATTGAGAATTTGATACTTTTAATATTTTAAATCTTTTTTTTAATTCTTTTAAATATGCATTAATAACATAACAAGGGTTATCCTCAATTTTATCAAAAAATTTCCAAATAAAGTCATCAAAAATTAATATTCCATCCTTATTCAATACTTTCCAAGCATTTTTAAAATCTTTTAAGACTTGCTCAGCTTTGTGATATCCATCTATATAAATCAAATCAAAGGTTAAATTATTCTCTAAAAAAAATTTATCACTAGTGCATTTCTTTTTTATAATATTGTCGAATTCTCTTAAATTTTCATCAAAATTGTTTTCTAGCGTTTGAAAATTCAAGTTATTATATTCTTCAGTTCCAACCCAATTATCTACACAGTAAATTTTCGTATTTTTTAAATATCTAGCAAAAAACATCGAGGAGTTACCTTCAAAACTTCCTATTTCTAATAAATTTTTTATTGATTTATCTTTTATAACAGAAATGAAGTTATAAGTATGAGGCGAAAAATAATCATGTGTGATTTTTTTATTTTTTAAATAATTTATATTTTCTTTTTTACACTTTTTAATTTCTTTTTTTATAATAAAGTTTGATAATTTAGATAAAAAAAATTTTCCTATAATATCACTTCCGGCATTTGATTTTTTCAAAAAAAAGACTTTCTTTATAAAATTGATCATCTTATTTAATTTTTTTAAGAACTATTAAAAATCTTGAATTTATTAGAGAACTATTAATTTTTCCGTTTTTTATTGAATAATTTAAAGTATCTAAAATTTCATAATCTTTTAAAAATTTATTTTTAATTTCTAAACTTGAATAATATTTATATATTGTTGTATCTGGATTGTAATTATTAAAAAGATTAAAAAAAGAATAAAAAAACTTATAAGATTTGTTGGGTGAAACAATAATAAATATTCCTCTAATTTTTAATTTTTTCTCTAAATTTCTTATTAATTTATAAGGGTTTTCAATATGTGCTATTACATGACTCAAAACAACGCAATCAAAGAAATTGTTTTTAAAAGGTATTTTTTTTTTAATAATTCTTATATTTTTTGAATATAATTTAAGTTCTTTTTTAATTTTTTTGTTATTATCTACTCCCCAATAATTAATATTGTTATTTAAATATTTATTTAAGAGACCATCATTACATCCAAAATCTAATATTCGATTTACATTTTGTTTTTTAAGAATTTTAGAAATAATATTTTTTTCTGCTATTTGATTTATATTTTGAGAAAATTTTTTTACTCTTTTGTGATAATTTGTATTTCGTTTACCTTTAATCATAATAAAAATTTTTAGGAAATCTTTTATAACTTCAATAATTCTCATATATTTTATTGTTTGAATTCTATAGTAGTATTGATATCAAATATATTTAAATGATCAAAAATCAAAAACTTTATGATTGTATCCCTTTTTACCAAAGCAATTTATTATTTGAGTTAAGACTTCATACTCTTTCAAATATAGTCGACAAATTTGTTGTTTGCGAGGCTACAAAATCTCATTCTGGTGAAAAGAAAGAACTTATCTTTGACTTGAAAAGATTTGATAAATTTAGAGATAAAATTGAGTACATTGTAGTAGATGATATGCCTGAAAATAAAAGTAAAATATTTGATAAATACCCTTTATATAATTTCCAAATAGATAAGCTTATAAATGGTGTTAAAGAAGCTGAGGATGAGGATTTTATTATGATTTCAGATGAGGATGAAATACCAAATCCTAACGTAATTAAAGATTATAACTGCGAAAATTTTAAATATGCAATTTTTTTACAAAATTTATATTACTATAAATTTAATATTCAAAATAAAGATGAATTTAATGGAAATGAGTGGCCGGGATCACGAATATGTAAAAAAAAAAGTTTGAAAAAATTTTCTACTTTTAGATCTTTAAAAACAAAAAATTCAAAGGCACCTTTCTGGAAATTTTGGAAAGAAAAAAATATTCAACTAATAAAAAATGGTGGTTGGCATTTTACTTATCTCATGAATGCGGAAAATATAGCGAAAAAAATTAAATCTTCTGAACATAATGAATTTAATAGATTGACTTTTACTCAAATTAAAAAGATTGAATATAGAATGAACAATCTAATTGATCCGTTTGACAGGTCAAATAGATTAAAAAGAGTGAATATTGATGAAAGCTTTCCAGAATATTTAATTAAAAATCAAGATTATTACTCAGAATGGATATTAAAATGATCTATTTTTCAAAACCATTTATAACAAATCTCGAGATTAAAGAAATTCAAAAAGTTTTAAAATCTGGTGTATTAACAGACGGTTTTTATCAAAACCTCTCAGAAAAAATTATTAAAAAAAGATTGAAATCAAAATATATTGCTCTAACTCAAAGTTGTTCAGATGCTTTAGAACTCTCTTGTTTGCTCATTGATCTTAAACCTGGCGATGAGGTAATCATGCCATCATACACATTTACATCTACTGCAAATTGTGTTGCTTTGAGAGGGGCGAAACCTGTTTTTATCGATATTAAAGCTAACGATATGTGCATAGATAGTGATCAGATTGAAAAAATGATCACAAAAAAAACTAAAGCAATAATAGTTGTTCACTATGGTGGAAAATGCATGAATCTTAATAAAATTATTAAACTTAAAAAAAAATATAAATTATATTTAATTGAAGATGCAGCGCACTCTTTTCTGGCAAAATATAAGAATAAGTTCGCTGGTACGATTGGTGACATAGGAGTTTTCAGTTTTCATGAAACAAAAAATTTAGTTGGATCTCAAGGTGGTGCTATATCAATTAACAACAAGAAATTTTTAAGAAGAATTGATAATTTATTAGATAAAGGAACAGATAGATCCAGTTTTTTAAAAGATTACAAAAAACAATTTATTCGAGAAAAACCAAGAAAAACAAAATCAAAAAAGTATTATTCATGGGTAGATATTGGATCTGAATTTAGAGCTACGGAAATAGTATCAGCCTTGATTTTCTCTCAGCTGAAAAAGGAAAAAATAATTTCTAAAAAAAGGAGGACTATTTGGCTAACTTATAAAAATTTTTTTTCAAAATTAAATAATGATCAAATTTCAATTCTTGATAATGAGAACAAAGATCATAAAAATTCTTATCATTTATTTATTCTGAAAATAAAATCTTTGATTTTTGCCCAAAAATTTAGAGAATATCTTCAAAAGAATAAAATACCTGCTACTTTTCATTATGTACCCTTGCACTCTTCTTTATTTGGCAAAAAGTTTAAGAGTGGAGATATGAAAGTGACTAATAATATATGGGGTAAAATTATAAGACTCCCTATTTATCCTGAATTAAGTAAAAACCAAATAAAGTTTATACTGAGAAAGATAACGAAGTTTTTAGAATGAATTAATCATTCTTACTAATTTTTAAAACTCCAATAAAAGCTTCTTGTGGAATTTCAACTCGACCAAATTGTTTAGACCTTGCTTTCCCCTTTTTTTGCTTTTCTAAAAGTTTTCTTTTTCTATCAGTCGCTCCCCCTCCATGGATTTTTGTCAAAACATCTTTTTTAAAGCCCTTTATAGTTTCTCTTGCAATAATTTTACCTCCAATAGCAGCTTGGATGGGTATCATAAAATTATGTCGAGGTATTAAGTCTTTCAATTTTTCACAAACTTCTCTTCCAGTCCTTTGAGCAAAGTCCTTGTGTATCATCATTGCAAGAGCATCTACTGGTTCACTATTGACTAAAATGCCTAACTTTACTAAATCACCCTCTCTATGTGCGATAATTTCATAATCAAAACTTGCATAACCGCTTGTCATAGATTTAATTCGATCATTGAAATCAAATACTACTTCATTTAAAGGAAGTTCGTAGGTTAATACTGCTCTATTACCTGAATAACTTAGATTAGTTTGAATGCCTCTTTTATCCTGGCATAGTTTTATAATTGATCCCAAATATTTATCAGGAGTAATTATAGTTGCCTTTATCCAAGGTTCCTCAATAAATTTTATAAATGTAGGATCTGGAAGACTTGAAGGATTTTGCAAATCAATTATTTCACCTTTGTTTAAATGCACCTTGTAAACGACTCCAGGAGTAGTTGTAAGTAAATTAACATCAAATTCTCTTTCAAGTCTTTCTGTAATTATTTCAAGGTGAAGTAATCCTAAAAATCCACATCTGAAACCTAAACCCAAAGCAGATGATGACTCAGCCTCGTATGAAAAACTTGCATCATTTAACTGTAATTTGGCTAAACCATCCTTTAGCTTTTGATATTCTGAACTATCTACAGGAAATAAACCACAAAATACCACAGGTTTGCTAGGTTTAAATCCAGGTAATGCCTCAACAGCAGGTTTTGTAGCATCACAGATAGTATCTCCAACTTTTGTTTCTGATAAAATCTTTATTCCTGTTGTAATAAAACCAATCTCACCAGCATTTAATTCATTTATATCTTTTGGTTTAGGTGTAAATACACCAACTTTTTCAACTACGTAATCCTGGTTAGTTGAGAGCATTTTGATTTTCATATTTTTAGTGATCTTACCATCAATCACTCTTACTAATATTACCACTCCAAGGTATGTATCGTACCAACTGTCTACTAATAGACATTTTAAATCTCGCTCTAAGTTACCTTTTGGTCCAGGTAATTGATTGATTATTTGTTCTAATATTTCATCAATACCTTCTCCAGTTTTTCCTGAGCATGGAATAGCATTTTCTGTATCAATACCAATTACATCCTCAATCTGTTTACTAGTTCTATCTAAATCTGATGCTGGTAAATCAATTTTATTTAAAACTGGAATAATTTCATGATTTATATCAAGAGCTTGATAAACATTAGCTAAGGTTTGCGCTTCGACGCCCTGTGTACTGTCAACAATAAGTATAGAACCTTCACATGCGTATAGAGATCTGCTAACTTCATAACTAAAATCGACATGCCCAGGGGTATCTATTATATTTAATATATAATCTTTACCGTTTTTTGCTTTGTAGTTTAATTTAACAGTTTGAGCTTTAATTGTAATCCCTCTTTCCCTTTCAATATCCATTGAATCTAAAACTTGAGATTTCATTTCTCTCTCTGTCAAACCACCACATTTATGAATAATTCTGTCTGCTATTGTTGATTTACCATGGTCAATGTGGGCAATAATTGAAAAATTTCTTATATTATCGATATTGTTCATTAGGATTTAAGATCTAATTTTAGCGCCAGTGTTATTTTCAACTGTTTTGACTATCAAATTATTAATTTTTTCTAAATCATTCTCATTTAAGGTTCTTTGAGACGATTGTATTGTTACACTGATTGCTATTGATTTCTGATTCTCAGGAATATTATCACCTTCGTAAACATCAAAAACTTTAACATTTTTAATTAAGCTTTCATCTGCTCTTAAAATAGAATCTATTAAATCTTGGGCATTCACATCTTTGTTAACAATAAATGCAAAATCTCGCTCAGATTTCTGATAATCTGAAAATGAAAATTTTTCTTTTAAATCTCTCAGAGTTTTTTCTGGTAATTTTAAGTTATCCATAAATATTTCAAAACCAACTAAAGACTCCGTTTTCATATCAACCTGTTTTAAAATATTTGGGTGAATTTCTCCAAAATATGCTGCTATTTGATTTTTTCCATTATTTAAAAATAATCTTCCTGATTTTCCGGGATGATAATAATTAGGCGTTTCGCTATCGATAAAAAATTTCTTAGAGTCATAACCTGCTTCAACTAAAGTTTGGACTACATCTCTTTTCACATCAAATACGTCTATATTTCTGTCTTTTTCAATCCAAGACAATCTTGATTTTTTACCTGCTGACAATCCACAAATTACCGTATTTTGCTCACCAGGATTTGATCCATTAAAAATAGGACCTATTTCAAATAATGATAAATCTTTAAAACCTCTATCAAGATTTTTTTTAATATACATTATTAAATTTGAAAAAATTGAATTCCTTAAAACTCCTAATTCTGAACTAATTGGATTAATAATTTTTATCTCTTTTTTTGTGTCTCTAAAATGATCATTATAACGTTTGTCTGTAAACGACCAGGTGATTGCTTCTAGATACCCTTTGGATGCAACTGATCTTTGTAAAAAATGAAATAATTTCTGATATTTATTTAAAGTAGATTTTTTTCTTTGTTTAATTGGCTCTATATACTTTATCTTTTCATAACCACTTATTCTAACCAACTCCTCAACGATATCTACTTCCTGTGAAATATCTGGTCTCCATGAAGGAACAGTTAATTCCAGTCTTTTCTTGTCCTTTTTTACTTCAAAACCAAGATCCTTTAAAATTTTAATCATTTCTTTTAAAGAAATTTTAAAACCAGATATTTTTTCAAAAATATTTGGGTCAAATTTAATTTTTTTTGTTTTGTAAGTTTCTATTTTTTGAATGTCAATTTTGCTAATTTCACCACCACAAATCTCTTTTATCAATTTTGCAGCTTTATTTAACCCATCTTCGATTGATAAAGGATCTATACCTCTTTCGAATCTAAACTTTGCATCGGTATCAAGATTTAATTTTTTTGCTGTATTTCTTATTGATTCTGGTTCAAAATAAGCTGACTCAAGTAATATATTTTTTGTATTAAATTCTGTACCAGATCTTGTACCACCAATAATTCCTCCAAGTCCTAAAACACCATTATTATCGCTAATAACACACATGCCACTCTCCAGTTTATAAGTTTTATTATCAAGTGCTTTAAACTCTTCTCCAGACTTAGAATTTCGAACAATTATACCCTTTTCAATTTTATTAGCATCATAAGCATGTAATGGTCGATTAATATCAAACATAACATAATTTGTAATGTCAACTATTGCTGAGATTGGTTTTTGACCAATAGACATTAACTTATCTTTAAGCCATTTAGGACTTTCAGAATTTTTCACATTTGTTATTAAACAGCTTCCAAACGTGGTACATCCTTGGCCTCTTTCCTTATTAATTTTTACTTTTAAGGAGTGTCTATTTTTTGAATGAATTTTTTTTTCCCCTAAATCTACTAATTTTCCAAAACCTGATGCAGCCAGATCTCTAGCAATTCCTCTAATTCCAAGACAGTCTGGTCTATTAGGTGTTATAGATAAATCAATAAGCTTTTTTTTTGATTTTGAAAAATAACTTTTACCTATATTTTTTTTATATTCCTCAGATAATTCAGTAATCCCATCACTTTCATTGGACAAATCTAATTCAGACTCAGAACAAAGCATTCCATAAGAAGTAACACCCCTTATTTTAGCGACTTCTAATTTTGTCTTGGTTTTGGGGATAATTGCACCTGGAGGTGCATATATAGTAAGTAGTCCCTCTTTTGCATTTTCTGCACCACATACAACTTTTTTAATTTCATTGTTTCCAATATTTACATCGCAAACTTTTAGTCGATCCGCATTTGGATGTTTTTCAGTTTTTATGATTTCAGCTATTTTAAATAACTCATTATCAGTGGAAAGACTTTTTACACTCTCTACCTCAAGACCTATGTTGGTAAGTTGTTCTAGAAGATTTTTTTCTTTCAGATTTGTCTTCAGATGATCTTTTAACCAATCAAATGTTATTATCATCGACTTAGGCCTCTATAATTCGTAGGTACATCCAATGGATCAAATCCAAAATGATTTAGCCATCTATAATCACAATCAAAAAAAGCTCTCAAGTCATTGATTCCATATTTTAGCATAGCAAGTCTATCAATCCCAATACCAAATGCGTATCCCTGAAACTTTGTGGGGTCAACTTCAACATTTCTTAAAACATTTGGATGGACCATTCCACACCCTAAAATCTCTAACCATTGCTTACCTTCTCCTATTATAATTTTTCCATCTTTTATCTCGTATCCAATATCAACTTCAGCAGATGGTTCTGTAAAAGGAAAATGGCTAGGTCTAAATCTCATCTTAATTTTATCTACTTCAAAGAACTCTTTAATAAAGTAATTTAAACATCCTTTTAAATGACCCATGTTTATATTCTTATCTATATGCAGTCCTTCAACTTGATGAAACATTGGTGAGTGAGTTTGGTCACTATCTGACCTGTAAGTTCTTCCAGGTGCAATAATTTTAAATGGTGGCTTATCTTTCAACATAGTTCTAATTTGAACTGGAGAAGTATGAGTTCTTAATAGTCTCTGCTTTTTTTCATCCAGATAGAAAGTATCATGCATATCTCTAGCAGGATGATTTTCTGGTGTATTGAGCGCTGTAAAATTATTATATTCATTCTCGACGTCTGGTCCTTCTTCAACACTAAAACCTATTTCGGAAAAAATTGATGATATTTCATCGATCGTTTGTGAGACTGGATGAATTTTTCCTCGATTAAATGATCTTTCAGGTAATGTAATATCAATTTTTTCTTTTTCTAATTTCTTGTTAATTTCAACACTTTCAAGTTCATTTGTTTTTGAATTTATTAAATCCTGTAGTTCATCTTTAATTATATTTAAGTCAGAGGCAAATTTTTTTCTCTCTGATACTGCAATTGTTCCAATCTTTTTAAATTGAGTTGAAATTAATCCACTTTTACCAAATAAATCAGATTTAATTTGGTTTATTTTTGAAATATCTAATTTTCCACTAAGTTTTGAGAGAAATTCATCTTTTATTTTTTTAAGATCTGACATTTTTACAGATTATTTCTTCAGAGAAATAAAACAATAGCGAAGATTAATTTAAAGCTGATTGAGCTTTTTGAACGATAGTTTTAAAGGCTTCTGGACTATCATAGGCTATCTCAGCTAGAATTTTTCTATCAATTTTTATTCCACATTTATTTAATCCATTAATAAACTTAGAATATGTCAAACCTTCTGCTCTAACCCCAGCATTTATCCTTTGTATCCACAGTGATTTAAAATCTCTTTTTTTATTTCTTCGATCTCTGTATGCATATTGCATAGCTTTTTCCATAGCTTGCTTTGCAACTCTAATAGTATTTTTTCTTCTGCCCCATTGACCTTTAACAGCTTTTAAAACTTTTTTATGTTTTGCTCTACTAGTTACACCTCTTTTAACCCTTGCCATATTAACCTCTTAAACTGTAAGGCATATACGACTTCACAATTTTACCGTCTTGTTTCGACATAGTTGTAGTACCTCTTAATTTTCTTATTTGAGAATTTGTTCGTTTTATCATGCCATGTCTTTTGCCAGCTTGGGCCATTATAACTTTACCTTTTGCAGATATTTTGAACCTTTTTTTTGCAGAGCTTTTTGTTTTTAGTTTTGGCATAATTTTGCGAGTTTATACAAAGAATGTTATTAATTTACAACTACTATTAAAGCTTATAAAGGCTGAATTACCATTATCATTTGCTTTCCATCGAACTTCGGATGTAATTCTACCTTACCAATTTCCTTCATGTCCTCTTTGATCTTAGTCATTAACTCATTACCTAAATGAGAGTGCTGAAGTTCTCTTCCTTTGAATCTTATTGTAAATTTTACTTTATCACCTTTAGCAATGAATTTTTTTGCATTTTTTACCTTGAACTCATAATCATGAATCTCAGTTACAGGCCTCATTTTAATTTCTTTTAATGCAATTATTTTTTGTTTTTTTTTGGCGAGGTTTGCTTTTTTTTGCGCGTCATACTTATATTTTCCCATATCCATGATTTTGCAAACTGGTGGATTTGCATTTGGAGCTATTTCAATTAAATCCAAACCTTGATCCTTGGCCATAGAGATAGCCTCATTAGTATTTAGTGTTCCCAAATTTTCTCCATCACTAGCGATCACTTGAACTTCTGGAGACGAAATTCTATTATTAGATCTTGGACCTCGATCTTTAGTTCTTCTCTGAAAATAATTTTGCTTAAAATCTGCCACTTAAATTGAGGATGCTTTATTTAAAGCAGAAAATGTTTCTAAAAATTTATTTAATTCCATATTTTCTTGTTTGTTAGAATCCAACCTTCTAATAGTTACGGAGTTACTGTCAACTTCTTTTTTACCACAAATTAATAAAATAGGCACTTTTGCAAGGGAATGTTCTCTTATTTTATAGTTCAAATTATGATTTTTTAAATCTACTATTGAACTCATACCAGCTTCTTTTATTTTTTTTGAAACTTTACTCGCATATTCCTCAAAATCTTCTGAGATAGGAATTACTACAGTTTGTAATGGAGATATCCAAAATGGAAACTTTCCAGCATAGTTCTCAATTAAAATTCCAATAAATCTTTCAAGTGATCCAAACAATGCTCTATGTAGCATCACTGGAACTTTTTTTGTTCCATCTTTGTCAATGTAAGTAGCATCTAGCCTTCCGGGTAAGTTCAAATCAACTTGTACTGTTCCACATTGCCAATCTCTACCAATAGCATCTCTTAATACGAATTCTATTTTGGGACCATAAAAAGCACCTTCTCCCTTATTAATACTGTATTCTAATTTTGTTGCTTTAACCGCCTCTAATAATGATGCCTCAGCCTTATCCCAAACTTTATCTTCGCCAACTCTTACTTCTGGTCTATCAGCATATTTTAAAACCACTTTTTTAAAACCTAAATCCTTATAAATATCTAAAATTAAATTAGTTACATTTAAACACTCACTAGTAATTTGATCCTCCGAACAAAAAATATGTGCATCATCTTGTGTAAAAGCTCTTACTCTTAGAAGTCCATGCAAAGCACCTGAAGGTTCATATCTGTGTACTTTGCCAAATTCTGTTATTCTTAATGGTAAATCTCTATAACTTTTTAAACCTTGATTAAAAACTTGTATATGACCCGGACAGTTCATGGGTTTTATTGCAAAAACTTTTTCGTCAGGAGTTTCAGAAGTATACATGTTTTCACCATATTTTTCCCAATGTCCTGATTTTTCCCATAATAATCTATCTAATACCTCTGGAGTATTGACTTCTTTATATCCTGCTGCATCTTGGCGTGCTCGCATATAATTAATTAATTTTTGAAACAGCGCCCACCCTTTTTCGTGCCAGAAAACAGATCCTGGACTCTCTTCTCTAAAATGAAATAGATCCATTTCTTTGCCGAGTTTTCTATGATCTCTTTTTTCTGCTTCCTCAATTCTTTTTAAATAATCATCCAAGTCTTTTTGAGACGCCCAACCAGTTCCATAAATTCTTTGTAACATCTCATTTTTTGAATCCCCACGCCAATATGCTCCAGCAACTTTTGTAAGTTTAAATGCTTTGCCAATTTTTCCAGAAGAAACTAAGTGTGGACCTCTACATAAGTCATGCCAAGTATCGCCATGATGATAAACGGTTAGCTCCTCACTCTCTGGAATACTCTCTATTATTTCTGCTTTATAGTTTTCACCAATTTTTTTGAAATGACTTATGGCTTTATCCCTTTTCCAAACCTCTCTTCTTGTTTTTACATCTTTGTCAATTATTTCTGACATTCTTTTTTCTATTTTTTCAAGATCATCTTCTGTAAAGGGTTCTTTTCGAGCAAAATCATAGTAGAAGCCATTTTCAATCACTGGTCCAATAGTTACTTGAGTGCCAGGGTATAATTCTTGAACAGCCATCGCCATAATGTGAGCAGCGTCGTGTCTTATAACTTCAAGGCCTTCGGGGTCTTTCGCAGTAAAAATTTTTACCAAACAATCTTTTTTAATTGAATAATATAAATCTTTTAGCTCACCATCGACACTCATTATCAATGCTTGTTTTGATAATGACTTGCTTATTTTTTCTGCAACATCTAAACCCGTAACTTCCTTGGAAAATTCAATATTTTTTCCATCTGGTAATGTAATTGTAGGCATTTAGTTTAATAATTTTTTATACTCTGAATATGTAGAAAAACACATTTTTTCAACATTAAATTTTTTTATTATATTGTTTCTTCCTTCTTTACCCATAAGATTTATAGATGTTTCGTCCATTGTTAATGCACGAATTATTTTTTTACTTAAAGAATCTGCGTCTCCTGAATTAAATAAAAAGCCTGTTTTTTCATCAATAATTGTCTCATTAGATCCTCCAATATTACTAGCAATAATTAATTTTTCCATAGATTGTGCTTCTACTGCTACTCTTCCAAAAGCTTCTGGTTCAATTGAGGCTGATACAATTATATCAGAAATTTTATAAGCCAATGCCATATCCTCACAATGATCTATAAATCTAATTTGATTTGTTAAACCGTATTGCTCTGTAAGACGTATTAATTTTTTTTTATATAAATCTCTTCCTTGATCATTTCCAAGTATAACTGCATGAAAAGCTTCATAACCTAATTCAATTTTAACAAGATTAATTGCCTTAATAAATAATTCTTGTCCTTTCCATGAAGTAAGTCTACCTGGCATTAAAATTATTTTTTTTTCATCATTTATATTCCATTTTTGAAGTAGGTTTTTTTCATCATTTTCTAATTTTGTAGAAGAGTCAAAATAATCAACATTTATTCCCCTAAAAATAACTAAAAATTTTTTTTGGTTTTTTAAATATTCAGAATAATTTTCTTTAATATGAGAAAAAATAAAATTTGATCCTGCGATAACCAAATCAGATCTTACCATAACAGAATTGTAAAATTTTTTTAGCCTCCCGCTAAAATTATAAGTTCCGTGAAATGTGGTAACAAACTTTCTATTAGTCAACTTTGTTGCAAATAAACAGGACCAGGCTGGCGCTCTACTTCTTGCATGAACAATTGAGATTTTAAAAAATAAAATTATCCCAATTAATAAAATTGTGTTTATTAAAATCAATAATGGGTTTTTACTATTTACAGGAAGTTTGATTAGTTTTACTTTTTTTTTATCAACGAATTTTGTTAATTCTCCTCCGCTAGTTACTATAAAAGACTTACACTCATTTTCTGGTAAATAATGAGCAATATCATAACATCCAGTTTCTGCACCCCCATAACCTAGTTTTGGTATAACTTGCAAGACTTTTATATTAGATGACATATATTAAGATTATATAATAATAGAGATAACTAATAAACTTTTATGAACAAATTCAATTATTTCAAAATAAATAAATCTAAAAAAATCAGGTACTTAAAATACAACCAAAAAAATGCAACTTACATTGTTTTTTTACATGGATTTATGTCTGATTTAGAGGGAAAAAAACCTAAAGCATTTTTAAATTTTGCAAAAAAAAATAAACTTGGTTTTCTTGCACTAGAATATTCTGGTCATGGTAAATCATCTGGTAAATTTATCAATGGGAATATCTCAAAATGGACTAAAGAGACAACTTTATTAATTAAAAAAATCGTCAAAAAAAATAAAATCATATTAGTTGGTTCAAGTATGGGCTCTTGGATCGCTTTAAATCAATTTAAGTTTTTTAAGAAACAAATTGTAGGTTTTTTAGGAATTGGTTCTGCACCTCAGTTTTTAGAAGAGTTAATGTGGAATAAATTCTCGAAAAAAAAGAAAAAAGAAATAACAAAGAATGGGGTTATCAACTTAAAGCATGGAAATTACGAATATCCAATCTCTTTACAACTAATTAAAGATGGCCAAAAAAATAAAGTATTTCATAAAAAAATTTACGACAAATTAAAGATTACGATGGTTCATGGACAAAAGGATGAGTCTGTCCCTGTCAGTTATTCCAAAAAAATTTTAAAAATTTTCGAAAATTCAAAAAAAAAATTAGTTATCATTAAAAAAGGTGATCACAGTTTATCTTCACCTAAATGGTTAAGCATATTAAAAAAAGAGTTAAAAATTATAATTAACTAACATCTTTAATCTTAGATTTAAATGTAATTGGATTTTTAAGTTTATTAATCATCTCTTTTGGACAAACCTGAACAAAATTTTTAATTTCAACTTCAAAATTTTCAAAAATATTTTTTGATATCAACGATCCTGTCTCCTTTGAATGTTCTAAAATTAATTCTTTTAAATAACTTGTCCAATAATCTGTCTCGACATTTTGCCAAACAACTGAATCTGGATTTACTTTTTTTTCAAACTCATTAGATTTATCATAGATAAATGCCATACCTCCAGTCATGCCAGCTGCAAAGTTATCACCGACATTTCCTAAAATGACCACTGTTCCTCCAGTCATATACTCACAACCATTTGAGTCACAACCCTCAATAACTGTAGTTGCACCAGAATTTCTTACAGCAAATCTATCACCTGCTTGACCCGCAGCAAAAAGTTTACCTGAAGTAGCTCCATACAGAACTGTATTTCCGATGATTGTATTTTCATTAGAGACTAAATTACTTTCATCCGAAAGTTTTATCGAGATTGTAGCGCCTGACAATCCCTTGCCAACATAATCATTTGCATCACCTTTAAGATTTAATTTTAGTCCTTTTGATGAAAAAGCACCAAATGACTGACCCGCAGAGCCTTTGAAATTTAATGTAAGAAAATTTTCATCAAGTTTTTCGTAACCATACTTTTTGTAAAGATGATGTGAAATTCTTGTGCCAACTGCCCTGTTTGTGTTTTTGATAATAAATTCTTTCTCAACTTTTTCTGAATTATCTAAAGATTTTTCTATTTCTGGCCAAATTTCCTGGTCTAATGTTTCTGGTACTTTATTGATCTCCAACGACTCGCAGTATCTTTTATTGTTTCCTGGGTCTGCCTGAACAAATAACGGATTTAAATCCAAATCATCTAAATTTGGTGAAGCTTTGTTAACTTGCATTAATAAATCAGTTCTTCCAATAATATCATTCAATGATTTAAAACCTAATTCGGCTAAAATTTCTCTTACTTCAGATGCAATAAAAGTGAATAAATTTACAACCTTGTTTGGAGTACCGGTAAATTTTTCTCTTAATTTTTCATCTTGTGTACAAACACCTACTGGACAAGTATTTGAGTGGCACTGTCTTACCATTATACATCCCATTGCCACTAGAGCTGTTGTAGCAACTCCATATTCTTCTGCTCCCATCATTGCAGCAATAACAACATCTCTTCCAGTTTTAATACCACCATCAGTTCTCAATGTAATTTTGTGTCTTAAATTGTTTAATGTTAAAACCTGATTTGCCTCAGTGAGACCCATCTCCCAAGGTATTCCAACATATTTGACACTTGTTTGAGGAGTTGCGCCTGTTCCTCCATTATGACCCGAAATTAAAATAATATCTGCTTTCGCTTTAGCTACACCTGCAGCGATGGTTCCGATTCCTGATGATGCGACTAACTTAACGCCAACTCGTGCATTTGGATTTGTTTGCTTCAAATCATAAATCAGTTGTGCCAAATCTTCTATCGAGTAAATATCGTGGTGTGGAGGTGGAGAAATTAGTGTTACTCCTGGCGTGGAATGTCGTAGTCTTGCAATTTCCTTTGTTACTTTAAAGCCAGGTAACTGACCGCCTTCCCCTGGTTTAGCGCCTTGTGCCATTTTGATTTCTATTTCATTACAATTATTCAAGTAATTTACAGTCACACCAAATCTAGCAGATGCAATTTGTTTAACTCTAGAATTTGCACTATCACCACTATCCATCACTTTAAATCTTTCTGCATCTTCTCCACCTTCACCACTACAAGAAGCTCCTTTAATTCTATTCATTCCAATAGCAAGTGTTTCATGCGCTTCTTTAGATAAAGCACCGTGGGACATGCTTCCACTACCAAATCTTTTTAATATTTTTTCTATTGGTTCAACTTCTGATAAGTTAATTGATGGGCCTAATTTTTTTTTTCTAAAATCAACTAGATCCCTCAAATTTATTGGTGGTAAATTATATATACCATCAGCATATTTTTTATATGCTTCATATGAATTAGAGCCTACAGCGCTTTGTAATAAATGAATTAGCTTTCCTTGATATTGATGTGTTTCTCCGTTTTTCCTATATCTATAAATACCTCCAATTGGCAATATAGTTTCTGTACTTTCAAATGCTTCTTTATGAATTTCTCTTATTTTTTTTTCAATTCCAACTAAACCAATACCTGAAATTTTCGAGGTAACTCCAGGAAAGTATTCATTTACAACTGTTCTGCTCAATCCTACTGTTTCAAAATTACATCCACCTCTGTAAGAACTTAAAACTGAAATCCCCATTTTTGACATTATCTTCAATAAACCCGCATTAACTGAATTAATGTAGCGTTGTACACACTCATCAAAACTAAATTGGCCAAAAAGTTTTTTTTCATATCTTTGATATAAACTATCAAAAGCCAGATATGGATTTACTGTAGTTGCTCCAACTCCAATTAATGTTGCAAACGAATGAGTATCTATAGCCTCTCCAGACTGAACATTTATAGAAACATAACCTCTTAATTTTTTTTGTATCAAAAATGTGTTTATGGCTCCGACACATAATAACATAGGCATTGGCAATCTTTCAGATGAGAGATTTTTATCACTTAAAATCAGTTGGGTAATACCTTGTCTTACTGCAATTTCAGATTCTTTTTGGATCCTGTTAATAGAATTTTCTAAATTGTCATCTTGTGAAAATGAACAATCAATAGTCACTGAATTTTTACCAAAAAAATTAGTGAACTTATTAAACTGTGAATTTGATAGAATAGGGCTATTTAAAACATAAATATTCTCTTTAGTTAAAGTATCAAAATCAAGAATATTACCTAAATTTCCAAATCTAGTTTTTAAACTCATCACTTTATTTTCTCTTAAAGAGTCAATTGGCGGATTAGTTACTTGGCTAAAATTTTGTCTAAAAAAATGGTAAAGTGGTCTATACTTATCAGATAGCACTGCTAAAGGGGTATCATCACCCATGGAACCTGTTGCTTCTTTTGCATCCTCTGCCATTGGATGTAAGATAAGTTCTAGATCTTCTAAGCTTATTCCGAAAGTATATTGTCTTCTCCTTAAGCTTTCGCCATCAAAATTATGTTTTTCATTGGAAATTGATAATTTTTCATCTAGATCAATTATTTGAGAATTGAAGTGTTTAAATTCTTTAGCCAAATAGTCTTTTATTTGACTATTAGAAAAAACTTTACCTTTTTCAATTCTAACCCCGATAATTTCACCAGGACCAAGTCTTCCCTTGGTTAAAATTTTTTTTTCATTTAAATCAATCATTCCTGTTTCTGAGCCTGCGAAGATCATTTTATCTTTTGTAATGGCATATCTCAAAGGCCTAAGACCATTTCTATCATTTGCAGCTATAACCCATTCATTGTCTGTAGCAGCAATAGCAGCAGGTCCATCCCATGGTTCCATTGTGCTATTTAAAAAATTAAATAATTGCTGATGACTTTTTGATAATGTCTTATTTTTTTTTGACCATGCATCCGGTACTAGCATTAATTTAGCTAATGGTGCAGATTGGCCTGATTTATTTAATAATTCAAATACATTATCTAAAGCTGCAGAGTCAGAGACACCTTTTTGGATTACTGGTTTTAAATTTTCTATGTCCTCAAAAAGTGGGCTACTCATTTCTTGTTCGTGAACTTTCATCCAGTTTTTATTACCTTTATAAGTATTTATCTCACCATTGTGCGCTATGGCCCTAAATGGTTGAGCTAAACTCCAGCTCGGTGCGGTGTTAGTTGAAAATCTTTGATGAAAAATTGCATATCTTGAAATAAATCTTGAATCTCTAAGATCTAAATAAAAGTCAGATAAAGACTCTGCTAAATATAGCCCTTTATAAATTATAGATTTTGAACTAATTGAACAAATATAAAAATTATTCAATGAGGCATCAAAAGCTTTATTTTCAATTCTCTTTCTTATTTCATAAATTTTTCTCTCTAAGTTCTTATCTAATAAATTTGGATCATTAGGTTTAAAAAGAACTTGTATGATTTCTGGCATGGTTTGAAGAGCTTTTTCCCCTAAAACTTTTGAATTTACTGGCACTTGTCGCCAACCATATATACTAAAATTATTTTTAGTTAGTTCACTCTCAACTATTGTTTTACAACTCTCTTGCGCTGAGTAGTCATTTCTAGGTAAAAAAATCATTCCTACACAGATTTCAGAATTATCATAATCGTGTCCGGTAACTTGTATTTTTTCTATAAAAAAGTCTTTCGGAATTTCAACATGTATTCCAGCTCCATCACCCGTTTTACCATCTGCATCAACAGCACCTCTGTGCCAAACTGCTTTTAAAGCTTCAATTCCATACTCAACTATAGCCCTAGATTTTTTTCCTTCTGTAGATGCGATTAAACCAACTCCACAAGCATCGTGTTCCATCTCTTTTGAATAAACATGATTTTTTGTGAGTAACTCTAAATTTTTTTTATAATTTTCCATTAAGCTACTTTTGTTTTTTTTAATTGCATATTTTCTAAATATGTTTTCATAGAAGAAGCCGCATCTCTCCCATCTTTGATTGCCCATACTACTAACGACGCTCCTCTTACAATATCTCCTGCAGCAAAAACACCTTTTAGATTTGTTTCCATCGTATTGAAATCAGTTTTAATTGTTCCCCATTTTGTTACTTGTAACTCTTGTGCATCAAATAATAATGGTAAATTTTCTGGATCAAATCCAAGAGCTTTGATTACCATATCGGCTTTTACCGTAAATTCCGAACCTTCTTTAATTTCTGGTTTTCGTCTTCCTGATTCATCTGGTTCACCTAATTCAATTTGATTGACAACTAAATTTTCAATTTTATTTTTTCCTTTAAATTCTTTTGGACTAGAAAGCCAAACAAATTCTACACCCTCCTCCTCAGCATTTGCAACTTCTCTAGCAGATCCAGGCATATTTTCTTTATCTCTTCTATATAAACATTTTACCGACTTAGCTTTTTGTCTTACAGAAGTTCTTACACAATCCATTGCTGTGTCACCACCACCTATTACTACAACATCTTTTCCTTCAGCGTTTAAAATTCCTTTATCAAATAACTCTACTTTATCTCCTAGGCCTTTTTTATTTGATGCTGTCAAAAACTCCATTGCAGGAAAAATATTACCTAAATCATTACCAGGTAATTCAACTTCTCTTGGTTTATATACACCCGTCGCTATTAAAATTGCATCATGTTTTTTCCGCAACTGTTCTAGCGTTGCATCTTTACCAACTTCAAAATTTTGAATAAATTTTATCCCACCATCCTTTAACAATTTTGTTCTTCGCTCAACTACATGTTTTTCAAGTTTGAAATTTGGAATACCATAAATTAACAATCCACCTGCACGATCATATCTATCATAAACAGTAATTTTATATCCATTTTTCCTTAGCTGCTCAGCAGCTGCTAATCCTGCGGGACCGGCGCCAATTATTCCAACACTTTGATCTTTTTCATATTTTAAAGAAATTGGTTTAACCCAGCCTTGTTCCCACGCTTTATCATTAATATATTTCTCAACTGAACCAATAGTAACTGTTCCATGTCCTGATTGCTCAATAACGCAGTTACCCTCACATAATCTATCCTGAGGACAAATTCTTCCACACACCTCTGGCATATTGTTAGTGCTTTGAGATAATTCGTAGGCCTCTTTTAATCTTCCCTCAGCTGTAAGTTTTAACCAATCTGGAATATTGTTGCTTAAAGGACAATGTACTTGGCAAAATGGAACTCCACATTGAGAACATCTGCTTGATTGTTCTTCAGCTTTTTTAGTTACAAACTCGTCATAGATCTCATTAAAATCCTCTTTTCTTGTGCCAATCTTTCTTTTAGGTGGAGTTTGTTGACCTATTTTTACAAATTTTAACATTTTATCAGTCATAGAATCTTTAAATTTTCGGCAAATTATACATTGTTTTTAGTAATAAAAGTATTATTTAGGTCAATAGTTATGACCTATAATTAACTTTATTTAGCATAAAATGTGCGAAATTTATTTTTTGCATACCTATTATGATTAAATCGAATTGTTTAAAATGAATATTTTTTAAGTTACGACATCTTTATGCTTCAAGATTTTATAGAAATACTAATTCTTTCTACGGTCCAAGGTATTTCTGAATTTTTACCTATTAGCTCTTCAGCCCATCTGATCTTAATATCAAATTTTTATGATTTTAGCTCAAGCTCTTTATTCATTGATATTGGTCTACACTTGGGTTCTTTATTTGCAATAATCTATTACTTTAAAAAAGATTTACTAAATTTAAGAAACAATCAAAAACTATTGGTTTTGATTTTAGTTGGATCAATACCTCTTATAATTTTTGGATATATAATATATTCGATCGAAATAATTAATCTTTTAAGAAATATAGAAATTATTGCATGGACAACTCTATTTTTTGGTTTAGTCCTATTTTTATCAGATAAAAGAGATACTGATCAAAATATATCAACCAACTTAAATATAAAATCAATATTATTCATAGGTTTATTTCAAATTTTAGCACTCATACCTGGTGTAAGTAGAGCAGGAATAACTTTAACAGCAGCTCGATTTTTGAAATTTAATAGAGTTGACTCAAGCAAAATTGCCTTTTTATTATCTATACCTGCGTTAGCAGGGGCAAGTTTTTTAGGTCTTCAAGATGCCGTACAACAGTCTACTGAATTTAATTATTTATTATTGATTGCGGTTACTCTTTCTTTTATCTTCTCATTTATCACAGTCAAATATTTTATAAGATATGTAAGGAATTTTTCTTTAACCGTATTCGTAATTTATAGAATTATTATTGCTTTAGTCTTATTATTGATAATTTATTTTCCTCATCAAGGGTAATAGTTGAGAAATTAAAACACCACACAATATGAACAAGCACCCTAATATATTATTAAAATCTAAAATTTGACTTAATAAAAACCACGCTGCGATAGTTGCAAATACACCTTCTAATGAAAAAATTATGGCTGCTGGTGCAGGTGTTATGTTTTTTTGAGCGTAAATTTGTAAAACGAATGCAAAACCACCTGATAAGATTCCTGCATAGAGTATAGAGTCTATCTCGTTTAGAATATTTTCAATTACAAATTGTTCATAAATCAAACCAATGACAAAAGAAAATAAAGCCACTAATAAAGTTTGAATTGCACCTAATGTTAAGGGTAAGTTATATGTTTTAACAATCATTCCAGTAAATATGATGTGAGTGCTCCAGAATAATGCTCCAAGAATGACCAATGTGTCTCCAAGTCTAACTGTAGCATCATAAAAATTGGTTAAAAGATATCCGCCAATTAAACATAAAATAACTGAAGGCCATACACTCCAATGCAATGTGTCTCTCTTAAATATAAAAATAATAATTGGTACCATAGGAACATAAAAAATCGTAAAGAAAGCAGCATTAGCTACATCTGTGTAGAGCAAAGCTACTTGCTGCAATGCCGATCCTAAAAATAATGATAATCCTATTAAAAAAGATAGAATAGCAAAATATCTAAAACCAGTTTTAAATTCTGATTTAAATTTTTTGGTCTCAAATAATAATGCTAAAGGAAGAATTGCCAAAAAACCCACAAAAAATCTTACAGCGTTAAATGTAAACGGACCTATATCATCCATACCAGTGTCTTGAGCAATGAATGTAGTTCCCCAAATAAATGTGCACAACAAAGCACTCAAAAATGAAACACTTTTAGACATAATTTTTATTAAACGGCTAACTTGTAAGCAAAATTTTTACCAAGATTTTCTTTTAAATCATTATTAAATCGAGCTGCCTCCGCACCATCAATAATTCTATGATCATAAGATAGGGAAAGTGGCAACATAGTACGCGTTATAAATTTGCCATCCATGAATACTTGTTTTTTTTCTGCTTTTCCTACACCTAAAATAGCAACTTCAGGATAATTTATAATTGGGGTAAAAAAAGATCCCCCAATTCCCCCTAGGCTAGTTATCGTCATAGAACCTCCGAATAACTCTTTTTTATCAATTTTAAGATCTCTACATTGCTGACTGATTTTTTTTAATTCTGTGCTTATTAAAGAAATATTTTTATTATCTGCATTTCTTAATTTAGGAACCATCAAACCATGTGGTGTATCCACTGCTATGCCAACATGATAATACTTTTTAACAGTCATTTTACCGTTTTCAATTTGATCGATTGAGGTATTAAAATTTGGAAATTTTTTTAATGATGTTGTTAATGCTTTTACGATGAAAGCTAATGGTGTAATTTTTTTTTTTTCACCAGTATATACGTCTGTAAGAGAAGTTCTAAATTCCTCTAATTCGGTTATATCAGCTTCATCATGATTGGTAACATGAGGAATTTTTGTCCAAGAGTTCATTAAATATTTAGACGACAACTTTTTCACTCTGGGAATGTCTTTAATATCTACTTCTCCAAAATCTGAATGGGAATACTCTAGTTCAATTTTTTGTTCAGTTGTATTTTGATCTTTGAAACTTTTATCAGATTTAGTTGCAACAAATAACTTTACATCACTTTCGGTAACCCTACCTTGCCTTTCACTACCTGGGACTTTGTTAATATTAACTCCAAGTTCTCTCGCAAATTTTCTAACTTTTGGTGAAGCAGAAGCTTTTGTAGAAAAATCTTTAACTATTATATTTTCAGGCTCATTTGTTCTTTTTACATCATTTTTTTTTTTTTCTTTTGGTAATTGACTTTTTGGTAATTCTCGAGCACTTGTTTCTTTTATTTCTTTCTCACTTTCAATTTCAATAATTTTATCACCTTCCGATACCTTGTCTCCAATTTTAACATTCAAAGAAATTACGGTTCCATCATCAGAGGATGGTATTTCAACACTCGATTTATCACTTTCTATAGTTATTAGTGGATCATTCTTTTTTATTTTTTGACCTTTTTTAATTAAAACTTCTATGACTTCCACATCTTTGAATTCACCAATATTTGGAACTTTTATATCTTTCTTTGACATTATAATTTTGTCGGCATTGGTTTATCTTTATCAATTTGATACTTCTTTATTGCCTCTTGAGCATATTTAGATGCAATTAATTGTTCTTTAGCTAAAACACTTAATCCATATGCAACGACATGTTCTTTATCAACCTCAAAGAATTTCCTCAAATTTTTTCTTGTATCACTTCGTCCAAATCCATCTGTTCCTAATGAGTAAAAGCTCTTATTAATATAAGGTCTAATTTGGTCTGAATTCATCCTCATATAATCTGATGCAGCCAAAATTGGACCTTCAGTTTTACCTAAACAGCTTTCAACATATGATTTTTTTGGTTCTTTTTCAGGATTTAATAAATTATATCTTTCTACCTCTAGGCCATCTCTTCTTAATTCATTGAAACTAGTTACGCTCCAAACTTCACTATCAATTTGATATTCCTTTTGTAGTATCTCTGCACCAGCTATCATTTCTCTTAAAATTGTGCCTGATCCTAGAAATTGAATTTTGGTTTTTTTATATTTGTTAAATTCTTTAATTTTATACATTCCTTTTAAAATGCCTTCTTCACATGATTTTTCAGTAGGCATAGCAGGATGAGGATAATTTTCGTTCATTGTTGTAATGTAATAAAAAATATTTTCTTTCTTCTCATGCATTCTTTTCAATCCTTCTCTAAAGATTGTTGCTAGTTCATAATGAAATGTTGGATCATAAGACTTACAGTTTGGAATAGTTGATGCCATTAAATGACTATGTCCATCTTGGTGCTGTAAACCTTCTCCCGCTAATGTTGTTCTCCCTGCAGTAGCACCAATTAAAAATCCTCTTGATTGGCTGTCTGCCCCTGCCCAAGCAAAATCACCTATTCTTTGAAAACCAAACATTGAGTAAAAAAGATAGATAGGGATCATTTCAATATCGTGATTTGTGTATGAAGTGCCTGCAGCAATCCATGAAGACATTGCACCTGCCTCGTTAATTCCTTCCTCCAAAACTTGTCCGCTTTTTTCTTCTCTATATGAACTTAATTGTGCTGAGTCCTCAGGTTCATATTTTTGCCCTTCGTGAGCATAAATACCAATTTTTTGAAAAAAACCCTCCATACCAAATGTTCTCGCCTCATCAGGAATGATTGGTACTAATCTTGAGGCAACATTTTTATCTCTCAGAAGATTAGTAAGCATTCTTACTAATGCCATAGTAGTCGACATTTCTTTTTTACCTGTAGACTCTTTCATATTGTCAAAAATGTTTTTCGGAGGGGCTTTAATGGGTTTTGCGTAAGTAGTTCTCTCTGGTATAAATCCTCCTAATTGAAGTCTTCTTTCTTTGATATATTTTATTTCAGGTGAGTTTTGGTCTGGCTTATAATATTCAATATTTTGCACCTGTTTATCAGTTAGAGGAACATCAAACCTATCTCTGTAATACATCAAATCGTCTATATCTAATTTTTTAGTTTGATGTGTTGTATTCACACTCTCTCCACTTTTGCCCATTCCATAACCCTTTATAGTCTTAGCAATCACAACTGTCGGGCTTCCAATATTTTTTGAGGCTTTATCATAAGCTGCAAAAACTTTGTGAGGATCGTGTCCACCTCTATTCAATCTCCATATATCTTTGTCTGAAAGGCTTGAAATTAACTCTTTAGTTTCAGGATACTTACCAAAAAACTTTTCTCGCACATAAGCTCCATCTCTTGCTTTCATTGCTTGATATTCACCATCGACAGTTTCATTCATAACTTTAATTAAATGACCAGTTTTATCGTTAGCCAATAGCGGATCCCAATAAGAACCCCAAATTACTTTGATAACATTCCATCCAGCTCCTCTAAAAATACCCTCTAATTCTTGTATAATTTTTCCATTACCCCTTACAGGCCCGTCCAATCTTTGAAGGTTACAATTGATCACAAATATTAAGTTATCTAATTTTTCCCTAGCTGCTAAACCAATTGCTCCTAAAGACTCTGGTTCATCCATTTCCCCGTCTCCTAAGAAAGCCCACACTTTTCGTCCTTCATCTTTAATGAGACCCCTGTTTATCAAATATTTCATATATCTTGCTTGATAAATAGCTAACATTGGTCCTAAACCCATTGAGACTGTGGGAAATTGCCAAAAATTTGGCATCAACCAAGGATGTGGATAAGATGATAAACCTCCAGGATTAACTTCTTGTCTAAAACTATCTAATTGTTTTTCATTAAGTCTTCCCTCAAGAAATGCCCTTGCGTACATACCTGGAGCGCTATGTCCTTGAAAGTAAATTAAGTCTCCACCAAACTTATTATTTTTTGCTCTCCAGAAATGATTCATCCCTACATCATAAAGCGTAGCTGCTGATGCAAATGTTCCGATATGTCCTCCAAGTTCAGGAAATTTTTTATTAGCGCGAACAACCATTGCTGCGGAATTCCATCTTATCAATGACCGAATTCTTCTCTCAATATTTTGATCACCGTTTGATTTTTTCTCTTCATTTACTGGAATTGTATTTATATAGGGTGTGTTTTGTGTATAGGGAATATTTGCACCCTCCATATAAGCTTTATTTATTAATTCCTTTATTAAATAATGGGCTCTTTGATTTCCATCTTTCTCAATTACTGCAGTGAGTGATTCTAACCATTCATTAGTTTCTAATGGATCAATATCGCTGTCATTAACTACTTGAATTATTTCTGGTTTTTTTCTCTCTATGTTATTTGTATGGATGATTTGCTCTTGTTTTTTTTCTAATGATTTTTCTGCTTCTTTAATCAAATTTTCAGTGTCTTTTGGAATAGTTTTTGTTGTGGAATGTTCTGCGTTTGACCCTAAAATATTCAGAATTAAATCACCTTTTGAAACTTTATCACCTACTTTAACTTTTATTGTCTCAATTATGCCTGATAAAGTTGAAGGTATTTCAACACTCGATTTATCACTTTCTATAGTAACTACTGGATCGTCCTTAGCAATTTTTTGGCCTTCTTTTACAAGCAATTCAATGACCTCTACATTTTCAAAGTCACCTATATCAGGAACTAATAGTTTTTCACTCATTTAATATTAGGATCTTATACATTATAAAATTTATCTTAATTGATAATTTTAACACATTCTGCTCAATTTTTTGACACTCTTTTGAAGTTACACTCAAAAATGATTAAAAAGTTATTAAATACACTCTTACAACCAAAAGAAAGTGCTTACACTGATGCTAAAATTTGGATACAAAAAATTTTACTAAAAGAGAAATTTAAAAAAATTAATTATTAAATTCTCTCAATGCATATGGCTATTCCCATTCCACCACCTATGCATAGTGTAGCGCAACCTTTGTTCTTTTTCTGTTTTGTCATTTCATGAATAAGAGTAACTAATATTCTGGCACCCGATGCTCCTATTGGATGACCTAAAGCTATAGCTCCTCCGTTAACATTAACTTTATTTTCATCAATATCTAACTCACGTATTACTGCAATGCTTTGAGCTGCAAAAGCTTCATTAATTTCAAAAAGATCTATATCATTCAAAATCCATTTTGCTCTTTTAGCAGCTTGACGAACAGCTTCTATTGGACCTAAACCCATCAAGGATGGGTCTACTCCAACAGTAGACCATGAAACGATTTTTGCTAATGGTTTTAATGACTCTTTTTTTGCTTCCTCCAATGTGGTCAATAGTAATGCAGCAGCTCCATCATTTATTCCAGAAGAATTACCTGGTGTAACGGTCCCATTTTCTAAAAAAACAGTTTTCAATTTTTTTAAATCATCTATTTTTAATCCTTTCCTAGGATGTTCATCTTTTATAAAATAATTACTATTGTGTATTATCTTTACTAATTCATTTTCAAATTTATTTTCTTTGATAGCGATTTGAGTTTTTTGTTGTGAACTTAAAGCAAATTCATCTTGAACCTCTCTTGTAATTTTAAATTTTTTAGCAACATTTTCAGCTGTTACACCCATATGATAATTATTAAATGCATCTAACAAGCCATCAGTTATCATTGTATCTTTTAATTCTTCAGTCGAAATTTTTTTTTTGTTTCTAAAAAAAATTGAATGTTGCGATGCAGACATATTTTCTTGACCGCCAGCAATCACATACTTAGACTCTCCTAATTTTATTGATTGAAAACCAGAGGTAACTGCTCTTAATCCTGAGCCACATACTTGATTTATTATGTAAGCTGGTTTTGAAAATGGTATCCCCGCATTTATTGATGCTTGTCTTGCTGGATTTTGTCCATTGCCAGCAGTCAATACTTGGCCCATAATTACTTGATCAATTTTTTCCTTGTCACATTTTACTTCCTTTAAAATTTCTTTAATAACTATTGATCCTAAAGTGTCAGCTTTAATATCTTTTAATGATCCATTGAATGTTCCGATAGGAGTTCTTAATGCACTAACAATTACTACTTCATTAAGACTATTAATCATAAAATCTAAATTAAACTTATTATTAAAATACACTAAATATTGATATACAATAATCAATAAAATTATGGACCAGTAGCTTCAATTGGATAGAGCGCACCGCTACGGACGGTGAGGTTGAGAGTTCGAGTCTTTCCTGGTCCACCATCACGTAGGAAAATAATCAAAAAAACCTGATCGGTTAATCAAATATTAATATTTTGTTCTAATCTAAATCAAATTCTTTTGAATAATTTTTTTTAAGATTAGGATCTTGTTGAGATTTCTCTAAAATACAGTTTCCAATAACTAAATAATCTAACTCAGTTCCCATAAAACAATTGAAAGCATCTGTCGGTGAATTAACAATTGGTTCTCCTCTTACATTAAAAGAGGTATTTACTATAACTGGACATCCTGTTTTTTCTTTAAATTTAGAGATTAGATCGTAATAACGTTTATTGGTATTCTTGGTAACAGTTTGAATTCTCGCAGAATAGTCAACATGTGTAACTGCAGGGATCTCTGATCTTTTCACATTTAATTTGTCAATTCCAAAAAGTTCTTTTTGTTTTTGTGTCATTTTGAATTTTTTTTTTGAATTTATATTTGCAACTAAAAGCATGTATGGACTATCAACATTAATATCGAACCATGTAGACAAATCCTCCCTTAAAATAGAAGGTGCAAAAGGTCTAAAGCTCTCTCTATATTTTACTTTCAAATTTAAATTTTTTTGCATATTTTCAGACCGCGGATCTCCTAAAATTGATCTGTTCCCCAATGCTCTTGGACCAAACTCCATTCTCCCTTGAAACCACCCAATTGCTTTTCCATCTTTTAATAAATCAGAAGTCTTACTTAGTAATTCCTCATATTCAAATATCTTAAAGTTTGCTCCAATAAATTTTAATTCTTTTTCAATTTCTTCTTGACTAAATTCATTTCCTAAATATGAACCTTTCATGTTATCTGTTGAATTCACAGTTCTTTCATTGGTGAGCTCGATGTGCCACAATGCTAGAGCTGCTCCTAGTGCGCCACCCGCATCTCCTGCTGCAGGTTGAATCCAAATTTTATCAAAAATTTTTTCACTAAGAATTTTACCATTTGCAACACAATTGAGTGCAACACCACCTGCTAAGCATAAATTTTTTATATTGTATTCTTTTCGAATCGATTTAGCTAACTTAATCATTATTTCCTCTGTTACTTTTTGAATTGACGCTGCAATATCCATATGAAATTGTGTAATTTTCTCTTTTTTTGGGTCACGGGGTTTTTGTGCAAATAATTCATTAAAATGATCACTAGTCATGGTTAATCCGGTTGCATAATTAAAGTATTTTTGATTTAACCTAAATGATCCATCTTCTTTTATATCAATCAATTTTTTTATTTTATTTTCGTAGACAGGATTTCCATATGGCGCTAGACCCATTAACTTATACTCACCACTGTTAACCTTAAAGCCCGTGTAATAGGTAAAAGCTGAATAAAGAAGTCCAAGTGAATGAGGAAAATGAATTTCTTTTTTTATTTCTAGATTTCTTCCTTTTCCAACTGCAACAGTTGTTGTTGCCCATTCACCTACACCGTCAGCTGTTAGTACCACTGCTTCATCGAAAGGGGATGGATAAAAAGCACTAGCAGCATGGCTCAAATGATGCTCTGAAAAAAAAATATTTTCATCAGACTTAAAATTTTTGTCATGTTCCTTCAATTTATTAAATAAAAAGTTTTTTTGAAAAAGTTTCTCTTTAATCCAAAGCGGCATAGCTTTTGAGAATGAAATAAAACCTCGAGGAGCAAAAGCAACATAAGTCTCAAGCAATCTTTCAAATTTTAAAAAAGGTTTTTCAAAAAAGACTATCTTATCAACTTCACTCAGCTTTAGTTTTGAATATTTCAAAACAAATTCTACTGCATTTTTTGGATAACTTGGATCATGTTTCTTTCTTGTAAATCTCTCCTCTTGTGCGGCAGCAACTATCCTACCGTCCTTCAAAATACAAGCCGCGCTATCATGATAGAATGCAGAAATACCTAAAATCGCAGTCACTTAAAAAATAGTATATATAAATGGGGCTATTGCTGAACCTTGTGTCAAAACTATTAACCCACCAAACAATGCAAGTATAATTATTATAGGTAAAAGCCAATATTTTTTTCTTACTCTTAAAAATTCCCAAAATTCTTTTACAAAATTCATTTTAGAATTGATTTTTCATTATACTTTTAGGGCCCTTTTTTTCAATCCAATATGATCTATTATTATCAAACTTCAGATTAAGTAAGTCTTTTCTTAACATTCTCATTAATAAACCTATTGGTGTGACTACTAAAAAGAATATAAGCCCCATAATCAATGGTGAAATAAATCTCCCTAACAATATTCCAAACTTAGACCAAAGCCTATTCAGTGGTGTTAAAATTTTTGAGTTTAATAAACCCAATAATAAAAAAATAACAGAAATAAGAAGAGACCATATTCTTATATCCCCATCATTTTTTAACGGAAAAATAGCTATTATAAAAAATACTATAAAAAAAACTATCCCAAAATTTCTGTTAGTGCTCATAATTTCTAAATATTCAATTAGATATATTAAATCATAAAATTATATAATTTACTAAAGAAATATGAGTGCTTCAATTATATTAAAATTTAATTAATGTTTTGTATCTATGAAACATAGAATATCAAAATTAAAAGATAGTTCTTGTTTATATTGAAAAGATGAACTTAATTGTTATTGTGTTTATTTAATATTTTTAAAATGATTAAATGGCTAATAAATTCTTCACTTCAAAATTCAGTAGTATATTTCTTTATAATCATAATTATAATATTAATTTTACTAAGTTTTATTTTATAGATAAATGCCAGATAAATTTGAACAAATAAGTTTGCATCAAGGTTTTATGAAACATAATGGCGGTGTTATGTTCAGAAATATCTCAGAAAATGAATATGAATTTAAATCAATAATTAATGAAAATCATTTAAACGCTGCAGGAATAACACATGGAGGATACTTGGCAGCTTTGATAGATGCTGGAGCAGGAACGGCAGCACATCGGAGTGTCCAAAATGCACCATGTGTAACAATTTCATTAGATCTTAAATATATCGGTGCTTCAAAAATTGGTGATGAAATTATAGGGCGTGTTAAAATTTTAAAAAAAACAAAAACTTTGGTATTTTTATTTTGTGAATTGAAATGTAATGACAAAATTATTACATCTGCTTCTGGAGTTTGGAAAATTCTTAAAATAAAGTCTTAAGGCATTAGGTTTGACAGTAATTTGAACAATAAATCATATTGTGTTAAACTAAAGTTTTAAAGAACTATAAATGAGAACTTTTTATACGGCGATTCGGTCATGTTTTAGCCTATTTTTGTTCTTTACGAGTAACTACATCTTGTAGGTAAAATACTAAACATACCAAAGATAGAAATGAATAAAAATAAAATTACAGCAGTGCTCGGTCCGACAAATACTGGCAAAACTCATTTAGCAATAGAGACAATGCTCTCTTTTGATACTGGAATGATTGGCTTTCCTTTAAGACTTTTGGCCAGAGAGGTATATGACAAAGTTATTAAAAAAACTAAATATGATGAGGTTGCTCTAATAACCGGTGAAGAAAAAATCATACCTTCAAATCCAAAATATTTTTTATGTACAGTAGAGTCAATGCCAATAGATAAAGATTTAGAATTTGTAGGTGTTGATGAAATTCAAATGTGTGCAGACCATGAACGAGGTCATATTTTTACAGATAGGTTACTTAATATGAGAGGAAGTAAACTTACAATGTTTATGGGTTCAAACACAATCAAAGGAATAGTTTCAAAATTAAATGACGATATAGAATTTATAGATAGAAAAAGATTATCTAAACTTACTTACTCAGGTCATAAAAAAATTTCACGCATAAATAGAAAAACAGCAATTATAGCTTTTTCAACTGAAGAAGTTTATGCAATAGCAGAATTAATACGAAGACAAAAAGGTGGAGCTGCAATTGTTATGGGGTCTTTAAGTCCAAAAACAAGGAATGCACAAGTCGACTTATACCAGTCAGGCGACGTTGATTTTTTAGTGGCAACCGATGCAATTGGAATGGGTATAAATATGGATTTAGATCAGGTGTATTTTTCAAATCTAAAAAAGTTTGATGGAAAAAAATTAAGGAAACTAAATCTATCTGAGATAGGCCAAATCGCAGGAAGAGCGGGTAGATATCTCAATGATGGTAATTTTGGTATCACAGGCGATTGTAAGGAAATCACAGCTGAAGATGTTGAACTTTTAGAAAATCATAAATTTGAAAACATTAGAACGTTATTTTGGAGAAACTCAGATTTAAATTTTAACAATCCCACTTCGTTATTAAAATCACTTGAAGAAAAACCAAATAAAGATTGGCTTAGAAAAATTCATGAGTGTGAAGATGAGAAGGTTTTAAGGTATTTCTTAAAAAAATTGGACTTATATAATTTGCAAAACGCAAAAGAAATGCTGAAGCTACTATGGGAATGCTGTCAAATTCCTGACTTTGTTAAGAAGACCTATGGAAATCACATCGATGTCGTTGAAAAAGTTTTTAATTTTTTAAAAAACGGCAAAAGGAAAATATCTGATAATTTTATGCATTTACAGCTTATAAAGTTAAACAAATTAGACGGAAATGTAGATTCTCTAGCGAATAGAATTGCAAATGTGAGAACTTGGTCATATGTTTCAAATAAAAACAATTGGGTTCAAAACCAAAATTACTGGATTGAAAAAACTAAATTCTTAGAGGACAAACTTTCTGATAGACTTCATGAAGAGCTTACAAAAACATTTATTGATAAAAGAGCAAGTGTGCTTGCTAGAGGTTTAAAACAAGATATGGAATTTGATACTAAAATTTTAGAAAATAATAATGTTATGATCGATGATCAATTTATAGGTAAAATAAATGGACTTAAATTAGAACTTGATCTTAAGAAAGGAGCTTTAGAGACTGATATTAAATCTCTAAAAAAAGCTGCAAGAAAAACAATAGGACCGGAACTTGAAAAAAGAATCCAAATTGTAATTGATACAGGTTTAGTTGAATTAAAAAATGACTCTAAGATTTATTGGAATAATGCAACAATTGGTAAGTTAATTCCTGGTAAAGATTATTTGAGTCCTAACATAGAATTATTAGTGGATGACATGTTGGAGCAGAGTCAAAAAAGGAAATTAATTAATTTTTTGGAAAAATGGTTAAAGAATAAAATTTCAACAGTTTTAAAAAGTCTCTATGACTTAAAAGATTTAAATGATAAAAACCCGTCAATTAAAGCCTTAGCTTATCAACTCTATGAGAATAATGGTGTTATTAAGAGAGAAAATGTGTCCGAGTATTTAAAGAAATTAGACCAAAATGACAGAAAAATTTTAAGAGATCTAGGTGTAAAATTTGGAAGATACCACGTCTTTCTATTTAAATTGATAAAACCAGAACCAGTTTCTCTAAGAACCCTTTTGTGGAAAAATCATAACCAAAAATACTTTAATTTAGAACCTCCAACTTTTGGTTTAAATTTTTTAAATGATAACAAAAATAAAAATAAAAACTTTATGTTGCTTTGCGGATTTGAAAAATTTAATAATTTCTATATTAGAATAGATATTTTAGAGAGATTATTTGTACATATAATTAATGCAGATACAAAAAATGTGAAAGAAATAAAGATGATACCAGAAATGCTAAATTTATTGGGATGTAATAAAGATGACTTTAAACAATTGCTTAAAGCTATGAGTTATAAGATTTTGGAAAAAAATAATGAAGTTTACTTTAAGTATATTCCAAAAAAGAGAGTAAAATCTCAAAATAAAGAGAATATTAAAGAAAACCCTTTTGGTGTCCTAAAACATTTAAATCTTAATTAAAAATATGTTTTTTAAAAAAGAGAGTAATAAAAATCATGATTTATCTAAAGTAGCTGCACTTTTAATTCACGCAGCTAAAATTGATGAAAACTTTTCAAAAAGTGAAGAAGTAATAATAAAACAAGCGCTTTTACAAATAGGTGCAAATAATGAAAATTTAGAAAAAATATTTTCAGATGGAAAAAAAATTGAGGAAAATTCAAATCAAATCTTGGAATTTACAAAAGAAGTAAAAAATATGGAAGAAAATGATAAAATAAAAATAGTTGAGACACTTTGGAAAATAATTTACTCAAATAATGAGGCTGACATTTATGAGACAAGTTTGATGAGAAGGCTAGGTGGATTATTATATATTGACAATAAATTAATGGGCGATATCAAAGAAAAAATTAAAAACAAAAACTGATCATGACTTACATAGTAAATGATAAATGTATCAAATGTAAACTGATGGACTGTGTTGAAGTTTGTCCTGTAGATTGCTTCTATGAAGGAAAAAATATGCTTGTAATTAAACCGGATGAGTGTATAGATTGTGGCGTTTGTGAGCCAGAATGTCCGGTTGATGCTATAAAAGCAGATACGGAACCTGGCAGCGAAAAGTGGTTGGAAATCAATAAGCAATACTCTGAAATCTGGCCCAACATTAGTGAGAAAAAAGATCCACCAATGGATCACGAAAAGCATAAAAATGAGCAAAATAAGTTTGAAAAATATTTTAAAGAAAACCTTTAAAAAAAAACCAAAAGCCAAGACTAAAATAAAATCAATTAAAAAAGTTACAAAAGTAAAAAAAATAAAAAATAAAAATATAAAAAAAGTAAAGCCAATTAAAAAAATTTCGCCTAATTTAAAACAAAAATTAGAAAAAAAGAAGGACCAAGAAACACAGAATTTAAGAATTCCTAAAATTAATGAGGTAAAACCTGAGATTAAAAAAGTTAAAAAACAGAGTTCAGAAAAAAGAATTTATAAAATAAAAGACTATGTTGTATATCCAAAGCATGGTTTAGGCCAGATTACAGAATTCAAAAAAATTAATATTGGTGGGATAGATGTTGATACGTACATTATAAAATTTGAAAAAGATAAAGCCAATGGAATGGTCCCAGTAAATAAACAGTCTCATTTACGTTCATTGTCAACGATCAATCAAGTAAACAAATGCATTTCAATTTTAAAAAGTAAGCCAAAAATCAAACGATCTATGTGGAGTAGAAGGGCCCAAGAATACGAAGCAAAAATATCCTCAGGTAAAATCTATGAATTAGCAGAGGTTGTACGAGATCTGAATAAAGGTGATGATTTAATGATAGATCAGTCATATAGCGAGAGACAACTTTTTGAAAAAGCTTATGATAGGATACTTGCAGAATTTCAAGTTGTTTTAGAATCATCCAAAGAAGATACGCAGAAAAAATTAGATAAAGCTTTAAAAAGAAATCAAATTAAAAAAGAAGAAAATGAAGAGGTAAAATCCACAAAGACGGCTAGTGATGAAATACCCATTGAAGAACCAATTTCTGATGTAGAAGATCAAATTGATGAATAAAAAAAACGCCTCCCACACAAAAATGTTATGAGAAGCGTTTTTCTAAAGAATACTAAGTTATTATCTTCTTCTTCTTTTTTTAGCTTTTTTCTTAGCTTTTTTCTTAGCCTTCTTTGCTTTTTTTCTTCTCTTAGGCATCTTTAGCTCCCTTTTTTTAGTTAAACGAATCAAAATGATTCGTAATTAACTTATTTTTATTTTTTTATATACGTTATGTCAATTCTTTAATTAAAGTTTTAATTCCAAAAAATTAAAACTTAAAATTAATTTTTTTTTAAATTAATTTAAGTGTAAAAAAGTTAATGTTTATGCGCTTTATAATCAAATATTTTTAATAAATTAATAAAGTTTTTCTAAATCATCTTTATATTTATCTAAAATTTTTTTTCTTTTTAGTTTTAATGTTGGTGTTAACATTCCATTTTCAATTGAAAATTCTTCTTCAATTAATTTAAATTTTTTAACTTTTTCGATTAAAGATAAAGTTTTATTTAAATTTTCCAAAAAAACTTCAATTTCTTTTCTATTTTCAGTACTTTCAGAAACAATTAGCGCAACTAAATAAGTTTTCTTATCTCCATAAACAAAACTTTGTTTAATTTTTTCATTTAAACATAATAAATTTTCAATTTTAGATGGTGAAATGTTGTCACCACCAAGATTAACTATTATTTCTTTCTTTCTATCAGTAATTTTTAAATTTCCATCTTCTGTGATCTCTCCAATATCACCCGTATGCAACCAGCCATTTCTAATTACATCAGTTGTTTCCTTTTTCATGTTCCAATAACCAAGCATGACATTTTCTCCTTTAACTAAGATTTCACCATCCGCAGCTATATTTACCTGGTTTGTTTTAAAAGGAGGACCTACTGTGTCGATTTTGATTTTTCCAGGAATATTACAACTTACAACAGGTGAGGCTTCTGAAAGACCGTAGCCTTGGAGTGTTGGCAATCCTATTGCGTTTAAAAATTCTCCAATTTTTTGATCTAAAGCACCTCCCCCAGATACAAAAGCCTTTAGTTTTCCACCAAACTGATTTTTAATCTTTTTTCTTACAAGTTTTTCACAAAAAAAATTAATTAATTTTTCTCTCAATGTTAAATTCTCATTATTTAGTTTTTTAGTACCAAGTGAGATAGTGGATAATATCAGTTTTTTCTTAAACCCTTTTTGTTTTGAAAAATTCATTGAAATTTTACTGTACAAATTTTGATAAAATCTTGGAACAGCTGTCATAATTGTAGGTTTTGCAACGGACATATTGGATAATAACTTCTCTAGACTTTCGGCATAATAAATTTTCGCACCAAGTGAAATTTGAACAAATTGAACTGCATGCTCATATGAATGAGATAATGGTAACCATGTTAAAAAAGTAGGTTCACTATCCTGAACTAGTTGGTTTAATATTTCTTGAGCTCCCTCACAATTTGATAAAATTCCTCCATGACTAAGCATTACTCCTTTAGGATTACCAGTCGTTCCAGATGTATAAATTATACAGGCAAGATCTTTCCTTTCAAGATTTTGATTAAAACTTATATGAATATCTGATTTCTTTTTTTTTAAATATGTATCAAATATATTTTCTAGGTTCTCAACTCTTTTATTTATATTTTCAAAAGATAAAACTTTTATTTCCTCTGAAATAAATTTTTGAATTTTTTTTAATTGGATTTCGTTAGAGACTATACAAATTTTTGGCTTACAATCATTAATGATGTATTCATAATCTTTCTCTGAATAAGTTGTAAATAGTGGAACCGTTACTCCACCTGCATTCATAATCGATATATCGGAGATAAGCCATTCTGGTCGGTTTTCAGATAATAGTATACATCGGTCTCCATCAGCTAAATTTGTTCTTAAGTATTCAGACAAAATTTGAATTTTTAACGCAACTTGTTCCCAAGTAAAAAAATTTTTTTCATTTTCTTTTAACCATTTTAAAAATGGCTTATTGGCAACTGAGTTTATTTCTTTATACTTGGAAAAAAAAAGTTCTACTAAACTGTTTATTCTACTTAATTGCATAATTTGGTGGGCGAAGAGAGAATCGAACTCTCATTTCTTGCGAAACACGATTTTGAGTCGTGCGCGTCTACCAGTTCCGCCATTCGCCCCGTTTGTTTAATAATTTATTAAATAGTATAAGAACTAAAATTATATTAAAACCAAAAAATGTTTAAAAATCTTTACAAAAAATGTTTAGATTTAGCAGGTCACAAAAGTTCTAAATATTACTTGGCAATTGTGTCATTTGTTGAGAGCTCTTTTTTTCCAATTCCTCCTGACGTTATGGTTGTTCCGATGGTAATCTCCAAAAAAGCGGATTTTAAAAAAATTTTTTTTATAACAACAATATTTTCAGTTTTAGGTGGTATGCTCGGCTATGTAATTGGAGCATTCTTTTTCGAGTTTGGAGCACATATCATGAATTTTTATGGTTATGAGGATAAACTATATAATTTAAAAGAAAGCTTGATAAAAAATGATGGTTTTTATGCTTGGCTAGGGATTCTTTTTTTAGCAGGTTTTACTCCTCTTCCTTATAAAGTTTTTACGATTGCAAGTGGTCTCATAGGATTTAATTTTTTAATATTTGTTTTAATAAGTTTAATTTCTAGAGGGTTAAGATTTTTTTTAGTGTCATATCTCTCTTATAAGTTTGGAGACTTGTTTAATGAATTTATGGATAAACATGGGTCAAAATGGTTTACGATAATTGGGATATTAATTGTTATTGTTGGATTAGTAGTTTATCTAATTTTTAAATCTAATGTTTAATTTAAAAGCTGAATTTTATTTAAAAATAATTTTTTTATTTAGCTTTATTGCTTTAATTTCTGCTTTTTTTATAGAATATATTCTTGGACATCAGCCTTGTAATTTATGTTTAATAGAGAGAATTCCCTATGGATTAAGCATTATGATAATAATAGCGATCTTTTTAATTAGAAAAAATCAGAAATTCTTAGTTATGTTATTAATCCTTACGTTTATCTTCTCTTTTGCAATTTCATTTTATCATTTTGGAATTGAACAAGGCTTTTTTCAGGAGTCATCTGTTTGTGGAGTAAAGAGTTCGACAGAAATTGTCACTAAAGAAGATTTGCTTAAACAATTAAGTGAAAAAACAATAAGTTGTAAAGATGTGACATTTAGGATTTTTGGATTATCGCTCACAAGCATTAATATTGTAATTAGTTTATTGTTTATTATAACACTTTTAAAAATTTTTAAGAAATATGAAAAAAACAAATAAAAGAGTGCAGGAATTTATTAGGGTTGATCATGCTGGTGAGAGAGGTGCTGTCAAAATCTATGAAGGCCAATTGTTAGCTTTAAACACTATTGTAAAAAATGAAAGTTTAAAAAAAACAATTGAAGATATGAAAGAACACGAAATAGAACATTGTCAATTTTTTGAAAAAGAAATAAAAAAAAGAAATATAGAACCAACAAAATTTTTACCCTTATGGGATTTACTAGGTGTTGGTTTGGGTTTTGGCTCTACATTATTAGGTAAAAAAGCTGCAATGCTGTGTACAGCATCCGTTGAAGAAGTTATTGATAAACATTATTTAGATCAAATTAAACAGCTTGGTCCTGAAGAGGAAGAATTAAAAAAGAAAATTACAAAATTTAGACAAGATGAATTAGATCATAAGGATATTGCTTATGAAGAGGGTGCAACAAAAAAAGGCTTTTACGCTATAATGGACAGAATTATCAAAACTGGATCTAAATTAGCAATAAATATTTCTGAGAAAATTTAATTTTAAGCTTCTAGCTCAACATCCCAATATAAATAGTCCATCCAACTTTTATGTAAATAATTAGGAGGAAAATTCTTTCCATTTCTATGTAAATCTTCAGTTGATGGTTGATAAGGATATTGATTAAGTTTCATTCCTGAATATTTTAATAATTTTCCACCTTTTTTAACATTACATGCTGAACATGCTGTTACAACATTATCCCAGTGTGTTTCTCCACCTTTTGATCTTGGTAACAAATGATCAAAAGTTAATTCCTCTCCACTTCCACAATATTGACAAGAAAATTTATCCCTTAAAAAAACATTAAATCTTGTAAAACTTGGTTTAGATTGTGGAACTATGTAATCTTTAAGAGCAATAACGCTTGGAAGCTGCATTTTGAATGATGGACTTCGTACAATTCTATCATAACTACTTACTATAATTACTCTATCTAAAAAAACTGACTTTACTGTATCTTGCCAAGACCATAATGATAAAGGATAATAACTTAAAGGTCTATAATCAGCATTTAAAACTAATGCAGGACATTTTTCTAATGATACATCTTGTTCAATAAAGTTGTTCATAAATTAATTTTAACTTAAATAAAAAATGATTTCAATATTAAGAACTCATTTTATTTTTTTTTAAAATATAACTTAATGCTATACTGGAAGCTTCGATAGGAATATGATGATCGCAATTCTTAATTAAATGGGTCTCTATTTCAATATTAGATCTGATAAAAAAATCTTTTGCCTCTAACATATAATTGGGTGAGACAACTTGATCAGAATCACCATGAATTAAAAGAATATTTGTTGATGTTCTCTTTCTCTGCTTGAGATCCTCTTGATTAATAATCTTACCAGAAAAACCTACAACACAACTAAATTTATTTTTAGATGTAAGCCCTAAATTAATTGACATCATACATCCTTGACTAAAACCAGACAAACAAATTTTATCGTTTTCAAGATTATATTTAATTTTTACTTCATCTATGAATTGATTGAGTTTTTTTTCAGCCTTGATTGTCTCATTTAAAATGTATTTTGGATCATCCTTTGTAAGATCAAACCATTGATACCCAGATGGATTTATTGGACAAGGTTCATGACCATTCGGGCAGAGGAAAATTGTATTTGTAAGGTGTCTTTTCCAATTTAATGAAAGCATACTTATATCTTTACCATCACCTCCATACCCATGTAGTAAAATGACTGCGTTTTCAATTTTCACATCTTTTTCTGGTTTTATAATGGTTGTATCAAGGCAAAATGTCATAGTAATTGATTTATGTTTTTTTATCTATAAAACAGCCTACTATAATTTTATGATTTCTGGAATATTAGTAAAAATTTTATCTATAATCTTACTTGTGGCTGTTGGTTTAGTTCTAATTCTTGGTATTGGAACTTTATTTAAAGGTGGAGAAACAAGTAAGAAATACTCTAATAAATTAATGCAGTTAAGAGTCTTGCTACAATTTATAGCAATTATAGCCTTAGTTGCTTTTGCATATTTTTTTAAAAATTAATTAAAATTACTTAACCACTTAATAAATTTTTCATCAACAAAGTCGATTGATCCAATTATTCTTGCAAACTCAAGTCCATCTTTGTTAAAAAGTATAGTTGTAGGAAGACCTCTTAATTTAAATTTCTTTGCCAATGTATTGGGTGAGTCAAAATATATTTCTAAATTTTTTATCTTCAAATCTTCAAAGAAAGTTAAAGATTTTTGACTAGTATCCTTGCCAATATTTATAGGAAATATCTTTAGATTATCTAAATTTGAATTTTCAGCTAACAAATCTAAAGATGGCATTTCATCTTTACATGGAGCACACCAAGTTGCCCAAAAATTCAATAAAACTAGATTTCCTTTATAATCATTTAAGTATAATTCTTTATTTTTAATGTTTAAAAACGTTATATCACTGTAATTTTTTAACTCTTTATTAATGACTAAATTTTTTATATCTGATGCGTCACTAGCAAAAGAATTTGATAGCATTAAAACAAATATTATTAATAATCTCATGTTAAATAGGTATAATTAATTATCATGGTAAAAAATAAAAACAACCAGACAATATGGAATACAAGAATTAAAAATAATTCTTCTAATCTCTCACATAAAATAGGTAGCTCTATTGATGTAGATAAAAGACTGTATAAAGAAGATATAAATGGTTCTATTGCTCATGTAGAGATGTTATTTAAACAAAAAATAATTTCTTTTAGAACAAAAAATAAAATTATTTATGGACTAAATAAAATTGAAAAAGAAATATCCAGTAAAAAATTTGAATTTAATAAAAAATACGAGGACATTCATATTAATATTGAAAAACGACTGTTTCAAATAATTGGTGAAGAAGCGGGTTATGTTCACACAGCAAGATCTAGAAACGACCAAGTAATAACCGACTTTAAGATCTGGATTAAATCTGCAAATCAAAAAATTAGTGTGATTTTAAATAACGTAATTAAAAATTCAATTAATTTAGCTCAAAAAAATGTGGATACTATTATGCCAGGTTTTACTCATTTAAAAAATGCACAAGCAGTTTCATTTGCACACTATCTAATGGCATATGTAGAGATGTTTAAAAGAGACAAAGACAGATTTAAGAATAATTTAGACAGTCTAAATGAGAACCCATTAGGTGTTGCTGCATTAACTGGAACTTCTTTTAACATTGACAGGAACTATACGACAAAAAAACTTGGTTTTGAAAAGCCTACAAATAATTCAATTGACACTGTAGCGGATAGAGATTTCGTTTTAGATTTTCTTTATAGTGTTTCTGTTTGTTCGTTGCATTTATCACGAATTTCTGAAGAATTAATTATCTGGAATTCTGATGGTTTTAATCTTATTAAACTCTCAGATAAAATAGTAACTGGTTCATCAATAATGCCACAAAAAAAAAATCCTGATCTTTTAGAGTACTTAAGAGGTAAATCTGGAATTACTTTTGGTAATTTATTTTCAATGTTTACTATATTAAAAGGATTGCCTCTTTCATACTTCAAAGATCTTCAAGATGATAAAGAAATTATTTTTAAATCATATGATGTTCTTTTTCAAAGTTTAAAAGTATTTAATGAAATTCTTAAGAATGTAAGTCCTAATAAAAAAAGAATGCTTGAATTGGCATACTCAGGTTACATTACTGCAACAGATTTAGCAGATTACCTTGTTAAGAATAATTCAATGTCTTTTAGAAAAGCGTATCAAAAAACAGCTTTGCTAGTGAATTTAGCTGAAAAGAAAAAGAAAAAACTAAATGAATTATCCATGGAAGACTTAAAAAAGGTAGAACCTACATTGACAAAGGATGTGCTAAAAGTGTTCGATTTAAAGAATTCTGTCAATTCCAAAAAATCTTATGGTGGAACATCTTTTGATAATATCAAAAAGATGATAAGGAAATATAAAAAATTAAGATGATTAAAAAAATTACATTTGTTATTTTAGTTTGTTGTATTTTAGTTTCTTGTGGAAAGAAAGGTGATCCTGAATATAAAGTTTTAAATAAAGAAATTAAATTACCAACAATTATAATTAACAAAATTTCATGAAATATATTAATAAAAGACTAACAGTGGAAAAAGTCAATTTCCAGAGAATAGCTAAAAAATTTGGAACACCTTTTTATTGTTATTCATATTCAAAATTAAGAGAAAATATAAATAAATTTAAAAAAAATTTTAAATCTTTTTCACCTTTAATTTGTTTTGCAGTTAAATCGAATACTAATGTTAACTTAATTAGAGAAATTAAAAAATTTGGTTTAGGGGCTGATGTAGTTTCTTTAGGTGAGCTCATGATAGCCATAAAAGCAGGAATAAAACCAAATAAAATAGTATTTTCTGGAGTTGGAAAAACTTCTAGTGAATTGAATTTTGCAATAAATAAAAAAATACTACTCATTAATGCTGAGTCATTAAGTGAAATAATGGAAATAAATAGACTTGCAAAATTAAGGAACAAAAAAGTGAGGGTTGGAGTTAGACTTAATCCTAATACAGATGCAAAAACACTAAATCAAATTTCTACAGGAAAAAAAGAGAATAAATTTGGAGTAAATAAAGATACATTTCATAAAATTGTGGATTTTTGTAAAAATTCAAAAAATATAGACTTAAAATGTTTGAGTGTTCACATAGGTAGTCAAATTTTAGATCATAAACCCTATGGAAAAATGCTTGAAGCTGTTAGCCATATCTTAGATAAGACTAATCATCAATTTGAATTTATTGATTTAGGTGGAGGTATGGGAATTAATTATTTTAATAAAGACAAAACACTTAATTATAAAAAGTATAACACTGCAATAAATAATTTTCTCAAAAAACATAACGTAAAAATTATTTTTGAACCTGGAAGATCTATAATTGGCAATACTGGTATGTTAATTAGTAGAGTTATTTATATTAAAGACAGTGGCAGGAAAAAATTTATAATTTTAGATGCTGCTATGAATGATCTTATGAGACCCGCATTATATGGGGCATTTCATAGGACATTGCCAGTAATAAAATCGAATAAAATATCAAATAAACCTTATGAATTCGTTGGTCCAATTTGTGAAAGTACTGATAAATTTATCACATTAAAAAAATTTCAAAAATTAGAGGAAAAAGATTTAATAGCTATATGCGATGTTGGCGCGTACGGTATGTCTTTAAGCTCAAATTATAATTTAAGACCTAAACCAATAGAATTATTAATTAAAGGTTCAAAGATTTATGTAATTAGAAAAAGACAAAAGTACGCGGAAATAATCTAGCTTTTAACACAATGTTAAGAAATTTCATATTTTCATTATTTTTTTTTACTGGAATTATTATTATTTCAATAATTTTTTTGCCCTCGTTTTTCTTACCTAAACAAGTAGTGTTATTTGGTGGTAAGCTAATGGGTCACTGGACGAGTTTTTGTTTAAAATTTTTTCTTTCAACAAAAATAATAATTAAAGGGACTGAAAATATTATTAGAGATGAAAAATTTTTTATAGCAGCATCACATCAATCAATGTTTGAAACTTTCTTTCTTCAAACTTTATTTGACTCACCTGTATTTATTCTAAAGAAAGAGTTATTATTGATACCTATATTCGGATGGTATTTAAAAAAAATTGGATCTATATCAGTTAAAAGAGGTCAAATTACAAAAGATAATCTCAGTTTTTATGATGAAATTTCAAGTGTAGTTACTAATTCAGATAGACCTTTGATAATTTTTCCACAAGGAACTAGAGTTTTACCTAATGAAAGACCTCCTTTTAAAAAAGGAGCCTCTAGAATTTATGAGAAACTTAAAATTGCTTGTCAACCAGTTGCGATTAATTCTGGATATGTTTGGCCTAAATCAGGAAGAAAAATTAGCAATAGAACTATTACTATATCTATAATGCAAAAAATAAATAATGATTTGGAAAAAGAAGTATTTCTTAAAACTTTAGAGAATATAATTTATTCAGAATTAAATCTTATAGATTAGCCTTTCATGGGCATCACCACATAGATACTATCAAAATCACCTGGATCTTTTATTAAAGCTGGAGATCCTGTATCGTTTAAAAATAATTCTATTTTTTCCCCATCAAGCTGTGAAGCGACATCTATTAAATATCTTGAATTGAAACTAATTTCTAAATCATGATCAAATTGAACATTTAAGGTTTCATTGCCATCCCCACTAGTAGTATTATTGACAGAAAGATTTAATATATCTTTAGATAATTTAAACTTAACTCCATCTTTTTTATCAAGCGATACTGATGCAACCCTATCAATAGATCCTAAAAATGATTTAAGATTTGTCTCTAACTTTTTTTGATTATTTTTAGGAATTACTTGAACATAATTTGGAAATTTTCCATCAATTAGTTTGGAAATTAAAATACTATTAGTTAGTTCGAATTTAATTTTTGATTTTAAATTGGATATTTTAATATCACCATCGAAATTGTCTAGTAAAGAGCAAAGTTGGAAAATAGTTTTTTTCGGAAGAATAATTGGTTCAAAATTTATTTTTTCACTTAATCTTATTTTTGAAATGGACATTCTATGACTATCAGTCGCGACAGCAGTCAAATAGATTTTATCCTCAACTTCAGTTTGATGAAAATATATACCACTTAAGTAATGACGTGTTTCATCATTGGATATAGAAAACTTACACTTATTAAGTAACTTTAAAAAATGCTTAGAATTTATAACAAACGTATTGTCATTAAAATTTTCGTCTGTAAGTGGAAACTCTGAGGAGTTTATACAATTTAAATTAAATATTGATTTTTCAGATTCTAATTGAAGTTTATTTTCACTATTCATTGATAAGTTTAATTTTTTGTCTGAGGAAAATTTTCTAACAATATCAAACATAATTGATGAGGTTGTTGTTGTATTTCCCTCCTCTAAAATTTCAACATTTTCTATTTGGTGAATGAAAATCAAATCAAGATCTGTAGCTGTGATTGTTAATTTTGAATTACTTGCATTTAGTAAAACATTAGAAAGTATCTGTAACGTACTTCTTTTTTCGATAACACCCTGACAATAATTTAAAGCTTCCTGAAGCTCTTTTTGATTAACGTTAAATTTCATCCTTCTTTATTATATAAAATAATATTCTTTAATTTATTTATATTATCATTCATATCAGGGTTTTTTTCTTTTAATCTTTCTATTGTTTTCACAGAATGAATTATAGTCGTATGATCACGATTTGAAAATTCTCTTCCAATTTCTGGCAATGATTTTGTGGTTAAAATTTTAGTTAGATAGATAGCAGTCTGTCTTGGTCTCACTAAATATCTCGACCTTCTTGATGATAACATTTCATTTTTACTTATTTTGAAAAACTTACAAACAATTGTTTGTATTGTATCTATTTTTACATTATTTTCCGTTAAATTTAATAAATCTTTCAAAATAATCTTTGTCTCAGATAGGCTTGGTATTTTGTTATAAATCCTCGAGAAAGAAATTATACGATTTATTGCTCCAACTAATTCTCGCACATTACTGTTAATCTCATTACTTATAAAGTCTTGAATTTCATCTGTGATATTGACTTCGTAAGCATGTAAAGTAATTAATTCATTTATCCTATGATTAATGATTTTTCTTCTTAGTTCATACTCCGGTTTTTGAATATCTATAACTAGACCTCCAGAGAATCTTGATTTAATTCTTTCTTGTATTCTGGATAAATTATTAGGTGGTCTATCAGCTGATACAATTATTTGAGACTCTTTATCTAAAAGCGCATTAAAAGTATGAAAAAACTCCTCCTGCATAGCTTCTTTACCATTCATAAACTGAATATCATCTATTAATAAAACATCAGTATTTCTAAAATGCTCTTTAAATTTAACCATCTCATTAGATTTAATTGACTTTACAAATTGATACATAAAACGTTCAGCTGAAATAAACATTACTTTTTTGTTTTTACTCATTTCATAGCCTATTGAATTTAAAAGATGAGTTTTGCCTAAACCTACGCCACCATATATATAAAGTGGATTATAATAAGAAACATTCTCAGATACTTTTAAAGAAGCTTCAAAAGCTATTTTGTTACTTGAGCCAACTAAAAAGTTATCAAATCTTTTATTAGGATCTATTCGACTATACTGGAGATGAGAATCTTTAATAAATGAGACTTTTCCTGATTCTTTTATTTGATTAAGATCATCAAACTTTTCACTTTCAGTATCCTTTTTTTCTAAAATCTTAAATTCTATCCTTACAATTTGTTTTTTATGTTTTCTGATTGTTTGTAAAATCTGATCTAAATATCTTGATGTAATCCAGTCACGAATAAATCTAGTAGGGACAGTTAATAAGATATAATTATTAAACTCTTCATGTAAAGCAACTTTTTTTATCCAACTTTCATAAACCTCTATTCCCAATTTAAGTTTTAATTCGGACTGAATAAGTTTCCAATCAAGATTAATCTTATCAAAACTTTTATTTGTATGCATATTGTTTATTTCCTTGGAGAGACTCCAGTTACATCAAGAATGAGGGTTATTGCAACAAATTATTTTACTAAACTAAAAATAAATAAAATCTGGGATTGTGTAAAAACTTTTCTGTAAAAATTTCTTTGACAAATTTTTTTTTTATGCATTAAAAAAATAAATAAAATTTATAATTGAATTAAATATAATATTTTTTTACTAATTCTAAATATTGTAAATTAAGATGAACGCATCATATATGAAGTGTATTCTTTAAGTTGAATCAACTTGAGGTATAGAGATTATAATGAACTTATTTTTTTTGTAATTCTTGATACATTCCGAGATGCATTTTGTTTTTTTATAATTCCAGTTTTAGCAATCTTCATTAATTCGGAATTCAACTTAGGTAAGAACTTTAAAGCCTCTGACTTTTTTTTATTTTCAATCAGAACGTTCATCTTTTTTAATGCAATTTTATATCTACTTTTTCTCACCTTATTAACCGCGGTCTGTTTAGATATTCGTCTAATTCTTTTAATTGCTGATTTTGTATTAGCCATAATTTTGCAGGGGTATAACCGCTTAAATAGGCCTGGTCAATAATATATTTATTATTTTTGACATATTTCACAAAAAAATGTTGATCTATTTGATTGAGTTATTTTATTAATTGTTCCCGAACAAGCAAGTCTTTTACATTTTTGTTTATCTCTACCATAAACCTTAAACTCTTTTTGAA
>CACIKE010000001.1 GCA_902587155.1 uncultured Pelagibacteraceae bacterium | reverse complement strand
AGGAATATTAATAGGTCTACTTATTGAAAATAATTTTATAATTTCATAAAAAATTATTTTCCGCTAGGATAAGATTTTTTCAAAATAAATTTGTTAACAATTATTGCAAAAATAATAATTATAACTGATCCTGATATTACAGGACTTAGCAAGTAATCAAAAGAGACACTACCAATAATAACTATTATTGGATTACCACCCGCGGGTGGGTGAGTAACATTTAATAGGATCATTAATCCAACCCCAACTCCTACTGCTAATGGTATAGTTAAAAAGATTGGTAATGGAACAAAGTTTAAAAAAAGCAAACCTACGATGGCGGTAACTAAATGACCGAAAAAAACATTTTTTGGTTGGGCAAATGGACTTTCAGGATATCCATAAAGTAAAACCATAGATGATCCAAATGAGGCTAACAAAAAGATCCCAAATTCTGTTCTGTAAGTTAAGAAAGTTAAAATTCCTATTGTGATTATTGAAAATAAACCAGCTAAAAAAGATTGTTTAAGATTACCCATAATTTAATTTGATACTATTTTTTTTAAAGTTTTGAAAGGTAACAATATACAATCTTTTTTATTGATATTTTTCTTCTTTATCAATTTTTTCAAAGAATTCCATTTTTTATCTATAATTTTTACATCATCATTAAAATATAATTCAGCTTTATCACATAAATCGTTAATTTTTTCTTTTTGGTTATTTATAGAAATTTTCGATAATAAACTGGCTGATGCCTGGCAGTATACACAAGATTTACCTTGATACCCAAAGTCTAAAATTTTTTCATTTTTTAAAATAAGCTCTATTTGCATTTCATCCCCGCACACTGAATTTTTTAACTTTGAGACATGTGTCCGGTTCTCAATATTTCGATTGTTATCTGTGTTTGCAGCAATACGAAGCACTTCTAAATCCATATTAATTTTTAATTACATGACAAATAAAAACCAATCAAGAATAGAAATAGGCTGAACACAACTTAAAATGGAAAAGTTATATTTTAGATAAAGCTATCTCATTTTTGTTGTAGTTGTAAATTTTTAGATTTAATCTTCCCAGATGCTTGAATTAAAAAATCCAAAAATCGCAGTTCCAGTAGTTTTGTTTGCAGGAATTTTATGGTCTTTTGGTCCTCTTGTTGTGAGATATATGGATAATCCTAACCAGGTGCCATGGCAGTATATTTTTGGTAGAGGATTAACAATTTTTATTCTTTTAAATCTTTATCTTTATTTTGAAGAGGGGATTAAATTTTATAAAAATTATTTAAAAATGGGATACTCAGGTATTATTGGTGGAACCGGATTAGGAGTTGCTATGATAAGTTTTATTTATTCAATTACTAATACATCAGCAGCAATTACATTACTTTGTTTAGCAGCAATGCCTTTTTTTACTGCACTTCTGGCTTTTTTATTTCTTAAAGAAAAAATTTCATTAAATGTTTGGATTTCGATTTTTATCGCAACAATTGGAATAATAATAATGGCCTTTGGAAGTTCTGGATCTAATTCTGTTGTTGGTTTTGTTTTTGGAATGCTTTCTTCAATAGGATTTTCTGTTTTTTCTGTAACTTTAAGATGGAGAACAGAGACTCCAAAGTTTACAACTGTAGCTTTTTCAGGTTTTTTTTGCTTTGTTTTTGCAGCTATAATCCTTCTAAGCACAAAACAAGTATTCTTTTCAACTAGTTATAATGGAGCTTTATTTTCTCTTCATGGGACATTAGTTTGCTTAGGACTAATTTTATATTCTATTGGCTCAAAAGCTATTCCCGCTGCAGAATTAACATTATTATCATTGACTGAAGTTATTGGTGGAATTTTTTGGGTTTGGTTACCTATCTTGGGCATAAATGAAGTACCTGATACTTACACTATAGTCGGAGGATTTTTTCTTTTTATTTCATTAATTTATTACAGTTTAGTAATGCGTTGGAATAAAAGATTTATAGCTTTAAATTAATCTAGAAACATGAGCAAAGATAAAGTTATTGTTAATAGCTGGAATGAATGGGATCCACTTAAGCACGTTATTGTTGGAAGAGCAGATGGTTGCTGTATACCTGCACCAGAACCTGCTTTAGATGCTAAAGTGCCTGAAGACTCAGATATGAAAGGTTCTCATGGACCACGTACCAAAGATACAGTCGATAAAGCAAATGAATTGTTAAATAATTTTGCATCAATGTTGGAAAAAAGAGGAATTAAAGTTGATCGACCTGTTCCACTTAATCATAATCAAAAAATTTCTACTCCAGATTGGAAAGTTGAAAGTATGTTTGGATGTATGCCAGCAAGAGACATTTTACTTACAGTTGGCAATGAAATTCTCGAAGCAACAATGAGTTATAGGTGTAGATGGTTTGAATATTTAAATTATAGACCTCTTATTAAAAAATATTTTGAACAAGATAAAAATATGCGTCATGAGACTGCTCCAAAGCCAAGATTAACAGATGCTGATTACCGTGAGGATTATTTGTCGGATAAGATTGGAATCCAAAAGAGACTCAAATGGACTGAAGAAAAGTTTTTTGTAACTACTGAGGAAGAACCCTTATTTGATGCAGCAGATGTTCTTAGATTTGGGAAGGACTTAATTGTACAGCATGGTTTTACAACAAATTTGAAGGGAATTGATTGGCTTAGAAGACATTTTAAAGATCATAGAGTTCATGCAGTTAATTTTCCTGGAGATCCTTACCCAATACATATAGATGCAACTTTTACACCAATTAAAGAAGGGCTAATTATAAATAATCCTCAAAGAAGACTTCCAAAAGAACAAAGAAAATTATTTGAGAATAATGGGTGGGAAATAATAGATAGCGCTCAACCTGCTCATAACGAACCACCACCACTTTGTTATTCTTCAGTATGGTTATCAATGAATGTTTTAGTTCTTGATCCAAAAACAGTTTGTGTTGAAAAAAGTGAAGTGTACCAAGCTGAACAACTTGATAAGTTAGGAATGGAAGTTATTCCAGTTGAATTGAGAGATGCATATGCATTTGGTGGTGGTGTTCATTGTTGCACAGCAGATGTTTATAGAGAAGGTGATTTAAAGGATTATTTTCCTAATCAAAAAAACTAATTTTCTTTAGTTACATCAACTTTAAATTTTTCTAAACCAGAGGAAAGGTTTTTATCAACTGGATTTTCAGTTTTTTCAAATGATTTAAGTTTTTCTAATTCTCTTTGTCTTAATCTTTCCTCTCTTAAATTTTCTCTATATTCTTTTGCTTTTTGTTCTCTATCAAATTTTTCTTCCCACTCTTTTATTTTGATATACTCAAGCTCTTTCTGTTTTTCCTCTTCTTCCTTAATCATTTTTAAGGTTCTCTCTTTTCTTCTTTTTTCCTTGAGTTCAAGGTTTTTTTGTTCTTCTTCTCTAACTTTCAAATCAATATCTCTTCTATTTTGTGCCTCATCTCTTAGCTTTAATTCCTTTTCTTTAGCTCTTAATTCTTTACTTATTAATATTAATTCTTCATCTTTTTTTACTAATCTCGATGCCTCTAGCTTTTGTGCGTCATCTTTAATTTTGATCTCTTTTTCTTTTAACCTTAATTCATCTTCACTAAATTTTAATCTATTGCTTTCCTTAATGAGTCTTTCTTCCCAAACTTTAAGATCTTTTCGTTCTTTAAGGATTTGATTTTTTTCTTTTAATTTTTCTAATTTGATAGCTTTAATCTTATTAAGTTCTTTATTTTTTTTGTAATTAGAGAAAGCATTACTTAAAAAGGATTTAGGAGCTAAGTTACTAATCTTAACTATCCCTGTACTTTTTTTTGAATTTTTTTGTTTAGTTTTTTTTCTAGGCATATTTTTATAATCTGAATAGAAACAAATATTTGACTTATTTTCAATATTTCAGTTTTGTAATGAGTTAATTTGTGCTTATTTTGAGTTTCAACCTGTAAGTGATTAATTTCTGAAAAATCTGTTAAAATTCATAATTTTTTTGCATTAAACAAATCTAAATATTATTAAAGTTAAGTGAGAAAATTTAAAAAATTAATAATAGCTTGTGATGGAGAGTCAGCAAGTGGAAAAAGTACTGCAGCAAAACTCATCTCAAAAAAATACAAATTGTTACTTATTAATTCAGGATTATTGTATAGATATGCTAGTAAAGAAATCATTAATTATAAACCAAAGAACTGTATTAGTTTTTTAAAAAAAAAATTTAAAAATATTTCTTATAAAAAAATAGTTAAATTTAACTTACACTCCGAACAAATCAGCAACCATGCTGCAATTATAGCTAAAAATAAGAATATTCGAAAAATAATAAATAATTTTCAAAGTACATTAATCAAAAAAAATAAAAAGATTTGTGTAGAGGGCAGAGATATAGCTAGTAAAATACTGGCAAAAAATCCAAAATATGATTTAGCTTTTTACTTTAAGTGCAATATTAAAGTTGCAAGTTATAGAAGATGGCTAGATATCAAAAAGAAAGTTTCTCTACAAAATGTTAGAAAATCTTTAACTAAAAGAACTTTAATGGATAAAAAAAGAGAGAATAGCCCACTGATTAAAGTAAAAGATGCAATCTTAATACGAACAGATAAATTAACTAAAAAGCAAGTTCTGTCTAAAATGTCTGAGCATATAGAGAGTCTTAATTAAATCTCTCTATTTTCATTTTTAATCGGCTCTTCAATAGGTTCTGTTGTAGGATTTAATTCAATCCCAGCTGGTGTAATTGTTTGAGGCATTGCGACAAATTGAGAGTCTGGATTTTCCACAGTTTCTCTGACATTCATTCTATAAATTCCAAAAGCTCCTATTAAAGAATGAAAGAAAAATAAAAAAATAAAAAATCCATTAGAGCCAACAAGATCCATAAATATTGAACATAAAAAAGGACCACTCATTGCACCTAAACCAAATGTAAATTGAAGTCCAGCACCTGCAGCAACAAATTTATCTTTAGTAATATAGTCATTTGTGTGAGCAAGGATTAATGAAAAGATTGGTAAACTGCAAAAAGAAAACAATATAAAAAATATATAAAACCATGCCTTACTCGTTGCTAATCCATCAGGTAAATACATTTGTCCAGAAACAAATATTGTGATGACGGCAAAAATTGCAGCTCCGAAAGTTGATGCAATAATTACTTTTCTTCTATCATAAACATCGGAAATTTTTCCTATAGGAAATTGAGCGACTGCGCCAGAAATTGCTAGTAAAAAAGTTACAATTGATATTTCTAAAATAGTGAAATTCATTGATGTTGCGTAAACCGCCAGCAAGGTGAATAGAGCAGACTGAATTGTTCCATAGAAAAAAGAACTTACCATTCCAAATGGTGAAGATTTATAAAGTTCACTTAATGACATAACATTAATTTTCTTGAAAGTGGGTGGTTTTTTTTTAGTAAGCAAAATAGGTATTAATGCTACCGAAGTGATCACAGAAACTAATATGAAAGGTTCAAAATTTTTTGGAGCACTGAAGTTTAGCAAAAACATTCCGATTCCCATTGATCCGTAAAGTATCACCATATAAATTGACAGAACACTTCCTCTATTTTTATTACTTGATCTATCATTAAGCCAACTCTCAGCAACTGTGTAAATACAAACCATGCTTATTCCAGTGAGAACTCTTAATAAAAACCATATAAATGGATGAATTAAAATTGAGTGAACTAAAATAATTAATGATGCTAAAGACGCAAAAGCTGCAAAAACTCTAATATGACCAACTCTTGAAATTATATTTGGAATAGTTGCTGCTCCTATAAAGTATCCGATAAAATAACCAGACATCATAAAACCAGTTGCTGTTAGACTAAATTCCTCCTGAACAGCTCTCACTCCAAGTAATGACCCCTGAAAGCCATAAGCCATCATTATAAATCCCATACCTAAAAACAATGCCCAAGAATTCTTTAAAACTTTATTCATAAGATCGCGCTAATTATCCGCCATCTATTATTAAATCAAGACTTAATTGTGACGGAGATTAAGATTTTTTTAATTTCAAAAATGAGTGAATAGCGATCGTTGCAATTATAACCACCCCTCCTTGAAGCGTTTCAATACTAGGCTGTTCTTTTATGATCAACCAAACCCATATTGGACCAATTATTGTCTCTAATAAGAAGAAAAGATTTACCTCAGCAGCTGGTATAAATCTTGGAGCAATAGTTACTAATACAAATGGTATGGCAACACATAAAATACACATTAGAGGCACTATGATAAGATCATTATCTAAAAGAGCAAAGCTCTCAATAAATAATAAAGCAAAAATAGCAACAAATAACTTACCCACGACTGCAGCTGGAACTAAATTTTTAGATTTTGCAGATCTGATAGTAACCGCACCTACAGCAAGACCAATAGCAGTAATAAATCCTAAAATATCTCCATAAAAGTTACCTAATTTTAGGGAGTCAAAGAAAATGTAAATAATTGCTGCAAAAGTAATAATTATTGAAACCCATGTCTTTCTATCTGGAGGTTCTTTTAAAAAAATTGATCCTAGTATGGCTGATAGCATTGGTGCAGTTGCTATCATTACTAGTGTGTTTGCCACATTAGTGTTTTGAATAGAAACTACAAAAGTAATATTTGTAATACTAAAGGTAACTACATAGATAAAACCGTGGTAACCACTTTTTAATAATATCTTAAAAAAATTTAGTTTGTAGATTAATAACATCCCAAAAAAAACAGTTAAGAATGGAATTATTCCTCTATAAAAAACTAGACCCCAGGTATCAATATTAGAAAGTCTAATAAATAAAGAGTCGGGCGTTATAAACATAACAGCAACAAATGCAAGTAACGATCCCTTTTGTTGATCTGTCAAGTGTTTCATGCTTTTAAATATTTCCAAAAAGTTTTAGCAAGATTGACTTTGGAAATATCAAATAATGTTTTTAAACCGGTAGGGGATGTAACATTTATATCTCCATTAAGTTTTTGGTCAATAAAGTCAATCCCAGCAAAATAAATTTTATCTTTTTTCAAATCTTTAGCGATTAATTTGGAAATACTTTTTTCAAATTTTGTTAATTGGGTATTTTTTGCAGTTGCACCTTTACTCATGTTACTTAGATATGAGCCTTTTTGAGGAACTCTGGATATAGCACCACATATTTTTCCATTAATTAGAAATACTCTTTTATCTCCTTTGCTTATTTTGGGTAAATATTTTTGACACATTATATAATTATGTTTTTTTATTAATCTTTGAATAAATTTAAATTTAAATTTATTGAGCAAGTAAATATCATTCCCACTAAAACTATGAATAGGTTTTAAAATAACATGCTTATTCTTTTTAAAAAAATTTTTAATCTCCTGAATATTTTGTGTAAAAATTGTATTTGGCATAAACCTTTGATATTTTACCGAATAAAGTTTTTCAGAGATATTTCTAATTGCTGTGGGATTGTTAATTATTTTTACTTTATCTTTAATTGTTTCAAGTATAAAAGTTGAAGATATATACTCTAGATTAAAAGGAGGATCTTGTCTTACTAATATGTATTTACATTTGATAAGATTTAACTTTTGTTTTTTTAAAATTTTGTAAAATTTTTTATTATTATAATAAAACTTTATAAAAAAACCCTCAGCTACAACTTTTGAGTTTATAATTGATAAATTTTTGGGATCATAATAAAAAATTCTATAATTTCTTTTTTGAATTTCATTAGCTAAAAAAACACTCGTATCTGTTTTTGGATTAAGTTTAGAAGGGTGGTTTCCTTGTATAGCAACAATTTTATTTATCATATAAATCGTTTAAATCTTCGTTTTTAGAAAATTTACTAATCATATGATCTGCATTTGTTGTTCTATTATCAATAACTTTTTGCAAGTGATTTAAAAACAAGCTTTCATTTTTTCCACTTTTATTTAATATATCTCTACTATTTAATCCTTTTTTCGAAATTTCTAATAAAGTTGATGCCCAATAAAAAAGATCTTTACCCATTAGTTGAGTATTAAAACCTTTTTTAGGAGCATCGAGATAAGCATTAATTATTTTATCCTTGTCCCATGAAGAGATTAAATTAAAAACTTCTTCTAAATTACCATACAACATTCCGATATAAAATGCAGGTCCTGCACAAAGACAATCCCAGCCGCAAGTATCCATAGATCTTAATTCAATATATTTTTTCAATCTATTTTCAGTAAATATAGTGCTTAAGTGTAATGATAAATCATTTTCAGTTGGAGGACGATTTTTTATTTCATTTATCTTTCCGTCCATAAAATCTTTAAAAGTATATTTATTACCAGAAAAATAGTTTTGCTTGTCTTGAATAAATAAAATTGGAAAATTTATTATATAATCAGTATACTTTTCAAAATTTAAATTTTCAAAAAATAATTTTGGAAGTCCTCCCCTAGAAGTATTTTGCCATACTTTCGATCTATAAGATAAGTAATTGCTATTTTTTTTTTCAACTATTGATGAATTAGCAAATAAAGCTATAGAAATTGGAACTATTGAATTTACTACTTTAAATTTTTTGAAAAAGTCTTCTTCTGAGGAGTAATCAATATTTAATTGAGTTCCACAAGTTCTGTACATCATATCTAGACTTAATTCCCCTCCTAATGGCATATCTTTTGTCATCAATTTATATCTTTGTTTGGGATTATTAGGAATTTCATCAAGCTTTGAAATAGGATCAAAACCAGTGCTCACAATATTTATATTAAGTTTTTTTGTGACTTGTTTAAGTTCAAACAAATAATCATAAGATTCTGAGCATGCTTCATGAATATTATTAAGCTTCTCTCCAGATAATTCAATTTGGTTTCCTGGTTCAAGAGTAATGTTTTTACCTCCTTTATTTAAACCAACAATATTTTCACCTTCTTTTATTGAACTCCAACCGAATTCGTTTAAAGCAGAAAACATTTCCTTTACTTTTGAGTAATCAATTCTTTTATTGTTTTTGCTATTAAATAAAAATTTCTCATGTTCAATACCAATCTTGAAATTTTCCTTTTCTTTTATTCCAGATTTAAAATATTCAATTATTTTTTCTTTAGAAATGATCATATTTAATAATATAGCTTTTAAAATTTTATAGTGAAGAATATGGTTTTCTTGAAAAAATTTTTTTGACAAAGGGTTTAAAGAAATCTAACGGCAAAGAGTCATAATTTGGATCAAAAGAGTTTTGATCATATTTTTCACAAAAATTAACAGTATCTTTGTAATATTTATGATTTTTATACTCATCTCTTTTATTTTTATTCCCTCCTAAATGGTGAGCGTAATAATACATCTGAAATTCGCCGTGTTTTTCGATAATCCAATGAGTTTTTTCTGACACATATGGTTTTAAAACTGCCGCAGCATATTCTGAATGATTCATTGGAGCTAGTTCGTCACCAATATCGTGTAATAGAGCAGCCACAATCATTTCATCACTTTCACCATTTCTATAAGCTCTTGTAGCACTCTGAAGTGAATGTTCTAATCTTGAAACTTGATATCCTTCTAAAGTTTCAGTAAGTCCAGACATAAATTTTAATATTCTATCTGCTGTTTTACTTGCATAATCTTTTTCATGTTTATCAAGAAAAAGATAATCCTCCTTGGTTCCATTTTTCATTTCTGTGAAACTTACTTTTTTCATAAATTAATTGTTTGATGCAGTGCTAAGTAAAGAAAGTTGTGTTATCTTACTATCTCCTAACTCATCAATAGGTTTTACAGGATAATCTCCAGTAAAATAATGATCTGTCAACTGTGGATAATTTTCATTTCTTTTATCAAATCCAATAGCTCTATACATACCTTCAATAGATAAAAATTTTAATGATTTAGCACCAATGTATTCACAGATTTCATCATTATTTTTATTAGCAGCTAACAATTCTTTTTTTGTTGGCGTATCAACTCCATAGAAATCTGGGTATCTAATCTCAGGACAAGCAATTCTCACATGAACTTCTTTTGCACCAGCATCATAAAGCATTTTTACGATTTTATGAGATGTGGTTCCTCTAACTAAAGAGTCATCAACAAGAATAATCTTTTTGTTTTCTATAGTTGTTTGATTAGCATTAAGTTTCAACTTAACTCCTAAGCTTCTTATTTTTTGACTTGGCTCTATAAAAGTTCTTCCCACATAGTGATTTCTAATTAAACCATGTTCATAGTTTTTACCTAAATGTTGGGCAAAACCTAAAGCTGCAGCATTACCTGAGTCTGGAACTGGTACAATAATGTCAGCATCAACATCATTTTCATTTGCTAATTCTTTTCCTAAATTTTTACGATGCTCATATGCAGTTTTTCTACTCAAAATACTATCTGGTCTTGCAAAATAAATATATTCAAAAACACAAGGTCTAATTTTTTTTTCAGGAAACGGTTTGATACTTTTTAATTTATCATTTTCAATTAAAACAATTTCACCGTTATCAACTTCACGTATAAATTTTGCACCTATAATATCCAGAGCACAGGTTTCAGATGCAAGAACATAACTATTTTTTAATTTACCTATGACTAGTGGTCTTATTCCATAAGGATCTCTTACACCTACTAGTAAATTTTGCGTCAACATAACTAATGCATATCCACCTTGAATTTGAAATATCGCATCTATTATTTTATCAATAGTTTTTAATCTTTTTGATTTTGCAATAAGTTGAACAATTGTTTCAGTGTCTGAGGTTGTGTAGAAAATTGCTCCCTCTCCAACAAGTTTATTTCTCAAGTAAATTGAATTTGTTAAGTTTCCATTGTGAGCAACCCCAATCCCACCAGCATTGGTATCTGCAAAGAAAGGCTGAATGTTTCTCAAGGTATTATTTCCAGTGGTGCTATATCGATTATGACCGATTGCAAAATTTCCCTTAAGATTATCTAGGACTTTTTCTTTATTAAAGTTGTCACCAACTAACCCAAATCTTTTCTCCGAATAATATCTTTCTCCATCAAATGTTACTATTCCACAGCCCTCTTGTCCTCTATGTTGTAGAGAGTGTAATCCAAGAGCGGTTAAAGCCGAAGCATCTTTTACATTGGCAATCCCAAATACACCGCATTCCTCATTCAACTTTGGATCATAAATCTTCAATTTTTTCTTTAGAGTCTTGATATGTTTTTTCATTTGGAAATACTTTTAATAAGTAATTACTACCTTTTTCAAGATATGGAAAGGTGTATGATTTGTTTAAATTTACTGGCCATTTGTCATAATTATACACGATATGTACTCCTGAAAATATACATATGGATATAATATACGCTCGAATGAAACCAAAAAAGAATCCAAAAACAGTGTCTAAACTTCCTATACCAGTATATTTGATCGCTCTACTTATCCCTTTGTTAATTAATAATATTAAAAAGATAACTATTATAAAGATTGTTATTCCAAGCCCTACATCAAGCACATATTCATTATCTATAATGTTTTTGACATATGGTTTTAATCTTGGAAAAAGTATCAAAGTTGCAATATATGCTAATAACCACTTTGACATTGAAAGTATACTTAAGACAAAACCTTTGCTGTAACATTTTATAAGTGAAAGTATAGTTATCAATATATAGATCAAATCAATCGCAGAAATTAAATTAAAAATTTCTCCAAAAAATTCAAGAGTGATTTCAAACATACATTCTTATTTTCCAAATGGCTTAAAGACTAATATTAAAGATGGAAGTAAAGTTAAAACGGAAATCATCGCAAATAACATTGCTAATCCTGTAAAAATTCCAAAATAAATTGTAGGTATGAATTTAGATAAAACTAAAATAGAAAAACCAAAAACTATTGTTATTGAAGTATTTAGAATTGCAACACCAACTGTTGAATGACAAGTTTTTAACGTTTTTTTATAATCATTAATTTTGTAGAACTCCTCTTTGAATCTGTAGATATAGTGTATGCTGTTATCAACGGCTATACCTATTGTAATAGCAGCGATTGTGATAGTCATCATATCTAAAGGTATCTCTAGCATACCTATTATTCCTAAAATAAAAAATGCTGCAATAAAGTTTGGAACAACCCCAATCAAAGATAATTTGATGTTCTTAAATAAAATTACAAACATTCCAAAAATACCTAGCATGACAAGTCCCAAAGTAAGAATTTGAGATTTAAACAAACTCTGTAATAAATTATTAAACAAGATCATTACCCCAGCTAATTTGTATCGATCTTTGTTTAATCCAAATTCATTCTGTAAGTCATGATCTATTTTTTTGATTAGCTCATTTCTTTTAAGATCTTTTTGAGAGTCGATTATTCTTAGACTTATACGAGCCTCATTATCTTTTATTGAAATATAAGGATCAACTATCTCAGTTTTAATATTTTCGGGAATTTTAGTATACAAAACACCCATCTCTAAAGTCCCAAGAGGTTTATTATTATTTAACTTAGTTGCAACATCAACTATTGATGAAAAGGATAAAACTTTTCCTATCTCAGGAAGACTATCAAGATAATTATGTATGTTAGAAATTGTCTCTATTTTATCTTTTGTAAACCAATACTTGTCATCATTTTTTTCTTCATCGCCCCAATCCTCAAATTCGTCATCCCCATCTAATTTATCTTCTTTTTTTTCTGGAAACTTTAAAATTACTTCTAGGGGCGTTGTTCCACCTAGTTTTTCATCAATTAATTTCATACCTTTATAAATTTCTGTCTTTTTACTAAAATAATTGATAAAACTATTCTCAACTTCCAATTTGATTATTCCAGTTATACTTAAAATAATTACTATCCCAGTTATTACAAAAAACTTGATTTTTAAAGTTTATAGAAATTTTTCCCAAAGAAGAAGTTATTTTGGAGTCAACGTCCTCTTTTAAAAGAGTTTTATTATCTTTTAAAAAACTTAATAAACTTGGGAGCAGGGTAAAAGTAATAATAAATGATGTTATTAATCCAAAAGTCATCATCAAACCAAAATCTATAACTGGTTTGATTTCACTAAAAATCAAAGATAAAAAAGCAATAATGGTTGTTAAAGCAGTATAAAGGATTGGCCAGAACATTTTTTTTGTCGTTAAAGAGATTATTTCATTATTATTTTTGTTTGGATAAATCTTTCTTAATTGTATAAATCTTGTGCTCATATGAATATTCATCGCCATAGTTAAAATTAACATCAGTGCAATAAAGTTTGACGAAATTACAGTGACTTTCCAGCCAATTAGGCCTAAAAGACCCATCATAATTATAACTGAAAAGAAACAACTACTTATTGGAACCACTACCCAAATTAAATTTCTAAAAACAAACCATAAGGTTGCAATAATAAATGCAAGCACACCCAAGCCAAAAACAATTATATCACTTTTAATGAAAGTCATCATGTCATCAGCAATCATCGGTATACCACCTAAATAAATTTTTCCTATGTCATCGTAACTTTTGATCACTTCTCTAATTTCTAAAATATTATCATGATTTTTTTTTTTTATTTGATCTTTAAATATTTGTATTTCTTTATCTGATTTATTTTCAATATCTTCTAATTTTTGATTCTCTTTAATATTTACAATTATTCCACTTGTCTTACCATCTTCACTAATAACAAAATTTCTAAAAACTGGACTTGCTAAAATTTCTCTAAAGCCTCTTTCTTTATCAACATCTTCATCTTTAAGTGTTTTAAAATTTAAAAGTCTTTCTTGAAGAGGTGCATCAGAATTATCCAATAAAGGTATATCTAAAAGAGTAATTACACTATGCACCCAATCTAAACTTTGGAGTTTATATTTTAAACTAAGGAGATTATTAATTGCACTGTCGGTTACCATACCATCATTGGGTGTATGAGTTAAAACAAGAAACTCCTTTGAACCATATCTATTTGTTACTTCTTTTAAGTATTTAAGATCAGGATCGCCTTCGATTAACAGCGTTTCAGATGATGCATCAAGTCTAAAATCTTTAGAGTAATATCCAAAACTTATTAAAGCAATTAATAAAATAATTAGAATAGATTTTGGATTTTTTAAGATTGTATTTTGGTATAAATGATCAATCATTTATACAATATATTGTAAATTAATTATTTTGAGTATCTTTAAATTTTGTAAATCTTTCCTCAAACTCAAGAGTTACTTTACCAATGGGACCGTGTCGTTGTTTCCCAATGATAATTTCAGCCAAATGCGCAACCTCATTCATCTTTGCCTGCCACTCAGCGTGTTCTACCGTAGCTTCTCTTGGCTCTTTTCTTTGCAGATAATAACCTTCTCTATATACAAACATGACTACATCTGCATCTTGTTCAATTGAGCCGGATTCTCTTAAATCTGACAATTGTGGCTTATGATCATCTCTCTGCTCAACCTGTCGGGATAGTTGTGATAATGCAAGAACAGGCACGCCCAATTCTTTAGCAATAGCTTTAAGACCTTGCGTAATTTGAGATATCTCTTGAACCCTACCATCCTTATTGCTAAATGAACCTTTCATTAACTGTATGTAATCAACTACAATTAAATCTAATCCATGTAGTCTTTTTATTCTTCGAGCTCTATTACTCATAGAAGCAATACTAATTGCAGGAGTCTCATCAATAAATAGCGGAAGCTCTGTAATATTTTTAGACGTCTCCAGAAATTTGTCAAATTGTTCATCAGAAATTCTACCTCTTCTAATATCGCTTGAGCTAATTCTTGCTTGTTCAGAAATAATTCTTGTTGATAATTGTTCTGACGACATTTCTAGAGAAAAGAAAGCTATTGAGGACTTTGTTCCATTGTCTAGAATATTTTTTGCTGCGTTGAAAGCAATATTTGTAGCAAGTGAAGTTTTACCCATTGATGGTCTACCAGCAATAATTATTAGATCAGATTGATGAAGGCCACCTAATTTATTATCTAGATCCCTAAGGCCTGTTGGAACTCCAACAATACCTCCTTCATTTTTATACGCAGCAGAAGCCATTTCTATAGTTTGTTTCATTGCATCATCAAATTTAATTAATGAAGAATTAAAAGTTCCTTTTTCAGCCAAGTCGTAGAGAAGTCTTTCAGAGTTTTCAATTATATTTTGACCATTTGTTTGCAAATTATTTTCTTTAGCATTATCAATCATTTGTTCAGAGATTTTAATAAGTTCACGTCTCACAAACATATCATAAATTATTTTTGAATATTCAATTGCTTGTCTAACTGATGTAGAAAATTTAGTAATCTTTACTAAATATTCAGGAATATCTAAATCATCTTTTTCATTTTCAAAATAATTTTTCAAAGTGATTGGATTTGCAAGCATGCCTTTAAAAATCATACTTTCAATGGCGTTGAAAATTTTTTGATGCATAGGATCAAAAAAATTAACATTTGATATAATAGTGTTTATCTCATCGAAAATTTCATTAGTTACTAAAATTGAGCCAATTACCGCCTGTTCTGCTTCAATATTATTTGGTAATTCTCTAAAATCTTCATTAACAATGCTTAATTTATTTTCCACAATTCAAATTACAAAAAAAAATAAAGCTTATAAATAAAAAAAAAAGTTGTGGACGAAATTGTATAATTATTGGATAGTTTCTGCAGATTTAACATTTATTAATATCTCAGCATCAACTTCTGAGTGTAAATAAATTTTTACTTTAAACTTTCCCAAAGATTTTATTTCATTAATAGGTTGTATCATTGACGGTTTAATCTCAAGCTTAGTTTCCTGAAGTATAATCTTAGATATTTCTGTTGGTTTAACAGAACCATACAATTCGTTATTTTCAGTGTTTAACTTTTTAATTTCAAATTCTTTATTATTCACTTTTTCTTGAATTTTTTTAGCCTCTTGTTTTCTTTCATTATCTTTTTTTGATAGATCTAGTTTTATTTTTTCAACTTGTTTTATGTTTTCTTTAGAAGCATAGAGTGCTTTTTTATTTGCTATTAAAAAATTTCTTGCATAACCTCTTTTTACATCTATTACCTCACCAATAGATCCTATTCTTTTTAGATTTTCTAATAAAATTACTTTCATTATTTTATATTAAAGCTAGATTTCTTGCTCTTTTGATAGATAGAGACAATTCTCTTTGTTTTTTTTGAGATACATTTGTTACTCTGGAGGGAAGAATCTTACCATTTTCAGAAACATATTTTTTGAGTAGTTTAATATTTTTATAATCAATCTCAGGGGCTCCTTTAACTGATAAAGGACAACTCTTCTTAAACTTATATTTATTTGGCTGAAAAATACTAAGTTTTGCAAAGTTGCTTTGCTTTCCTTTTTTATTACCACTTTGTTTTTTTGGCATATCTAATTTTTTATTGTCTCTTTTTTTTCAGAAGCTTCTAAATCGTCTTTTTTTGCGAAGAAATTACTTTTTAAATCAAATTTTTTCACTCTTACTGTCAAGTTTCTTAACAACTTTTTATCTATAGCCTCATTTTTTTCTAACTGTTCAATCAATTTACCGTTACCCTTAATTTTAAAGTGAATAAAGCTTCCTTTTCTATTTTTTTTTATCAAATACGATAAATTAAGAAGGCCCCAATTTTCAGTTTTAACTATTTCCCCATCATTTTTTTCTATTATTTTTGAGTATTTTTCCGTAAGTTGCTTCAATTCTGCTGGAGAAGCATCCTGTCTAGCTATAATTGTGTGTTCGTATAAATTCATATAAATCTTTAATAAAAAGTGAGGATATACTATTATAAATTCTCAATTACAATAGTAAAAAAAGCAATAATTAAATAAATTTTTAAATGAATTCCATAATTTTTCCTGGTCAGGGTTCACAAATAGTTGGAATGGGAAAAGAATTTTTTGATAAATACAATGTTGTTAAAAATTTATTTAACGAAGCTGATGATATATTAGGACTTAATCTTTCGAAAATTATATTGAATGGTCCTAAAGAAGAGTTAGATTATACAGAAAATACCCAGCCAGCAATATTTCTTGTTAGTTATTCAATATTTAAAGTTATTAAAGAAGAATTTAATATAGACTTAAATAAAGCAAAATATTTTGCTGGACATTCATTAGGAGAGTATTCTGCATTATCATGTGCTGGGTATTTAGATTTTAATGAAACAATAAAATTACTAAGAACTAGAGGAAAAGCTATGCAGGATTCTGTTCCAAAAGGTGAAGGCGGTATGTTAGCTGTATTAGGGTCAAAAATAGAAGATATTGAAAAAATTTTAAATGATAACTCTAATAGTTTTAAAGCTGAAATCGCAAATGATAATTCAAACGGTCAATTAGTTTTAAGTGGAAAAATAAAAGATTTAGAATTAATAAATAATTTTTTGAATACAAAAAAAATAAAGAGTATTAAACTATCGGTGAGTGCACCATTTCACTGTAGTCTAATGCACAAAGCAACTGAAGTAATGAGCAATCAATTGAAAAAAATTGATTTTAAGCATTCAAATAATATAATTTTTTCTAATGTGACTGGAGAAGAAGTATCTAACCCACACAATTTAAAAAATTTACTTATTGATCAAATTGAAAAAAGAGTTCGGTGGAGAGAGAGCATAATTAATATGATAAAAAAGGGTGTTGAACAATTTGTTGAAATTGGCCCGGGAAAAGTATTGTCTGGCCTTGTTAAAAGAATAAATAAAGATGTAAAAATTACTTCTATTAATGATCAATCAGATATAAAAAACTTAATCATATGAGTGATTTAAATAAAAAAAATATAATTGTTACTGGCGCTACAGGTGGAATAGGTAGCTCTATTGTTAAAAAATTAAGTGAAACTGGAGCTAATATAATAGCTTCAGGAACAAAAGTTCATAAATTAGAGGAACTTAAAAAAAAATTCTACAATCTTAAAATATTACCATTTGATATTTCTCAAAATGACAAAGTTGAAAACTTTATTGAGCAAGCGTCTCAAGAGCTTGGTGGAAATTTGGACTGTATAATTAACAATGCTGGAGTCGCAAATGATAATTTAGCAATACGGATGACCTTAGATGAGTGGAAAAAAGTCATTGACCTCAATCTAACATCTACATTTTTAATGTGTAAGTATGCAATTAAAAAAATGTTAAAAAACAAAAAAGGTAAGATTGTTAACATTACTTCAGTTGTGGGACATACTGGAAATATAGGTCAAACTAATTATACCGCATCAAAAGCAGGTCTTATAGCAATGTCAAAAAGTTTATCACTAGAATATGCAAAAAAGAATATTAATATAAACTGTATTTCTCCAGGTTTTATTAAAACAGCAATGACTGATAAGATTGATGAGAAATTTAAGGAAATTATTGTTTCCAAAATACCTTCAGCTAGATTGGGGGAACCTGATGATATTGCTAATGCGGTTCTTTTTTTAGCATCTAATGATGCAGACTATATAAATGGCGAAACATTACATGTAAATGGAGGCTTGTATATGGCTTGACAATCCAAGTAATTAAACTATTAACGATTTATAATAAAAAAAAGGGATTTATATGTCAGAAGATATTTCAAGCAAAGTTAAAAAGATAGTCGCAGATCATTTGGGAATAGATGAGTCAAAAGTCACAGAGGAATCAAGTTTTATTGATGATTTGGGCGCTGATAGCCTGGACACAGTTGAGTTAGTTATGGCCTTTGAGGAGGAATTTGGTTCAGAAATTTCAGATAGTGAGGCTGAAAAGATTTTAACAGTAGGTGATGCAGTTAAATTTATTGAAGGCAAAGCCAACTAAAATTTAAATGCCCTCAGCAAATGATGGGATAATGGTTATCCTTTCCTCTCCGTCAGGAGCAGGCAAAACTACCTTAGTTAATTTACTTTCAAATCAAGATAATTTTAAAATTTCAATTTCACACACAACAAGACAGCCTAGATCAGGTGAAATTCCAAACAAAGATTATTTCTTTGTAAATGACAATGAATTTAAAAGACTAATAAAGAATCAAGAATTTTTAGAATTTGCAAAAGTATTTGATAATTATTATGGTACTACCAGAACACCAGTAATAGATAATTTAAATAAAGGGCATAATGTGCTTTTTGATATCGATTGGCAAGGAGCTGATCAAATTAAAAATAAAAAATTAGACTATAAATTAGTTACTTTTTTTATTTTACCACCTAGTAAAAAGATCTTACATGATAGATTAATAAATAGACACAAAAGTGACAAATTAATTGTTGAGGAAAGAATGAATCAATTTGAAAGAGATGTTTTACACTGGATAAACTATGATTATGTAGTAATTAATGATGAACTTAATAAGTGTTACTCTAAAATTAAAGATTTGATTAATGCTGAAATGAACAATGGATCAAAAGATTACGACTCTGAATTCATAAGAAACCATGTTGAAAAGTTAACGTCTTAGAAATTCATATTCTTTTGTAAGCTCAAAATAAGTGTTTGGGTCTAAATTTTGAGGTCTTACATTTAAATTGATCCCTAACTTATAAGCTATATCAGTATTATTTTTAAATAGTTGCTTATAAGGTTTTTTAATCATTTTTCTTCTATGCATAAAAAATACATTTGTAATTTTTTCTAAATTTTTTGAGTTTATAAAATCAAAAAAATTTTCTTTTGGTTCGAATAATAAAAGAGAGCTCTCAACTTTAGGTTTTGGTTGAAAACAACTTGGACTAACATCGCAAACTTTTTTTACTTTTAGTCGCCAATTAGTTAAAATAGATAATCTTCCATATTCACGAGTATTGTATTTTGCTATAATTCTATTTGCCACTTCTTTTTGAAACATTAATACAAGATAATTAAACCAAATTTTTTTTTCATTTAAATTCAAGATCCACTTAATCAAAATTTCTGTTGAAATATTATACGGTAAATTTCCAAAAACAGTTAAAATTTGATTATTTAAATCATTTTCGTTTATTTCTAATATATCTTCATTTATAATTTTAATATTTGAGCTAAACTTCTCTAGAAGTTTATTTGCTAATTCATTATCTTTCTCGACTACTAAAAATTTATTTGGATTTCTCTTTAAAATTTCAGAGGTTAAATTCCCTGTACCTGGTCCTACTTCAAGAACATCTTTATTATCAATATCAACTATATTTACTATTTTTTTAATTACATCTTGATTAACTAGAAAATTCTGCCCAAGGCTTTTTTTGGCTTTTATCATTGATTGTCGAGAAAGCTTAGTGCATTTATTAAACTAATTGGATTGGATTTATTTTTCCCAACCATTTTTTCATTAGGACCATGATCTGGAGTAATTCTTAAAAAAGGTAAACCTAAAGTAATATTAATTGCATCATACTCAAAAAGAGTTTTTATTGGGCCTAAAACTTGATCATGATACATTCCAATTATCACGTCAAATTTCTCTCTATTTTTTTTAAGAAATATTGTATCTGAGGGAAAAGGCCCTTTAACATTAATCTGATTTTTTATGGAGTTAATCACTGGGCTTATAATTTTTTCATCCTCGTTGAATTTAAGTATACTTTCACAATGAGGATTAAGACCTGTAACAGCTATTTTGGGTTTAATTTTAAGAAATTTTTTATAAAAATCATTAATGATTAGAATTTTTTCTCTTAATGTTTTTTTGGTGATATGATTTTTTACCAATCTAAGGGGTAAATGAGTAGTAACAGGACAAACTGATAATTTGGGATTATAAATTAACATCGCAAACTTTTTTTTATTAAAAGAATTAGCAATATATTCAGTCACACCTAAAAATTTTTTATTTAAAGTTTTGGTTTTATTTATGGGACCATTAATAATTTTGTTTGTTACACCTTTCCTTAATAAATCAAAAGCCTTTTTAAAGCATCTTTTTACATAAAATTCAGGTATCTTATTTGAAACATTTATCAAATAAATTTTTCTATTTTGTAATTTTTTTTTGCAAATTTCATTAAAACTTAATACCTCTATTTTTTTTTTAAATTTAAATCTTATAATTTCTCTATATAAATTTTCTTTATCACAAATTAAAATTAAGGGACTAATAAATTTTTTTGATTTTATCGATTTGAAAAATATTTCAAAAAAAATACTTTTTTGTTCACCTGGAACTATTAAAATTGGTCTAAAATTCATTTATTTCATTATTTAACTTTATTTTATTATAAAAAATATTTGAAAATATTTCTAATTGTTTGGATTTTTCAATTCTAATCATTTTATCTAATTCTTTTTGTTTATCAATTTCAAACGGAATTCTTCTTTCATCATTAATTTTAAGAATTAGAAAATTATTACCAATTTTAATCGGATAACTAGAGTTATCTAATTTTATTTTTTCCAAATATCTTGCTACATTGATTGACAGATTATTTTTTCTAATCCATCCTATTTTACCCCCAACCTTTGAACTATCAGAGACACTATATATTATTGCAGTATTTTCAAATCCTATATCTTTAATACTTTCTTGAATCTCATTAACAAGATCCTTCAATGATAAATTATTTTTTTTAGTAAAAACAATTTCAGATAAGTTATATTCTAATAAAAAATTCTCTTTACTGGTATTTTCAATTTGTTTTTTTAGACCCTCGGTATCAATCTTTAAACTATTTGAATACCTAGCATAAACCAAACTTTTCCATTGATTTTGTATTTCAATTTTTTCCTTTATATCATTAATTGAGATATCTAATTTTTTTAAATGACTTTGAAATTCGCTCATATTTTGAAAACCTAAATTTTTAATTACGTCATTTAAAATAAATTCAATTTGAGGGTTTTGTAGATCTAATGCCTTGTATTTTAAAATTTCATTTTTTCTTATTGTTTCTTTAATTAGAGATTTTTTAGATATTTCCAAAATTTTTTTATCATCCAATGCTCCTAGTTTTGGATTTAAAAGTAATAGATAATTACGTTCCTTTTCGATATCATATGTTGTGATTATCTCAGTGCCTACTTTCATAATTATTCTTAGATTTATTTCAGAGAAAGCTATGCTAATTGATGAAAAAAAAATCAAACAAAAAAAAACAATTCTATTTTTTAAAATCATCTTAAGTTGGGACTATTAAATCCACCAAATGGCAAGATTGAAATTTTAAAAAATAAATTTTCAGATGGTTGCAAATCTTTATCAATGTAATATTCTTTATTATATTCAATTGCTGCGCTTAAACAGTCATTTTGATATTGATAGATTAAATTATAAAATTCTGTAAAACTTTTTTCTTTATTTTCTCTTGTTTCAAAAATTATACTATTATTTTCATTAAATTTATACTTGGTTTCATTTTGTATATATGAGGTCTTTGAGTTACTATTATTCTCATTAAGATACTCAACTTTTGAAGTTAAATTATTTAAATAGAATTCAAATCCAAAAAGCTCATAATTTTTATTTATCAAATTATTTTTCAACGAGAAATCATAATTGAACTTTAAATTTTTATCTGGCTTGTACTCAAATAAGCCAACAAAATCTGAAACCTTATCTCCTAAGTTACTATTGCTAGGTAGGTCTTTATTTTCCTCAAATCTTATGTTGTTTGCAAATCCTAAAGTTATTTGCTCATTTAAACTGGATTTATCTATTTTTTTATATTCATATCCATATGTAGCTGAAATTCCTCCCTCGCTTGTATCAGATATACCCAATCTATTAAGATCATAGATATTATTATAATTTATTTGTCTGTCTTTTTTTCGTACATCTTTTGTATGAGAGGGGCTTAATCTTATTGAAAACCTAGGTGTTAGTATTTTATCAAAATTTTTCGTCTCTTTTTTTAATGGAAATGAATAGTTTGTTAGTAGAGTTGGTACTAAACTAAAATTACTTTTATTTTTGTAATTTTTCGAATTTTTGGCCTCAGAATTAATATTTTTTATTAGAAATTTTTTTTGATTTATTACTCCCTTTTTTGAATATGTTGGCATAGAATTATATTCAAAATTATTTATCAAAATTTTTTCTGTTATATTCGTATTATAGTTTTTATAATATCCCTCTGAGTTAAAAATTAAATTGTCGTTTAAAATTTTTGAAAAATAAAAATTAGGTACATACTCATATTTATCAGAATCAGTTTTTGATAAATCCTCGTAAACATCTATATTTGTATCGAGTGATTGAAGATTATTATTATAAGCAATACTTATGGAGCTAGAAAGCATTGATGTATCATTAATTATAGGGCTTTCCAGTTTATAAGTTTTTAGATATGTGTTGTTTGTTACTTGCTCTAATTGAATATTTAATTCAACATTATCTGAATTCTTATTTACATAGTTTTTGTTAAAATTATAAAATAGATGACCTTTTGAGTTCTCATCACTAGAAATGAACTGACTTAAATCAATGATATAATCAGAATTCTTATTTTTTTTTCTAAACTCGGTTTGAAGTAAAAATTTATCATCATTAAAAAACCTTGGGTTCAAAGTCATATCTTTATCTTTGGCGATTGCTAAAAAATAAGGCAAATTTAGAGATAATCCAGTAGCGCTATTGTCTTGTAATCTAGGAATTAAAAAACCGGTTTGTCTTTCAACAGTTGGATCGGGATGAAAAAATTTTGGAAAATAAAAAACATGCTTATCGTATATTTTTAATTTAGCATTTTTATAGTGTATCGTTTTATTTTTTTTATCATGTCTAATTTCATCTGCACTCATCTCCCAAGGTGGACACTTTTCTCTTTTCTTACAAAATGTAAAAGTTCCTTTTTTAACAATTGTGTTTTGATCATTACTGACTAAACTCCTACCCTTAAGACGGGGTTCGTTTTGAGAATTTTCTGAAATTTTAAAATTAAGACTCACATCCTTTGCAAGTAATTCTTTTTTATTTAAATCTAAAAAGCCTAAATCTAACTCAAATAAATTTTTTTCTTTATCAAAAACTTTAAGATTAGTTAGTTTTATGACTTCATTTTTAAGAGAATATTCGAATTCGTTAACTGTGTAGATATTACCAAAATTATCTAAAATTTGCGATTCATTTAAACCTAAAATTTTTTCATCTTTAATCTCATAAATAATTTTATTAGAATTAATTATGATGTTGTTTTGTTTGTCTCTGATATTAATTTTGTTATCAAGTATAAGTTTCGAATTATTTAAATCATATTTAATTTGATTTGCATTAATTTCTAAATTGTCATCTATTTTAAAAATTTTTCCATTTTCAACAGTTAATAAAGATTTACCCTTAAAATATTTTATTACAGAACCCTCAACTTTTATTCCATCTGTTTTAATTAGTGCCACAGCATCATTTGCAATGGTTAATTCTTTTTCATTTAAAATTTCTATATTTGACGCATTAAATTCAACTTCTTGTGAAAATAGAATTTTCGTAAAAAAAACTTGTAAAAAAATAATAAATAATATTGCAATCTTATTTTTCATTTATTCTTATTAAACCTATAATTGAAATAATACTTAACAAAATTATTGGAAAAAATACCGATAAATAAATTGGAATTTTATTTGTTAATCCAAATACACTAAAAATATTACTAATAAAATATATAATTACTGACAATGTTATTCCTAAAAGCACATGAAATATATGAGTTTTATCTTTCTTTATATTAAGCATTATTATTGAGGAAATTATTACCATTATACTTAAAAAAATGGGCAATGAGATAATTTTTAAAATATGAAGGTCTATATCTTGAGAGGAATATCCTAATAATTTATTTTCTTCTTTAAGATTTATTAATTTGAATAAGTTAAATGAATTTAGATCTCTAAATGTGCTGTTAATCTTATTGATATTGAAATTACTGTTTAACAACAGATTTTCTTCTAATTTAATCTGTTTATTATTTTTAAATAAAGTAGGTTTTTCTAAAATCCAGTTATTTGAGCTAATATCTACTTTGGCAGAAAAAATATTTTCTATAATATCAAAATTTTTATTAAATTTTGTTATAAAAACATTTTCTAAATAATTATTTTTTTTTGTAGAACCATTAATAATAAAGATTTCATCATTAATTTCATCTTTTATCCATATACCATTTTCATTGTAATGTTTAAGATACTTACCGTCGTCGGAATATATATTTTTAATATCAAAATAAAGAAACTTAAGTTTAGAGGAAAATGGATAATAAAGAGTTACAATAAAAAAACCAAATAAGAATGAACACAAAGCTAATAATTTGATCAAATATGAATTATTTAATTTGTTAATCTTTATTAATTCATTTTCCTTATTTTTTATAATTTCAATAAAAAATAGTTGAGATGAAATTAAAATTATAAAAGGAAGAATTTCCAGAAGAGTTGTTGGTGCATTAATTAATGATAAGAAAAAAGGCAAATAAAATTTAGAGTTTGTATCACTAAAAAAAGTGATTTCCTCAAATATTGTTAAAATAAAAATTAAAGAAAAAAAGATCATACAAATAAGTAATATCTTTTTAAAAAATAATTTTACAAAATATTTATCAAAGGTTCTTATCATATTTAATCTTAGATTGTAAAAAATTAAAAACAGTAAAAAATAATAATATTGGTAAAGACATAAAAATAATTAATATTGTTTTGGTTTCACCTACATATCTCATTAAAGTTTCTGATAAAATCAAAACTATAAATAAATATAAAAACACTTTTATTGTTTTAATTGTAAAATTATTTTGTACTTTTGAAAAAGTAAGTAGAAAACAACATATTAAAGTTAACAAAGGTATGTATATAGGTTTAATTAATCGTTTATAAATTTCTTGATTTAGGTTTTTAAGTCTTGATTTTTCACAAATAAACATTTTTTCTATGTAAGGCTTATTCCTCATTAAACTTAGAGAACACTGCAAAATTTTATAAGAAGGCAATTCCTGTATCTTCGCAATCTTAATTGTTTTTGACGTAAAGTTGGATAAATCGTAATCTATCTTATCAAATTCAAAACTAATTAATCTATTATCATTATTAATACTTACAATTTTTCCATTTAATAATCTAAATAATTTTTCATTTCCATCAACAAGATACCCTTCTTTTGCAAAAATTATTTGATTATCGCTTTTTTCTAGACTGAATGAATCTCCTTCTTGAATATAAATATTTTTGAATGAGTTTACTTCAGTTTTTTCACTTATAAAAATTGTTAATCCAGAAACAATATCTATAAATTTTCCTTGTTTAATTAAGTTTGGTAAAAAATCCATATTTGAGTTTTTTAAAAATGTTCTCGCTTTCAATTGGCTATTTGGTGAAATAAAACTACCCATGATAATTTGTAAAAACATAGCAATTATGGCAAAATTGATAAGACTAAGAACAAACTTTTTCTTTGTTATTCCATTTGTCCAAAAAATTAATAGTTCATTGTTTTTTTCATATTTTATTAACTCAAAAAATATAGAGATAGCAAAAACAAAAGGGATGATTCTATGAATTATTTTTGGAAAATTATACAAATTATAGTAAAAATAGATTTTAAAGTTATGACCATCGTTTATTACAAAATCAAGGTGATTAACTGCTTGAATTATCCATACAATTAAACCTATTGTAAAAGTTATGATTAAAGCCCTAAGAGATATATCTAAAATTAATTTTCTAAATACTATTTTTTCCATTGAAATAAAATTATTTTATTCTTATATAACATTATCTCTTGTAGATTGAATTTAAAATTTATGACTATTCAAATTAATTATAAAAATAGCGCCTCAAAAAATGCACCTGGCAACCTTATTTTATTTGTAAATGATAAATTTGATATTAAAGGTTTAAAAAAGTATATTTCGAAATCAGAGCAATCATATATATCTGATTTACTCAAGATTAGTGATTTTAATAAAAAGCTAGCAACCTTTGAATTAAGTTCTAAAAAAAAGATAATTTTAATATCAATAAAAAAAAATATAAAAAATTCTTACATAGAAAATCTGGGAGCTCAACTTTATAAACAAATTCAAAAAAGCAAGAAGAGTGAATATGTTATTAATTTAGATACTTTAGACTTTAAAGACTCAAATTTTATTTTACATTTTTTACACGGCTTAAAATTAAAATCTTATGAATTTGATAAATATAAAACAAAAAAGAAAAACAGTTTTATAAAAATTACTGTTTTTTTAAATAAAAAGAAAATCCTTTCGAAAAATCAATTAAAATTTAAAGCATTAGAAGAGGGAACTTTCTATACAAGAGATTTAGTCTCTGAACCTGGAAATATTTTAAATCCAGATGAATATGCAAGAAGATTAAAATCTTTAAAAAAATATGGATTAAAAATAAATATTTATGACTCTAAAAAAATGAAAAAACTTGGTATGAATGCTCTTCTTGGCGTTGGTCAAGGAAGTGATAAAGGATCGTATTTAGTCACAATCGAATGGAACGGATTAAAAAACGGATCCAAGCCATTAGCATTTGTTGGTAAAGGTGTTTGTTTTGATACTGGAGGTTATTCGTTAAAACCTGCAAAATTTATGGAGGATATGACTTATGATATGGCCGGCTCAGCGACTGTAGTGGGTTTATTGATAAGTCTAGCTTTAAGAAAGGCAAAAGTTAATGCTGTGGGAGTTGTAGGACTTGTTGAAAATATGGTTAGTGGAAATGCCCAAAGGCCTGGTGACATTGTTAAATCTTATAGTGGTAAAACTATAGAAATATTAAATACTGACGCAGAGGGAAGATTGGTACTTGCTGATGCTTTAACTTTTACAGAAAAAAAATTCAAACCAAAATTTATGATTGATTTAGCAACTTTGACAGGTGCAATCATTGTTTCTTTAGGGTCAGAATATGCTGGATTATTTTCTAACGATGATAAATTGTCAAAACAATTAATTGAATCTGGTGAAAAGGTTGAGGAAAAACTATGGAGAATGCCTTTACATAAAAATTATGACAAATTAATAGACTCAAAAAATGCAGATATGCAGAATATTAATTACGTAGGTGGTGCTGGATCAACAACAGCTGCACAATTTTTACAGAGATTTGTTTTAAACAAAACTCCTTGGGCACATTTAGACATTGCAGGTATGGCGTTTTCAAAATATGGAGGTGCTTTAAACTCAGGAGGAGCAACAGGTTATGGTGTAAGATTATTAAGTCAGTTAATCGAAGATAATTATGAGTAATTTAGAGCAAACATTATCAATTATTAAGCCAGATGCTGTAGAGAGAAATCTTGAGGTGGAAATTAAAGAAATGTTTAAAAATAAAGGTTTCCAAATTCTTAAAGAAAAAAAAATTCAAATTGAAAAATCTGAGGCTGAAAAATTTTATAAAGTTCACGAAACAAAGCCATTTTACAATGATTTATGTGACTATCTTTCCTCGGGTCCGATAGTTGTTATGATTCTTCAAAAAGAAAACGCAGTTAAAGAAAACAGAGAACTCATGGGAGCTACAAATCCAAAAGACGCAGATGATGGAACTATCCGAAAAAAATATGGAATTTCAATTGATAAAAATTCTGTGCATGGATCTGATAGTGCTTATAATGCTCAAATAGAAATTCAGTTTTTTTTCAATGATTAAATATTTTTAATATAGCTTTTGCGTAAAGTTTATGTTCTTGAAAAAGTACTTTTTTGGCAAGGGAATTTTTTGTCTCTTTTTTTGATATTTTTACTTTTTTTTGTAAAATAATTCTTCCAGAGTCTAATTTCGAATTAACAAAGTGAACAGTGCACCCTGAATATTTTTCATTATTATTTAGGACTCTTTCATGAGTATTCAATCCTTTATATTTAGGAAGTAATGAAGGATGGATATTTAAAATCTTACCTCTAAATCTACTGATAAAATATTTGGACAAAATTTTCATAAACCCTGCCAAGCATATCATTTTAATTTCATGCTCTTTTAAGACTGAAAGTATCTGATTTTCAATTTTATGTTTTTTCTTAAAATTAAACACTTTTTTTTTTATCTTGTTCAATTTCGCATGTTTTAAACCCTTTGCTTTTGAATTGTTAGAGATTATTAGATCAATAGAAATTGGTGATTTTTTTGTCTTAGAAAACTTTATTAAAGATTTTAAATTGCTTCCTGTACCAGAAATAAAAACTGCTGTCTTAATCTTTTTATAACCAGTTGACTTTACCATTAAGACTTACTTTTTTTTTATCTTTAGAAATTTTTCCAATAATATAGGGTTTGTATTTTTTTAAAAAAAATTTATTAATTTTTTTAATATTTTTAGGATTTATTATTAAACAAAATCCAACTCCACAATTAAAAGTTTTAAGCATTTCATTATCACTGATCTTATTTTTCTTAAGCCAATTAAAAATCTCAAGAGGTTTAATCTTATCCAAATCTATTTCTGCACATAAGTTGTTAGGGATAACTCTACTTATATTGTCAGCTAATCCACCTCCAGTTATATTAGCACAACCATTTAACAAATTTTTTTTTACAAGATTTAAAATTTCTTTTACGTAAATTCTTGTTGGCTTTATCAATTCTTTTTTGAGAAATAAATTTTTTTTGATATTTATTTTTTTTATCTTCAATAAATGCCTAACCAATGAAAAACCATTTGAATGTAAGCCACTAGATGGGACAGCTAAGATCAAATCCCCCTTTTTAATTTTATTTTTATTAAGTAATTTTTTTTTATCTGCAATTCCAACTGCAAAACCAGCCATATCAAATTTACCTTTTTCATAAGTATCTGGCATTTCAGCAGTCTCACCACCAACCAAACTACATTGCGAAATACTACAACCTTTAACTATCCCACGAATCATTGATTTCATTTTTTTTAAATCAATTTTATTTATTGAAATATAGTCTAGAAAAAATAAGGGTTTTGCTCCTTGTACAATTAAGTCATTTACACTCATTGCAACAAGATCTATTCCAATTGTGTCATATTTATTAAGTAAGTTTGCGATTTCAATTTTGGTTCCAACTCCATCAGTACAAGCTACAATTTTTGGGTTTTTAATATTTTTAGGCAAATCTGAGATGGAACCAAAACCACCAATATTAGTATTCTTTTTATTGCCTCTTTTTTTTGATGAAATATTAGATATGAAACTTACAAATTTATCTGCAGCATTAATATTGACCCCACTTTTTTTATAGGTAAAGAGATTTTTATTCATTAATATAGGTTTTAAATTTAATATGTATTATATCACTCGTTTATATATTTTTTTTTCTACTCTAGCTTTAATAATATTTTTTTTTTCCACAGAAAACGTCAAAGCAAAATCATTTGATATCAATGATATTGAAATTTCCCAGCCATTTGAAATTAATTTTGATAAAAATAAAGTAATTGATTTAGGATTCAAAAAAGCTTTTTTTGAATTAATCTATTCTTTAATCAAATCTTCAGATTTCAAAAAAATTGATAACATTAGGTTAAATGAAATTAAAGGCATGATTGAAACGTTCTCAATCAAAGAGGAAAAATTTATAGACCAAAAATATTTTGTCAATCTTGGTGTTTCATTTAATAAAAAAAAAATTTTTAGATATTTAGAAAAAAAAAATATTTTTCCTTCAAGAATACTAAGAGAGCAATTTTTATTTATCCCGATCATAATAAATGAAAATGAGGATAGTCTTTCAATTTTTTCAGATAATCCAATTTACATGAATTGGAATAAAACTAACAAAAGATATCAATTAATTAATTATTTACTCCCGTCAGAGGATCTTGAAGATTTAAATCTTGTTAAAGAAAAATTAGATGTCATAGAAACGTATGATTTTAAAGATATTACAAAAAAATATATTTTAAATAATTCTATCATTTGCTTAATTTTTATAGGTAATAACGAAGTAAGAATTTTAACGAAAATTTATAATGATAAAAATGAGATAATAAAGAATAATACTTTTAAGAATACAGATATATATAGTGAAATAGACCTTGATTCTTTAATCAATAATTTGAAAAACTTATTTGAAGATACTTGGAAAAAATTAAATGAAATAAATACTTCAATAAAAGTCCCAATCACAATTAAGATAAAAAATTACGATTTGAAAAAATCAAACAATTTTGAAATATTTTTAAATGAAATAGATATGGTAAGTGATTATTCTATACAAAAATTTGATAAAGAATTCATATTTTATGAAGTTTTATTTAATGGAACAGTCCAAAATTTTATTAATATAATGAAAAATAAAAAATATAATCTAAATACACAAAAAAAAGTTTGGATAATTGAATGAGAGACCTAGATCAAACAATAATCAAATTCGATTATGACAAAAATTTTAAAAACGATGACTTTTATCTTTCTAAAAGTAATAAACATGTTTTTGATTTTTTAAACATATGGCCAAAATGGGAGAAAAATTTTGTTAATGTAATAGGGGAAAAACTTTCTGGGAAAACTCATCTTATGAATATTTTTTTACAAAAAAACAAAGGAATCAAATTTGAGGGAAAATCTTTACGAAATGATGATTTAAAAAAAATAAAAATTTATGAGAACATTATAATCGAAAATTTATCTTCAAATATTGATGAAAAATTACTTTACAGTCTTTTTAATTTAATTGAACAAGAAAATAAATTTATTATTGTTACATCATCAAAACCAATAGTTAATATTTCTTTTGAATTAAATGATTTAAAGTCTAGAGCAAAAAATTTTATCTTATTAAACATAGAAAAACCAGATGATGATTTAATATTTGCCATTATATTAAAAAATTTATCTGATCGACAAATCTCTATAGATGAAAAATTCATTAAGTTTATACTTAAAAGAATTGAGAGATCGTATAGTAAAATTTATGATTTCATATATAAGATCGATCAATTAAGTTTAAAAAAAAATAAATCAATTGATTTTAAAATTATAAAAGAAGTCTTAGGAGAGTAATTGAACAAATTTAGAACTCATAAATGTAATGAATTAAGAAAAGATAAAGTTGGAGATGAAATAACTCTATCTGGTTGGATAAATAAAAAAAGAGATCATGGAAATCTTTTATTCATAGATCTAAGAGATAATTATGGAATAACACAGTGTATTATAGAAAAAGAAAATTCTAATTTTAATAAGTTAGAAAAAATACAATTAGAAACAGTAATTAAAATTGATGGGAAAGTAGTTGAAAGATCAAAAGATTCAATCAATAAGGAAATTGAAACTGGAGAAATTGAAGTAGTAATCAAAAATTTTCAAGTTTTAGGTGAATGTAAGGAACTTCCTTTACCAGTTTTTACTGACCGAGAATATGCAGAAGAAATAAGATTGAAGTATCGTTTTTTAGATTTAAGAAGAAAAAAAATTCACGAAAATATCATATTAAGATCAAAAGTAATTTCATTTATTAGAAATGAAATGAATAAATTAGGATTTTTAGAATTTCAAACACCAATTTTGACTTCATCAAGTCCAGAGGGAGCAAGAGATTTTTTAGTACCAAGTAGACTTAATCCTGGTAAATTTTATGCACTTCCACAAGCACCTCAACAATTTAAACAATTAGTAATGGTGTCTGGTTTTGATAAGTATTTTCAGATTGCACCTTGTTTTAGAGACGAAGACGCAAGAGCAGATAGAAGTCCTGGGGAGTTCTATCAACTAGATTTAGAAATGTCTTTTGTTGAGCAGGAAGATGTATTTAATGTAGTAGAGAAGTTATTTGTTAATACATTTAAAAAGTTTTCAAATAAAAAATTATTGTTTAATCAGTTTCCAAGAATTTCATTTAAAGAATCAATGATTAAATATGGAACAGATAAACCAGACTTAAGAAATCCATTAATTATTACTGACATTACTGAAATTTTTTTAAGAGAAGATGTTTCTTTTGAAATATTTAAAAAACTTGTTAAATCTGGATCTAAAGTTAGATGCATTGTTACAAAAAATACAAAAGATAAGCCTCGAAGTTTCTTTGATAATATTGATAAATGGGCTAAAGAACAAGGCGCTTCTGGACTCGCTTACTTTACTATTGAAAAAGAGAAAGAAATTTCAGCGAAAGGGCCGGTAGGTAAATTTTTTTCAAAAGACTCACTAAATGAAATAATGATTAAAACTGAAGCAAAAGTAGGTGACAGTATTTTTCTTGCTTGCGGTAAATTAGAAGAGGTAGAAAAGATAACTGCGTTAGCGAGAGATAAAATTGGAAAAGATTTGGGTTTAATCGATGAAAACGTTTTCGCATTCTGTTGGATTGTAGATTATCCAATGTATGAAATAGATAATCAAACAAACAAAATTAAATTCAGTCATAATCCTTTTTCTATGCCGCAAGGAGATATTAATAAAATTAATTTTGAAAAACCATTAGATATACTCGCATTTCAATATGATATTGTGTGTAATGGAATAGAATTATCTTCGGGTGCGATTAGAAATCATATACCAGATCTAATGTATAAATTATTTGATGTTGCAGGTTACTCTAGATCTGAAGTTGATCAAAAATTTAGTGGGATGATTAACGCTTTAAGTTATGGTGCCCCACCTCATGGAGGCATAGCCCCAGGAATTGATAGAATAATTATGTTACTAGCAAATGAAAAAAATATTCGAGAAGTTACAATGTTTCCAATGAATCAAAATGCACAGGATTTGATGATGAATGCACCTTCTAGTATAAGTGAAAATCAACTTAAAGAGTTAAATTTATCTATAAAAAGTAAAAAATAATTATTTTTTACCTTTAAGACTAATTTTAACATCTGATAAATCTACCAGATTTTTTTTGTAATTATTTCTAACAAATCCTTTACTTGTTATATCTTTTACTATTTTTAGTAATTGATTTTGTTCATCAGAGCCTTTTTCATCTGTAGATGTGAGATCCAAATTACCTATAGAAGGGGTATGTGCTAAATCTTCTCTGTTTAGATATGAAATCGCCAGTTCCCTAAATATATAATCTAGAATTGAGGAGGCACTTAAAATTCTGTCGTTACCATTTACTTTACCAGATGGCTCAAATTTAGTTCCTATAAATGCACTTACAAACTCGTCTAATGGTACTCCATATTGAAGACCAAGCGAAACAGCGATAGCAAAATTATTCATTAAAGCTTTAACTAGCTCTCCCTCTTTACTTGTATCAATAAAGATTTCTCCAATTTTACCATCCTCATACTCACCAGTATGTAAATAAACTTTATGGTCACCAATTGTTGCTTTTTGAATATATCCCTTCCTTCTATCAGGCATGCTGAATCGCTTTCCAGAATTTTCAGATTTCGCAAAAGATTGAGAAAATATTTTTTCAACACCACTAGCTTTATTTTCATTTTGAGTTGGAACTAAATCAATTTTTTTATTTTGATCAACTTTTTTACTATCAGGATCAAGACTTTTCGTCTTTCGATTGTCTAATTTTACATCTAGAACTTCAAATTTCCCATCATCTCTTTTTTCGAGATTCTTTAGCTCAGTTTCATTGATGTCATCAAGATAGTGATTTACCTTAAAAGTGCATGTATAATAAGTTTCTACAAGATATTTTGCCATTTTTAATAATCCTTAAATTAAATTTGAAATTTGAATCTTTTTACTTATATACATTTACACATTTTAGTCTAATTTAAATTATACAATTTAAAATTGAAATTATTAAGTTTTACATGTTGACATTCTTAAAAAAAATTTTCACTTGGTGGAATCGAGATACATTTGGTACTAGGATCAAAACTATATTGTTTGGTAAATTGATTGGATCAGATGAATATGGAAATAAATATTATCAAAGCAAAAAAGGAAAAAGGTGGGTAATTTATGCAAATGAAATTGATGCATCAAAAATTCCAGTTGAATGGTATTCTTGGATTCATTTTATGCCAAATAAAATTGAAAATATTCATAAATTAGAGAAATATAATTGGCAAAAGCCTCACCAAGCTAATTTGACTGGTACTGACTCAGCTTACTATCCAAATAAAAACAATAAAAATGCAACTGAAAAAAAATATAAAAGTTGGAAATAAACTAAATTTATTTTTATTTATATATTTATTTTCTATATTTATAACATTTAAGATTAGTGCTGAAATTAATCTTGATGGAAATAAAACTGATATAAAAATATTAGATAAGATTAGTTCCAAAAATGAGTTGATAAAATTAGTCAACAATGAGGAATTTATTTATAAAGATTTAGCTATAAAAAGTATAAAATGTACTGACTCTAAATTTGATGATAATCCTGAAGTTAAGGCATATATCCAAGTAAGAGATTTAACAAAAAGAGATAGAAATAACGTTTTTGTTTTTAATGGTTGGATGTTCTCCTCAAGCCCATCTATAGCACCTTTTGATCATCCAGTTTACGATATTTGGCTTATTAGCTGTTATTAAAGTATTTTATCTTTATCCAACCAACTAACATTGAAATCAGAATTAATAAATTTTTTATGATTTAGTAATTTTTTATGTAATGGAATTGTTGTAGTGATTCCCTCAATTACAAACTCGTCTAAAGATCTATTCATTCTTTGAATAGCCTCAGATCTATTTCTACCATGACAGATCAACTTGCAAATCATACTATCATAATAAGGAGTTACTTTATAACCCTGATATATTGCACCATCAACTCTTGTTCTGAAGCCTGACGGTTGATGACACATACCAATCAACCCAGGTGATGGTTGGAAATTTTTACTAGCATCCTCTGCATTTATTCTACATTCTATAGCATGACCTCTTGGGTTTATATCACTTTGTTTTAAAGCTGTTTCTCCTGAAAAGGCTATCCAAATTTGTTCTTTAATAATATCTATACCAGTTACCATTTCAGTAACAGGATGTTCGACCTGAACTCTCGTATTCATTTCAAGAAAATAAAATTTTCCATCTTCGTAAATAAATTCAACAGTCCCAGCACCCATATAACCAATTTTTGATACCATATTTACTGTTTTTTCAAAAAGATCTTTTCTAATATCATTAGTTAAAACAGGACTTGGTGTTTCCTCTATTAGTTTTTGGTGCCTTCTTTGGACAGAACAATCTCTCTCATGAAGATGAACGGTTCTATTTTTTCCAGCTAAAATTTGAACCTCAATATGTCTTGGGTTCTGAAAAAACTTTTCTATATAAACTTCGTCATTTCCAAAATATTTTTGAGCTTCAGATTTTGCAGTTGAAAACAATGTTTCAAATTCTTCTTCTCTGTAAACGATTTTCATGCCCTTACCACCTCCACCACCAGAGGCTTTAATTAGAACGGGAAAACCAATTTTTTTACACAATTCTTTAGCTTCTTTGATATCTCTAACGCCACCCTCAGAACCTTCAATAACTGGTAAACCATTTTCCTTAGCAATTTTTTTTGCTTGTATCTTGTCCCCCATCATCTCTATTAATTCTGATGAGGCACCTATGAATTTAATATTATTATCCTCAAGCACTTTTGCAAAATTAGCGTTCTCTGATAGAAAACCATAACCAGGATGCACAGCTTCAGAATTGGTAATTTCTATTGCAGACAATAAAGCTGGAATATTTAAATAACTGTTTGCTGGTTGGTGAGAACCTATACAAACACTTTCATCTGCCATTCGGACATGCATACTTTCTTTATCTACATCAGAATGAACGGCTACAGTTGAAATTCCCCATTCTTTACAGGCTCTTATAATTCTAACCGCAATCTCACCACGGTTAGCTATCAAAATTTTTTTAAACATTAATCAAGAATTAATAAATTTTGACCAAATTCTACAGGTTGACCATCTTCAACACAAATTTCTTTTACAACTCCATCTGCAGTTGATGGTACATGATTCATAGTTTTCATAGCCTCTACGATCATTACCGTGTCGCCCTTTTTAATTTTTTTTCCAATCTCAACAAATTTTTTTGCACCAGGTTCAGGTGCATGATATGCTGTTCCTATAATTGGGGATTTAACTTCGATTCCAGTTTTAGTTTTCTCCGATAAATTTATATTCAAATTATTTACATCAGCTCTTGGACTTGGAATATTTTGATTATTTACTGAAATATTATTTTTAGAAACTTTAATCTTAGTATCTTTCTCAGTATATTCTAGCTCAGTAAGATTAAATTCTTCTAAATAATCACTTAGTTCTTTAATGATCTTTTTATTAATTTTCATTTTGTAAGAGCTTTTGCATTGAAATTATGGCTAAAATATAACCATCAGCACCTAAACCAAAAAATACCACCTGTAACTACGTCACTTATTAAAGATTTATGTCTAAATTCCTCACGTTTATATATATTTGAAATATGTAACTCAATGATTGGTTTTTTAAAAATACTTAATGCATCCCTAATAGCTACAGAGGTATGTGTAAAACCCGCAGCATTGATTATTATTCCATCGAATTTTTTTCTAGAATCTTGTATCAGACTTACTATTTCACCCTCAATATTTGATTGAGAAAAATTAGCTACTAAACCTAATTCTTTCGACTTATTTAAACAAATTTCTTTTAATTCTCCAAATGTTGTAGATCCATATTGTGATTGTTCTCTTTCACCTAATAGATTAAGATTTGGACCATTAATTATAATTATCTTATTATTCATTTAACATTTATATACGATGAAAAAAAAAATAAAAATAAAAATAAATGGCAAAATAAATAAAATTGATGATAAAACTAAATTATCTGACTTAGTAAAAAATTTAAAAGTCCCTTTAAAAAAAGTTGCCATTGAATTAAATAGAGAAATAGTGGATAAAAAAAATTTAAATAAAATCAATTTAAAAGTTAACGATAAAATTGAAATTGTTCACTTTATTGGAGGTGGTTAATTTTGAAAAAAGATAATCTTACAATTTCAAAGAAAAAATTTAATTCAAGATTGATTGTAGGCACTGGTAAATATAAAAGTATGACTGAATGTGCTAAGGCTATAAAAATATCTGGAGCAGATATTGTAACTGTTGCTGTAAGAAGAGTAAATATTGCTGATAAAAAGAAACCCCTGTTAATGGATTATATAGATCCAAGAAAAATAACTTATTTACCAAATACAGCTGGATGTTTTAACTCTGACGAAGCTTTAAGAACACTCAGATTGGCAAGAGAAATAGGAGGATGGAAATTGGTGAAACTTGAGGTTCTGGGCGATAAAAAGAATCTTTTTCCAGAAATGATAGAAACTCTTAAATCTACAGAAATTTTAACAAAAGAAGGTTTTAAAGTCATGGTTTATTGTAACGATGATCCCTTGATGGCCAAAAGGTTAGAGAATGTTGGAGCAGCTGCCATTATGCCACTAGCAGCACCAATTGGATCTGGTTTGGGTATTTTAAATAAAGTTAATATTCAAATAATTAGAGATCAAACAAAATTACCTTTGATAATAGACGCTGGCTTAGGACAAGCATCAGACGCTGCAATAGCAATGGAATTAGGTTGTGATGGTGTCCTAGTTAACACAGCAATAGCAAAAGCAAAAAAACCATTTGAAATGGCGAGAGCATTTAAAAATGCTGTAATTGCTGGAAGGCAATCTTTTTTATCTGGAAGAATTGAGAAAAAAGTAATGGGAAGTGCCTCTTCTCCAAAAAAAGGAATTATTTAGTTTTTTTATAAAACTTTCTTTTTCTATAAGTTTTTTTTCTTTTTTTTATATCTATTATTTTTTTATCTTTAGTTAAATCATCGAGATTTTTAAGTTTTTCAAAATATTCTATTAACTCAATTGTTTTTTTTGATTTATTTTTAATATCAATAATATATTCAGGAATAATTAAATTGTTGTCTGAGATTATGTCTATTTTCATTTTATTTTTCTTTTCAAAATAAGTTAAATCTTCAATAAAGTTTTTTTTTAAAAATGCTGAAATTTTATCACATACTCTTAACTCTACAAATTTAGCTTTATTTAAAACAGCTTTCAATTCAACTAATTTTAATATCTTTTGGGCAAACGACTCATCTGTCAAAGCAACTTTCCATTTAACAGCGCTCTCTCTAAGTCTTTGTCTTGACATTTCTAGTAATCCAAAATTACTAATTCTTCCGATTTGGATTCTTGCTCTATCAGATCTACATTTTTCTTTAAGTCTTCTTTCGACCATTTTTCTATTCCCGTAACTCAACATATCTATAAAGTCGATAATAATAAGTCCTGACAAGTCTCTTATTTTAATTTGTCTTGCTATCTCGTCTGCTGCCTCTAAATTTGTATCTAATGCAGTGCTTTCAACATTTTTTTGTTTTATTGAACTTCCTGAATTGATATCAATCGAAACTAAAGCCTCTGTAGGGTTTATTACTAAATAACCTCCAGAACTTAATTTAATCTCAGTATCAAATATTTGATTTAATTTTTGTTCAATACCTTCCTCAAAGAATAGTGGAGTTTTTCCTCTATATTTTTTAATTTTTTTAACTTGAGAAGGCATAAGCATCTTCATAAAATTTTGTGCTTTTTTGTAGCCTTCGTTGCCTTCTATAACGATACTTTTAGTGTTTTCATCATACATGTCTCTTAAAGTTCTATTTATTATCTCACTTTCCTGATGAATTAGTGAAGGTGCGATAGCATTTATTGCATTATCTTTAATTTGGTTCCAAGATTTAATCAGGGTTTCTAAATCGTGATTAATTTCATTTTTAGTTTTATTACTTCCTGCAGTTCTTACAATCAATCCCATTTCTTTGGGAATTTCAATCTCATTTAAAATTGATCTTATTTTTTTTCTGTCTGCAGGATTAAAAATTTTTCTTGATATACCGCCTCCCTTAGGTGTGTTTGGCATTAAAACAATATATTTACCCGCAATAGAGATGAAAGTACTAAGCGCAGCACCTTTTTGACCTCTTTCATCTTTAATAACTTGAACTAGTATTACCTGATTTGGTTTAATTACCTCTTGAATTTTATACCTTTTAAATTTATTTCTACTTTCGATTTTTTTCTCTTTATCATAAAGATCTTTTTCTTTTTCCTCATTTTCTTTCTTTTCTATTTCTATTGGATCATCAACTTCTAGTTTACCCTCTGCTAAATTTTCCTCCTCTTTTTCCTCAACTTTTTTTGATAATTCCTCTCTTAATTTTTCTTCCTCTTCTTTAATTTTTTCCAGGTCACTTTTTGGTATTTGATAATAATCGGATTGGATATCATTAAAAGATAAGAAACCATGGCGTTCTCTTCCAAAATCAACAAACGCGGCTTGTAAGGATGGTTCAATTCTACTAACTTTACCTAGATAAATGTTGTTTTTTATGAGGTTATTTTTTGAACCTTCATATTCGTAGTCCTCAATATTATCTTTTGATTTAAGAACAACTCTTGTTTCATTAGGATGCGAAGCATCGATGTATAAATTTTTTTCCATAGTTTTAAGTTTAAGTGTTTCATTTAATAATATTTTTTTTCAAATTTTGTTTTACAATAATGCCTTATCTTTAACAAATTCCTATATATAATGAAATCAAAATGACAAAGCTGTTCAAAAATATTTTATTTCTATTATTAAGTATTTTCTTGTTAACTATGATTGCTATTTTTAGCATTTTATGGACTTTTTCTAACAAAATACCTGATTATAAATTTCTTACAAATTATAAGCCGCCTGTATCAAGCAAAATGTACTCTGGAGATGGGGATTTAGTTGCTGATTTTTCTAAAGAAAAAAGGATTTTCGTTCCTTATAGTGCGATACCCTCAAATGTAATAAATGCCTTTTTGTCTGCTGAAGATAAAAACTTTTTTACTCATCCTGGTGTTGATGCAAAAGGTGTTCTTAGAGCAACATTTAACAACATAACTAATATTATGACCTCAAAAAGACTTGAGGGCGCCTCTACAATAACTCAACAAGTTGCAAAAAACTTTTTATTAACTAATGAGGTTAGCATTAATAGAAAAATCAAAGAAGCAATTTTAGCGTTTAGAATAGAAAGAGCTTTAAATAAAGAAAGAATTTTAGAATTATATCTTAACCAAATATATTTGGGTAGTGGAGCATACGGTGTTGCTGCTGCAAGTCTAGAATATTTTGATAAGTCAATTAAAGAATTAAATTATGCTGAAGCAGCATTATTAGCAGCTTTACCAAAAGCACCCAGTAAATATAATCCTTATAATAATATTGATTTAGCAAAATTTAGAAGAGATCTGGTTTTAAAAAATTTAAATCAAAATGGATTTTTAACTCTTGACAAATATATGGATTATAAAAAACAAAATATAGAATTAAAAAAAAAGAAAAAAATTTATTTAGAAGATGCACAATATTATATTGAAGATGTTAGAAAAAATATAATAGACAAACTTACTTATGAAAAAGTTTATAAACAAGGATATAATATAAACACACCAATTAATTTAAACCTACAAAAAATTGCTACTGAGTCTTTAAGAAATGGTTTAATTGCTTATGATCAAAGAAAAGGATGGCGTGGGCCAATTACAAATATACAATATGATGATAATTGGTATAAAAATATAGATGAAAAATATAAATTAGAGAATTCTATAAATTGGAAAGTAGCAATCGTTAAGGAAATAGGTCAATTTCAAATCAAAATTGAAACCATAGATAAATTAAGTGGTTTAATAAAATATAATGAAATCTCATGGACTAAAAAAGAGTTTAAAGATTTACTCAAAGTTGGCGACTTAATTTATGTAAAGAAAGTTAAAGATAACTTTTATAGTCTAAAACAACTTCCAAAAATTAATGGTGGCATTGTTGTAATGGACCCTTACACTGGACGGGTTTTAGCCCTAAGTGGAGGATTTAGTTTTAAATCAAGTGAATTTAATAGAGCTACGCAAGCACTAAGACAACCTGGTTCAGCATTTAAACCATTCGTGTATGCTTTGGCACTAGAAAATAAATACACTCCGTCATCTCTAGTACTTGATGCGCCTCTAGTCCTAGACCAAGGAGTCGACTTAAAAAAATGGAAGCCAGAAAATTATGGTAAAAAGTTTTATGGACCCTCTACACTTAGAGTTGGACTTGAAAAATCAAGAAACTTAATGACTGTAAGAATCGCTCAGGACTTGGGCGTGGATAAAGTAGCGAAATTTTCTAAAAAATTAAAAATATATGATGACCCTGAAGAATTGCTTTCAATTTCTTTAGGATCAGCTGAAACAACTCTTATGAATTTAACTTCAGCTTACTCATCATTTGTAAATGGTGGAAAATTAATTAGTCCTATTATTATAGATAGAATTCAAGATAGTGAAGGTAATACAATAATTAATAATGAAAATAGAAAATGTATGAATTGTGAAAAGATTTCATTCACTGGTAAAGATTATCCTCAAATAGAAGACAATTATGAACAAGTAATGTCTGAGCAAACAGCTTATCAAGTGACAACAATTTTAGAGGGAGTCATAAAAAGAGGAACTGGGAAAAAATTAAGAGATTTACAATTAAACTTGGCTGGAAAAACTGGAACCACCAATGATAATACGGATGCATGGTTTATTGGGTTCACATCAAATTTAGTGATTGGAGTTTATGTAGGAATGGATAATCCTAAAACATTAGGTAAATTTGAGACTGGATCAAAAGCAGCATTACCTATTTTTAGAGAATTCATTGAAAAGTCAGTTAAAAAATCTGATGCAAGGCCGTTTAAGGTACCTGAAAAAATGATACTAATGGTTGTTGATCCATTAACTGGAGAAAAAGCTAAATTCAATTCAAAAAATACAATCATTGAAGCTTATAAAAGTAAAAATGTTTTAAATGGAAAAATATTGTATTCTGATAATAATAGAATCGATACAAATAATATATTAAAGTTTTATTAATGGACGATAAATATTTAGACCTTAAAAAAGAAATAGAAAAAATTAACCAAAGAATTAAGGAGTATCTTTGAAAAAAATAAGATTTACTCAAAACTGGAAAATATAGATAAAAAAATGCTTGGTGCCAACTTTTGGCAAGATAAAGCAGATTCACAAAAAACAATTAAAGAAAAAAAACTTTTTGAGGATTTAATTAATTCATACAAAAACTCAACTAATCAACTTAAGGATTTAGATGACCTTTATTCTTTAGCTACAGATGAGAATAATCTTAGCGTGAAAAAGGAGGTTATGGAAAGTATTAAAGAACTAAGATTAAAAGTTAAGAAAAATGAAATAAGATGTTTTTTATCAAATGAGGCAGATTCATTTGATTGCTATCTAGAAATTCATGCCGGTGCTGGTGGTACTGAAAGTCAAGACTGGGCAGACATGTTAAGAAGAATGTATATGAAATGGTCGGATGACAAAAATTATAAATGTAATTTAATAAGTGAGCATAAAGGCGAGGAGGCAGGAATAAAATCTTCCACTATAAAAATTGAGGGGGATTATGTATTCGGGTGGCTTAAAAAGGAGTCCGGAATTCACCGACTTGTAAGAATTTCTCCTTTTGACTCTGGAGCAAGAAGACACACTAGCTTTGCTAGTATATGGGTTTATCCAGTTGTTGATGAAAATTTGAATGTTGAAATATTAGATAAAGATTTGAGAATTGACACTTATCGTTCTAGTGGCGCTGGTGGACAACATGTTAATACAACTGACAGTGCTGTAAGAATAACTCATATTCCATCTAAAATAGTGGTGCAATGTCAAAATGAGAGATCTCAACACAAAAATAAAGAAACCTGTATGAATATGTTAAGAGCAAGACTTTATGATTTTGAAATGAAAAAAAAAGATGAACAAAATCAAAATAATGAAGCTTCAAAAGCTGACATAGGGTGGGGTCATCAAATTAGATCATACGTACTCCAACCTTACAGATTAGTTAAAGATAACAGGACAAACTTTGAAAGTACAAGCCCAGATAAAGTTTTAGATGGCGATATTGATGCTTTTTTAGAAAAATCTCTACATCAAATTTAATGAGAAAAATAATTTTTAGATTTTTAATCTTCACGTTATTATTAATTTTTGGTTTCATTATTTACCTGAGTACCATTGGTATAAAAACCGATGCTTTTAATGATCAAATTTCTAAAGAAGTTAAAAAAATTAACAATCAATTAGAACTAGATATAGATAAGATTAGCATTTTTTTAGACCCTTTAAAATTTAAATTGGTATTAAAAACGATTGGGGCAAATCTTAAGAACAGAAATAAATTAATTAGACTAGAAAGTGTTAAATCTAATATTGACATTAAGACATTTGTAAATAAAAGATTTTTGTTATCTGAGTTAGATATTACTACAAGGACTATCGAAATTAAAAATCTAATTTCATTTATAAGATCTATAGAGGATAACCCTCAAATTTTCATATTAGAAAAATTTGTAAAAAAAGGTTATTTGATAGCAGATATAAATCTTAAATTTGATCAAAAAGGCAATATTAAAAACGATTTTATAATTAAAGGATTTTTAAAAGATGGTGAAATAAAATCTCTTAAAAAAATAGATTTATCAAAAATAAATTTTATTTTTAAGATCAAAAATAACGAATTTGAATTTAAAGATATTAATTTATTATATGAAAAGAATGATTTGACTTTTCCAGAATTGAATATCAAAAAACAAAAAGATAGGCTTTTGGTTTCAGGCATAAATAACAGTAAAAATTTAGTTTTAGATAATAAAAAGATTAATCAATTATTGAATAAAAATTTTTCCAATCTAAAAATTAAATCAGCTGAGTTCGATTTAGAAAATACTTTTTCGTTTAAAATTGATAATAAATACAAGATAGACAATTTAAAAATAAATTCTTTATTGAACTTAAAAAATTCCAAAATTGAAAGCTCAAAAAATTTAAAAGAGTTTTTTCCGAAATTAAATGAGATAATTGAGTTATCCGATCATCAAATACAAATTGAATATAAAAAAGATTTTTTAAATATTTATGGTAATGGAAATATACTTATTCAAAAAGAGAATGATAATGTAAAATATAATTTTTTGAAATCAAAAAAAAAGTTAAAATTTGATACTTCATTAGAAATCCTAAAAAACCCATTTAATTTGAGTTTTTTGAATTATCAAAAAAATCAAGATGATAAATTAAAAATTATTATTCTTGGGGTTAAAAATCTTTTATCAAATGAAATAAATTTTAAGAATATCTCAATTGAAGAAAAAAATAATAAATTCGAAATTCAAAATTTATCGTTATCAAACAAATATAAGATTAAATCTATAAGTAAGGTAAATTTGGACTATTTTGATAATGACCTACTAAAAAAATGAATTATCTATAAAAAAAAAAGATAAAAATTATTTATTAGACTCTAAGAGTTTTAATGCCACAAAAATTATAGACGATTTATTGAAAGCTAATAAAAATTCAGAGAATGAAAAAATATTTTCTAAAAATTTTAAACTAAATATTAAGATAAAAGAAGTGTTCCTTGATAAAGATCATCTGATAAAAGATTTAGATGGATATTTAACATTCAACGATAGTAAAGTAATTGATGCTAATTTAGCAGGAGATTTTTCTGATAATCAGAGAGTTAATTTTACCATAAAATCTACCTCAAACGAAAAAATTACTACTCTTTATTCTGATTTAGCGAAGCCTTTTGTTAACAGATATAAATTTATTAAAGGTTTTGAGGAAGGCACTTTAGATTTTCACTCTATTAAACAAAACGATGTTTCTAATTCAAAATTAATAATAGATAATTTTAAAGTGCAAGAGGTACCAGCTTTAGCAAAATTATTAACATTAGCATCTCTCCAAGGTATTGCAGACTTATTAACTGGCGAGGGAATAAGATTTACAGATTTTGAGATGAAATTTTCCAATAATAATGAGCTGATGAGAATAGAAGAACTATATGCTATCGGCCCTGCTATTTCTTTATTGATTGATGGGTATGTTGAAAATGATGATTTGGTTAGTCTTAGAGGAACGATGGTACCAGCAACTACAATTAATAGAACTATATCCTCAATTCCTATTTTAGGAGATATCTTAGTAGGAAAGAAAGTTGGAGAGGGTGTCTTTGGTGTGAGCTTTAAGATTAAAGGTCCACCAAAAAAACTAAAAACAACTGTAAATCCTGTTAAAACACTCACACCTAGATTCATTACTAGAACGCTTGAAAAAATAAAAAAAAATTAGCTTATTTCAACTTTGATATGTCTTTTTTTTCCTATGGATAGTTTGATTGTATTTTCTTCAAATAATTTTTTGCTGATTATTAGTTTTTCATCATTGATAATTTGATTATTAATTTTAACACCACTACCTTTAATTAATCTTCTTATTTCACTTTTAGATTTTTCTAATTTAGAAAGAATTATTAGATCAACAATAGTTAAATTATTATTCAATTGATTTTTTTTAATTAAAACAGAAGGTAATGCAGAACCTATTGAATTTTCTGAAAAAGTTTTTTTTGCAGTTTCTTCACTTTTTTTCGCTTCTTGTTCACCATGAAGCATAGAAGTGGTTTGATTTGCTAAAACAATTTTTTGTTCATTAATATCTTTTTCTTTAATTTCCTCTATTTCATCAACACTTAAATCTGTAAAAAATTTCATGAATTTCGATACATCTCTATCATCTATATTTCTCCAAAATTGCCAATAATCATATGGTGACAAAAATTTTTCATCTAACCATATTGCTCCATTTTCAGTTTTTCCCATTTTAGCACCAGTCGCTAAAGTGATTAAAGGAGTGGTTAAACCATATGTTTGTTGATTGGAATATTTTTTTATTAAATCTACACCATTAATTATGTTACCCCATTGATCTGATCCACCAATTTGCAACATACAATTTTCTTTTTTGTTAAGTTCTAAAAAATCATAAGCTTGTAAAATCATATAATTAAATTCCATGTAACTAAGTGATTGTTCTCTATCCAATCTTGTTTTTACACTTTCAAATGTCAGCATCTTATTTATTGTAAAATGTTTTCCAATATCTCTCAAAAAAGAGATATAATTTAAACCTTTGAGCCACTCATAGTTATTAACAAATATTGGTTTTACATTTTTATCACTTGTATCTAAAAATTTTTTTAAAATTCTTTCAATATTTTTAGAATTTTTTTCAATTTCATCTTCACTTAAAATTTTCCGTGTCTTATCTTTACCAGATGGGTCTCCAATTCTTGTGGTTCCTCCACCTAACAATACAATTGGTTGGTGCCCATGTTTTTGAAGCATTCGTAAACACATAATTTGTAGGAGACTACCAACATGTAAACTTTCAGCTGTACAATCAAAACCAATGTAGGCTTTAATCTTTTTTTTATCCAATAAAGAAGATAACTCATTTTCATCAGTACATTGATAAAAGTAGCCTCTGTCTTTAAATTCTTTTAAAAATTTATTCATAAGCGTATAATTCTACAATATACAAATTTTGTTAAAAAAAAATAATAATGAAAAAAAAGATATTCACCTCAATAGGTTTAATGAGCGGTACATCAATGGATGGAGTGGATTTGTCTGTTATAAAATCTGATGGTAATGATCAATTTTCCAGTATTTATGATACTTATAAAGAGTTTGATGATGGACTTTACAAGCAATTAATTAGTTTAAGAGATAAAATTAGTAATTTTACAGACTTAAAAACTCATTCTAAAGAAATCAATGATGTAGAAAAAAAATTTACATTATTCAACAGTCACTTAATAAACAAAGTGATTGGACACATTAATGAAGATATTGATTTAATAGGTTTTCATGGCCAAACAGTGTTCCATAATCCAAAAATTCAAATTTCAAAACAGTTAGGAGATGGAAGACTTTTATCTAGTTTATTAAAAAAAATTGTAGTTACTAATTTTAGACAAAACGATTTAAATCATGGAGGTCAGGGTGCTCCGCTTACACCTATATTTCATACTTTGATTTCAAAGATTATACAAAAAAATTATAAGCTTAAATTACCAATAAACATAATTAATATTGGAGGTATTACAAATATCACTCAAATCAAAGAGGATCATACTAATTCAATAAACTTCTTTGCTTATGATTTGGGCCCAGGAAACTGTTTGATAGATGATTGGGTAAGAAATAATAAAGATCTAAAATTTGATAAAGATGGAAATTATGCAAATATTGGAAAAGTCGATGATCTAATTTTAAATCAAGCAATAGATAACTTTGAGTTTAAATCTTACGAAACGTCATTGGATATAAAAGATTTTGATACATCATTTGTAAAAGGTTTGTCATTTGAGGATGGGTGCGCAACTTTAACAAAATTTACTGCATATTTAATCGCTGATGGTTTGAGGAAAATTAATAAACAAAACAATATTAATCCTCATCAATATATATTTTGTGGAGGTGGAAGAAAAAATAAATCTTTGATGCAATTAATTGAAAATAATTTGGTAAACAAGAATATAATTATAAAAGATATAGATGATTATAATTTCGATGGTAATTTTATCGAGTCACAAGCTTTTGCATATTTAGCTATAAGATCGTATTTAAAATTACCAATCTCATTTCCAAGCACTACAAGATGCAAAAAAGCTATTTCAGGTGGTGATATTTTACAAAACTTTTAATAAAGCGCGGTTTCTTTTTTAATATACTTATTCAAACATTTATTTAATTCAGACTCACTTTTTGTAAAAAAATGATTTGCTTCAGATATACTTTGAAATTCTACTTTTATTCCTTTTTGTGCACTAAGTTTAATATCTAAATCTTTAATAAATTCAAAAGGTACTAATTCATCTTTTTTTCCGTAAACCATTAAGCCAGATGAAGGACAAGGTGATAAAAAAGAAAAATCGTAAACATTTGGCTGTGGTGAAATTGCAATAAATCTATTTATTTCAGGTCTCCTCATTAACAACTGCATTGCAATTAAAGAACCAAAAGAAAATCCTGATACCCAACATTGTGAATTATCAAAATTTTCTCTTTCTAACCAATCTAGTGCAGCAGCTGCATCTGCTAATTCTCCTTGTCCATTATCAAATTCTCCGTCACTTTTACCAACACCTCTAAAGTTTACTCGACATACAGAAAAATCATTTTCCATAAAAGCATGAAAAGTTTCCACAACAACTTTATTATTCATTGTTCCTCCATATTGAGGATGAGGTTGTAATACTAAAGCGATAGGCGATGTACTTTTTTTGCTTTTAAAATATTTTGCTTCAAGTCTTCCGGCAGGACCAGGTATGAATATTTCTAAAATTTTATTATCCATAATTGATATTGATAATTATTCTCAAAAAAAAATTACGTTTAACACATGTACGTGACATAATGTTAGTGTTTTTTTCTGTTAGATACTTGACTATTTTAGTCGGGTTTATATATACCCCAGTAAAATAAAGGTTTTATGAAATTAACATCTAAAGGCAGATATGCAGTAATGGCTTTAGTGGATCTGGCGAGATTTAACAATATTAACCCAGTATCTCTAAGAGACATTTCGCTTAGACAAGGTATTTCGCTCGATTACTTAGAGCAAATTTTTTCTAAACTTAGAAAAAAAGAGATTGTTCAAAGTGTTAGAGGAAACCAAGGTGGCTACGTCTTGAATAAAAAAGCTAAAGAGATCAAACTTACAAATATTTTTGATGCTGTTGATGAAAAAGTTAAAACTGTTCAATGTAAAAAAGAGTCCAAAAAAGGCTGTAACGGTAAATCTACAAAATGTTTAACCCACAACTTATGGGATGAACTAGAAAATCATATTAATGATTTTTTTGAAAAAAAGAGTTTAGAGGATCTTATTCAAGATAACATCGAGAGAAGAATTTAAAAATGGATACTAGAGAAAAAGATATAGAAAAATTGAAAGATTATAAATACGGTTTTACAACTGATATTGAAAATATTAAAGCCCCAAAAGGTTTAAATGAAGATGTGATCAAGTTTATTTCTAATATCAAAAAAGAACCACAATGGATGTTAGACTTTAGATTGAAAGCTTATGAGAGATTAAAACAATTAAAAGAACCTAATTGGCAAAAACCAAAATATCCTAAAATAGATTATCAAGATTTATATTATTATTCAGCACCAAAAAGTATGAAGGATAAACCAAAAAGTTTAGATGAGCTTGATCCTAAACTTTTAGAGACATATAAAAAACTTGGAATTCCGTTACAAGAGCAAGCAAGATTAAATGGAATTGCTGTAGATGCCGTATTCGACTCCGTTTCAGTCGCAACTACTTTTAAAGGTGAGTTAACTAAACATGGAATAATTTTTTGTTCTATGTCAGAGGCAATTCAAAAACATCCTGATCTTGTTAAAAAATATTTAGGTACAGTGATACCAGTTACTGATCATTTCTTTGCTACACTAAACTCTGCTGTTTTTACTGATGGATCATTCGTTTATATTCCTGAAGGTGTTAAGTGCCCTATGGAATTATCAACTTATTTTAGAATTAATGCATCAGAGACAGGACAGTTTGAAAGAACATTAATTATCGCTGATAAAGGAAGTTATGTTAGTTACCTCGAAGGATGTACTGCTCCAATGAGAGATGAGAATCAGTTACATGCGGCTAATGTTGAATTGATTGCTTTAGACGATGCAGAAATAAAATATTCAACTGTACAAAATTGGTATCCAGGAGATGAAAATGGAAAAGGTGGAATTTATAATTTTGTGACTAAAAGAGGATTATGTAAGGGAAAAAATTCCAAGATTTCTTGGACGCAAGTTGAAACAGGTTCTGCTATAACTTGGAAATATCCAAGCTGTATATTAAAAGGTGATAACTCAATTGGTGAATTTTATTCAATAGCAATCACCAACAATCATCAAAAAGCAGATACCGGGACAAAGATGATTCATTTAGGAAAAAATACTAAAAGTAAAATTATTTCAAAAGGTATTAGTGCTGGATTTTCTGATATGACTTATAGAGGTTTAGTAGATATTAATTCAAAAGCTAAAAACTCAAGTAACTATACACAATGTGACTCTTTATTAATGGGAAATAAATGTGGCGCACATACAGTTCCATATATTAAAAACAAAAATTTTGATTCAAATATTGCACATGAAGCTACGACATCAAAAATAAGTGAAGAACAATTACATTATTGCCAACAAAGAGGGCTTAATCCTGAGGAGGCTGTGGGATTAATTGTTAATGGTTTTTGTAAGGAAGTATTACAACAATTACCAATGGAGTTTGCAGTTGAGGCCCAGAAACTTGTAGGTATTAGCTTAGAGGGGAGTGTTGGTTAATGCTTAAAATAAGTAATCTTAACGCAAATGTTGAAAATAAATCAATTTTAAAGGGTTTTTCGTTGAATATAAATCCTGGCGAAGTTCACGCAATTATGGGTCCAAACGGATCAGGAAAAAGCACATTATCTAATATTCTGTCAGGAAAAAAAGGTTACCAGGTATCAGGCGAAATCTTATTTGAAAATAAAAATTTATTTGATCTTGAAACCGAAGAAAGAGCACACAAAGGAATATTTTTGGCTTTCCAATACCCATTAGAAATTCCAGGTGTTAATACAAATATCTTTTTAAAGACATCTTTAAATGCAATTAGAAAAGCAAGAGGCGAAAAAGAATTAGATGCAATTGAATTTTTAAAACTTGTTAAACAGAAAGCTAAAGAATTAAAATTTGATGAAGAAAAACTAAATAGACAATTAAATGTTGGATTTTCAGGTGGAGAAAAAAAGAAAAATGAAATTCTGCAAATGTCTATGTTAGCCCCAAAATTATCCATTTTAGATGAGACAGACTCAGGCCTAGACATAGATGCGCTTAAAATAGTAGCTGATGGAGTTAATACTTTAAGAAATAAGGATAATTCTTTTTTAATAATAACCCATTATCAAAGATTATTAGATTATATTAAACCTGATTTTGTTCATGTTTTAATGAACGGAAAGATAATAAGATCTGGTGGTCCAGAATTAGCAATCGAATTAGAAAAAAAAGGATACGAAAGTTTTAATTAAATGAGTGAGCAATTACTGTCAGACTTTGATAAATTAGTAAAAACTTCAAAATTTTCTAATGAAGAAATCCAGTTTAAAAAAAATTTTTTAAATAATTTCATAAAAAAGGGCTTTCCAAATAGAAAGCAAGAAGATTGGAAATTTTTAGATATTAGCCAAATCATCAAAAAGAATATTAGCAATTTAAGTTATTTCAATGATTATTCACAATCTAATAAAATTGATCCATCAATTTTTGTTGATGGTTTGGAGCATAATAAAATTATTTTCATAAATGGAAAGATTGAAAAAATCGATTTTAACTTCGAAGATCGAAATAAAATTGAAATAACTGATGAAACTAAAAAAGATATATCATTTGATTATGAAAATTCATTAATTGATTTAAATAGTGTATTTGCTGATAAAGTTTTTAAAATTTTGATTAAAAAAAATTATTCTCTAAAAAAACCTTTGATAATTTATCATTCAACAAATGACAAAATAAAGTCAACTAATATCAATTTGAGATTAAATTTTGAATTAGGTGAAAATAGTTGTTTGAAGCTTATTGATTATTTTGGTAATAACACAGAGAAAAACTTTATAAATATTTTTTACAACTTCAATTTAGAAAAAGATTCAATCCTAAAAAACTATAAAATTGATAAATTTAGAAATAATAATTTAAAATACTCTTTTAACAATATTGAACAAGACAATAACAGTGTTTCAGAAACATTTATATTATCTGCTGGTTCAGATTATTTTAAAAATGAGATTAATTGTAATTTAAATGGTGAGTATTCATCAGCATTTATTAATGGTATTTTCTCCTTAAGGGAAAATCAACAACACGAAATTAGAACTACAATCAATCATTTAGTGGAAAACACAAAAAGTTATCAGCTTATTAAAAGTGTTCTTGGAAAAAATTCAAAATCTGCATATCAAGGAAGAATATTAGTAAATTCAAAAGCTCAAAAAACTGATGGATATCAATTGAGTAAAGCAATACTGCTAGATGAAACATCAGAGTTTAATGCAAAACCAGAATTAGAAATTTATGCCGATGATGTAAAATGTTCTCATGGATCAGCATCTGGTAGCTTAGATGAAAATTCAATTTTTTATTTAATGTCTCGTGGTTTGAATTATCAACAGTCAAAAGAACTTCTGATAAATGGGTTTTTAATGGATGTTGTTGAAAAGATTACAGACGTAGAAATAAAAAACTTAATTATAAATATTATCGGATTAAAACAATGAACATAAATAATATTAGAAAAGAATTTCCGATTTTTGATGAAAAAATTCAGAATAACGATTTAGTTTACCTAGATAGCGCTAATTCATCTCAAAAACCTAAGGTAGTTTTAGATAGAATAAATGATTTTTATTCTAAACAATTTTCAAATGTAGGTAGAAGCATACATTATTTAGCTGTTGCAGCTACTAATTTATATGAAAATACAAGAACTTCTGTACAAAAATATATAAATGCTAAAGATAAAAATGAAATTGTATTTACTAAAGGTGCTACAGAAGCTTTAAATTTGGTCGCCAACACTTTAGGTCAAGCGATCTTGGAACCAAATGACGAAATTTTAATTACAGAGCTAGAACATCACTCAAACTATGTTCCATGGCATTTTTTAAGAAAATCCAAAAATATAAAAATAAAGTTTGCAGAGATAAATGAAGACGGAGATATTCCGATTGAAAATATAGAAAAAGAAATTACAGATAAAACTAAAGTAATAGCAATAACTCATTTATCCAATGTCACTGGTGCAGTTTTACCAATCAAAGAGATAACCCAATTAGCACATTCAAAGGGCATAGTTGTTGTGGTAGATGGTTGTCAGGGAGGACCACATTTAAAATTAGATATGCAAGACCTCGATTGTGATTTTTATGCAATATCATGTCATAAAATGTATGGTCCGACCGGACTTGGAGTTTTGTATGGAAAAAAGAAATGGTTAGAGCAACTTCCACCATATCAAGGAGGTGGAGGAATGATAAATGAAGTTAAAAAAGATAGAATTTCTTATGGTGAACTTCCAAACAAGTATGAAGCAGGAACAATGGCTACAGCTCAAGTAATCGCGTTTGATCAATCAATAAAATTTTTAGAAAGTATTGGAATTGAAAATATAATTCAACATGAAAAAGAATTAATAGAATACGGCCAAGAAATTTTAAAAAAGAATAATTCTGTAAAACTAATTGGAAATCCAAAAGAGCGAGGTGGAGTTCTATCTTTTACGGTAGAAGGGGTTCATCCACATGACATTGCAACTATTCTTGATGAAACTGGAGTTGCTATAAGAGCGGGTCATCATTGTTGTCAAATACTTCATGACAAATTAGGTATACCCGCAAGTGCACGAGCATCATTAGGAGTTTATAACACTAAAGATGATTTAGATAAGTTAAATGAGGGTATTAATAATTGTAAAAAAATTTTTGATTTAAAATGAACTTAAAAGAATTATATCAAGAAATAATTTTAGAGCATGGAAAGAACCCCCGAAATTTGGGTAAAACAGAAAATTTTAATAAAGATGCAAAAGGTAATAATCCATTATGTGGAGATAATGTTCACGTATATCTTAAATTAAATGATCAAAGAAAAGTAGAGGATATTTCTTTCGAAGGAAGTGGATGTGCAATATCAATGGCATCAGCTTCAATAATGACCGATTTGATTAAAGGCAAAAGTGATAATGAAGCTAAAGAAATAATTGAGGATTTTTTAGGAATGATTAAAGAAAATCCTGAACTTAAAAATAATATTTTAAAAGAGGACGATAAAACGAAATTGATGTGTTTATCAGGTGTCAAACAATATCCAATGAGAGTTAAATGTGCTACCTTATCATGGCACACTTTGGTATCTGCAATGGAAAATGATGGGAAAGAAATAACCACAGAAAATTAATTATGGATGTGAAAAACAAAATAATTGAGGAAATTAGAAAAATTTATGATCCTGAATTACCAGTGAACATATATGAACTTGGTTTAATTTATGATATACAGGTAAATGGTCGTAAGGCTGAAATTAAGATGACATTAACTACACCGAATTGTCCCGTTGCAGAAAGTTTACCAAAAGAAGTAAAAGAGGGTGCAATGCAAGTAGAGGGAATAGATGATGTAAATCTTGAATTGGTTTGGGATCCTCCTTGGAATAAAGATATGATGTCAGATGCAGCGAAATTGGAGTTAAACTTATAATGAACCCTATTATTAAATTAAGTGATAATGCAGCTTTAAGAATTAAAGAAATAATGTCTAACGCTGAAAAAAATGCGATAGGTGTAAGAGTTTCTGTAAAATCAGGTGGTTGTGCAGGTATGTCATACGTAATGGAATATTCAAAAGAGGTAAATCCTAATGATGAGTTGATCGAGGATAAAGGAGTAAAAGTTTATATTGATTCGGCGGCAGTTATGTATCTGCTAGGCACTGAGATGGATTATAAAAAAGAGGATTTTTCATCTTCATTTGTCTTCAATAATCCCAATGAAACCGAGCGTTGTGGCTGCGGAGAGTCATTTAAAGTATAATCCCATTTTGAACATACCAGAGTTGCAATAAACGCATAGATTGATAATATCTACCTATGAACGTCTTTGAAATCAGAAATTTGCAAAACAGCGAGGACAGAAAAGAAAAGAGAAAAACTTTTTTAAGATCTCTTATAAAATCTGTTGATACTGGAGCAAATGGAACACTTGATTACATTGTTAAAAAAGGTTCTGGCAAAAACAAAATTGCTAAAACCAGACAATAAAAATTAACAACTGTAATACATCTCAAACTCTATCGGATGAGGTGTGTGTTCAAAATTGTGTATTTCTTCAAACTTTAATGCAATATAAGCATCAATTTGATCATCAGTAAATACATTACCTTGTTTTAAGAAATCTCTATCTTTATCAAGACTTTCCATTGCTTCTCTTAAAGATCCACAAACAGTTGGAATTTTCTTAACTTCATCTTCCGATAAAGCATAAAGATCTTTATCAAATGATTTACCTGGATCAATTTTATTTTTAATTCCATCTAAACCAGCCATTAACATTGCGGAGAATGTTAAATATGGATTACCAGCAGCATCACCAAATCTAATTTCACATCTAGCTGCTTTTTTACTTAGAGTAATAGGAATTCTACAAGATGCTGATCTGTTTCTAGCCGAATAAGCTAATAAAACTGGAGCCTCAAATCCTGGAATTAGTCTTTTGTAACTATTGGTCGTAGCGTTTGAAAAAGCATTAATTGCTTTTGCATGTTTTAAAATACCACCTATGTAGTGTAAAGCTGTATCAGATAAGCCCGCATATTTATCACCTGAAAATAATGCAGTATCACCTTTCCAAATGGATTGGTGAACGTGCATACCTGAACCATTATCACCTTTAACAGGTTTAGGCATAAAGGTAGCTGTCTTACCAAACGAGTTAGAAACCATGTGAACAGCATATTTATAAAGCTGTAAGTTATCCGCTTGATCCACAAGAGTTCCAAAATACATTCCAAGCTCGTGTTGGCTAGGTGCAACTTCATGGTGGTGTTTTTCAACTTTAATTCCCATTTCTTTCATAGCTTTTAGATATTCACTTCTCATATCTTGTTCACTATCAACAGGCGGAACCGGGAAATAACCACCTTTAATTCCTGGTCTGTGACCCATGTTACCATTTTCGTATTCTCTTCCTGAATTGTAAGGACCTTCCTTACTATCTATTTTAAATCCGGTTTCATTCATGTCATTTTTGAATCTTACATCATCAAAAACAAAAAATTCAGCTTCAGGACCAAAAAATGCTTTATCTCCAATTCCTGAACTTTTTAGGTAAGCCTCAGCTTTTTTAGCTGTCCCTCTAGGATCTCTTTCATAAGGATCCTTTTTAATTGCATCTAAAACATCGCAAAAAAGATTTAATGTATTATGAGATGTGAATGGATCTACGATCGCTCTAGAATTATCTGGCTTAAGGATCATGTCAGACTCATTAATAGCTTTCCAGCCAGCTATAGAGGAACCGTCAAAAAAAATTCCTTCGTTCAACATATCTTCATCCACCATTTTGGCATCCATGGTTACATGTTGAAGTTTACCTCTAGGATCAGTAAATCTTAGATCTACGTATTCAATATCTTTATCTTTAATCGTCTTTAATACATTACTTGAACTCATAATCTCTCCTTTATAATACTGGGCGTTGTAATAACAAAAAAAGACTGATAGATAATGCTCTTTTAATTGATATCACCTATGCATTTTTTACATAAGTTTAATAGGTAATGTGCAAAATGACTAACAATTAAAAGTTGAATAATGAGTTTATTATACAAAGAGCCAGTTCAAAGAGTTGAAAAAATCCTTAAGGATTATGATGAATCTCAAAATATAATAGTTCTTGAAACCTCTGCCAGGACTGCCCTTGAGGCAGCTTCATCTTTAGGTTGTGAGGTAGGAGCAATTGTGAAAAGTTTACTCTTTAAAACTGAGAATAGTTTCACTTTATGCTTGGTTGCAGGCGATAAAAGGGCATCATTAAAACTGATTAAGGAGGCACTTAAAATAAAGGATGCATCTATGGCTTCAGCCGAAGATGTAAAAAATATTACAGGTTATACAATTGGAGGAGTTTCACCTATTGGTCATTTAAAAAAGATTGAAATTTTAATAGATAAATCTTTAAGTAGATTTAACTTACTGTTTGCTGCTGCTGGTCATCCAAACTGTGTATTTAAAATAGATTTTACAAATTTAAAAAAAATTACAAATGGAGTTACTGAGGAGATTACTGAATGAGACAAGCTAAAATTACAGATTACCTTTTGTTAATTTTGCTTGCATTAATTTGGGCTTCTGCCTTTTTTAATATTAAAATTGCAACATACTCATATGGTCCAGTTACCATCGCATTTTTAAGAGTTTTTTTTGGAGCCATTCCAGTTTTATTACTTTGTTATTATAAAAATATAAAAATAGAAGCATTCTCAAAAGACTGGCATTGGTTTGCTATGATTGGATTTATAAACTTAGTAGCACCTTTTTATTTGATAGCTTATGGAGTTCAATCAGTTCAAAGTAACTTAGCAGCAATTTTAATGTCAACCACACCTTTAAGCTCAACTGTTCTAGGTCATTTTTATACGACAAATGAAAAGTTTAATTTTATTAAAACATTAGGAATTTTAATAGGGTTTTCTGGAATACTTTATTTATTTTCAGATAATTTATTGATTGATGAAAATAATTTTCTATCTGCTCTATTAATTCTTTTAGGCTCAACTTGTTATGTAATTGGTGGTGTACTAACTTTAAAAATCAGTAAGAAAAAAAAATGAAAATGTAACCGGATCTATATTAATTTGGGCTACAATTATTTTGATACCACTGGTTAGTTTTATAGAACAGCCTTGGAATTTAACACCAAGATTAGACTCGACAATTTCTGTTATTTATTTAGGTCTTGTTTCAACAGGTATTGCTTGGTTGTTACGATTTAGAATTTTAGTTAATAATGGTTTAATTTTCCAATCACAAGTTTCATATCTAATTCCAATTTTTGGAACAATTTTAAGTTATATATTTTTAAAAGAATTAATTACCACAAAAGTATTAATTTCTTTAATCGCTGTTTCAGTTGGAATTTATTTTGTAAGAAAAGCTGATTACAAAAAAACTACTTAAGCTTAGAAAAAGCTTCAATATGTAAGGGTGTAGTTTCACAGCAACCACCAATAATTGTAGCTCCTGCATCTTTAAATTTTTTTGCGAATTCTAGCATTTTCTCTGGAGTTAAATCTTTTCTTACCCCAAGGAATTCATTTGGATTTCCAGTTTTATGTTTTTTATATGCATCGTTATAATTAGGTTTTGAATTTGTTTTTATAAAAGCATTCAATTTAAATCCAAATGGAACTCCTAAATTTTTAATTTCTCCAAGATTGAGTTCAAAATTTTCAGGTGAAACACAAGATAATATAATTCCCATTAATTTATAATGTTCTATATCATTTATAATTTTTTTAATTTTTTCACCACTTGGTAAATGATTTCCTTCAGAAATATGTGCACCTAATAAATAGGGTTTGTTAAATTCTTTTATACTTTCAATAGCAATTTTAAATTCTCTAATACTGCTTAAGACATCAAAATAAAAAAAATCAATATAAGGATTTAATAGCTTTGCTTGACTATTAAAATTTTCTCTCATCTCATCATCAGCACTGTTATCTGCTTCATAAGTTAAGTTTTGTGGAGGCAAACCACCAGCTACTAAAACATTAGGATAATTTTTTTTTGCTTTTTGAGCAATTTCTCCAGCTTTTTTATTGAGATATTCATATTTATCAAAAACATTATTATCCCTTAAACGGGATTTTCTTGTTGTAAAAGTTGTAGTGACAATTACTTCTGCACCCGCTTTAATAAAATCTAAATGAGTATCTAATAAAAGCTGGTGGTATTTTTCTTGAAGTAAAGCATTAGCACTCCATAAAGTACCATTAGGCTCCATTCCTCTAGCAAGAAGTTCCTGGCCCATACCACCATCTAAAATTCTAACTTTATTAAAGAAATTTTGGTCCATATTTAAAGACTACTTATAGAAAAAAAAAATATTAATCACCCAAAATTTCACCACAAGATGTTGTGTTCCTTCAATTGCAGGTAGTAAATAAGATTTTAAGAAATAGACATAGATTAATATTATGAGTTTAATTAACTATGGCTACTAAAAGAAAGAAAAAAGCTAAGCCAAAAACCAATAAAAGAAAAACTAAATTGGTTAAATCTTCTAGAAAAAAAATAAGAACGAATAAAAAAGTTAAGGCAAAAAAGTCTGCGACTAAGAAGCGTTCTAAAAAATCTAGAAAAAATAATAAGCTTAAATCAATAAAAAAAACAAGAGGAGTAAAAAAAATGAGTGCAGAAGCTATGAAAGTGTCATCTGTATTAGATACTTCTCATTTGAAAGTAAAATTCCCGTTCAAAGCAAAATACGGGAACTACATTAACGGTAAGTTTGTAGAACCTAAATCTGGAAAGTATTTTGATAATACATCTCCAATTTCAAATGAAGTAATCTGTTCAGTTGCACGATCAAATGAAAAAGACGTAGATGCAGCATTAGATGCAGCTCACGCAGCTTTCCCAACTTGGGGTAAAACTTCAATTACGGAAAGATCAAACATTCTTCTTAAAATTGCAGATGTCATTGAGAAAAATCTTAATGTATTAGCAACAGCTGAATGTTTAGATAATGGTAAGCCAATTAGAGAATGTATGGCTGCTGATTTACCACTAGTAATAGATCATTGGAGATATTTTGCTGGAGTAATCAGAGCAGAGGAAGGTTCAGTTGCTGAAATCAGTAACAGTGAATATTCTTATCACATTCCAGAACCACTAGGTGTAGTTGGACAAATTATACCATGGAACTTTCCATTACTAATGGCAACTTGGAAACTTGCTCCAGCTTTAGCAGCAGGAAACTGTGTAGTGCTAAAACCAGCTGAGCAAACACCAGCATCAATCATGTTACTTATGGAACTAATTGGAGATTTATTACCTCCAGGAGTGGTGAACGTAGTAAGTGGCTTTGGTTTAGAAGCTGGAAAACCACTAGCATCATCAAAAAGAATCAAAAAGATTGCTTTCACTGGTGAAACAACAACTGGTAGATTGATTATGCAGTATGCATCACAAAACTTGATACCAATTACGTTGGAGCTAGGTGGAAAATCTCCTAACATTTTCTTTGAAGACGTCATGGCAAAAGATGATGACTTCTTTGATAAGTGTTTAGAGGGTTTTGCAATGTTCACATTAAACCAAGGTGAAGTTTGTACTTGTCCAAGCAGAGTACTAGTTCAAGAGTCTATCTATGATAAGTTCATGGAGAAAGCTATTGCTAGAACAAAAGCTGTAAAACAAGACAATCCTTTGAAAATGGAAACAATGATTGGAGCACAAGCATCATTAGAACAAATGGAAAAAATCAAATCTTATCTAGATTTAGGTAAGAAAGAAGGTGCCAAAGTTCTATGTGGTGGAAATGTTGCAAAAATCAATAGTGGTTTAGAAAAAGGAAACTACATTGAACCAACTATTTTTGAGGGTAATAACTCAATGCGTATCTTCCAAGAAGAAATTTTTGGACCAGTTGTATCAGTAACTAAGTTTAAAGATGAGGCAGAAGCATTACAAATTGCTAATGACACACTTTATGGTTTAGGTGCTGGTGTTTGGACTAGAAATGGAAATATCGCTTACAGAATGGGTAGAGAAATACAAGCTGGTAGAGTATGGACTAACTGTTACCACGCTTATCCTGCGCATGCTGCGTTCGGTGGATACAAACAATCTGGTATTGGAAGAGAAACACATAAAATGATGCTTAACCACTACAGACAAGTGAAAAATCTTCACGTGTCTTACAGTGAAAAGAAATTAGGCTTCTTTTAAAAATAATCTAATATATAATGGCCCGTGAGGAATCACGGGCCATATTTTTTATGAAAGTAAAAGCAACGAGTTCAGCACTAAAATTGATTGAAGAGCTTAAAGCTCAACATGGTGAAGAGCTATTATTCCACCAGTCTGGTGGATGTTGTGACGGAAGTGCACCAATGTGTTATCCTAGAAATGAGTATATGGTTGGTTCTAGTGATGTAAAACTTGGAGAAATTGGGGGAGTGCCTTTTTACATGAACGATGACCAATATGAAAAATGGAAACATACTGATTTAACAATAGATGCTGTTAATGGCATTGGTGGAATGTTTTCATTAGATAATGGTACTGGAAAAAGATTTTTGACAAAATCTGAGATTTGTCTGGTTGTAGATAACGACCCAAAGAAAAATTAATTATTCACTAATTTTTTATGTCTGTTTACTTAAGTTCTCAAAAAATCATTAAAGATTGGATAGATTATAATGATCATATGAACGTATCATATTATCTTTTGATCTTTGATAAATATGGAGCAGATACTTTGAATAATATATTCAAAATGGGAGAGCACTCAGCAAAAACAACTGGCAAAAGCACTATGATAGTAGAGTCAAATATTACCTACAATCAAGAGCTCAAAGTTGATGATGAGGTTGATGTTAATCTAATTTATTTTGATCACGACAAAAAAAGACTTCAATATAAAATGGAAATGGTTCATAAAGAAAAAAAGTTTCTCGCATCAACAATAGAAGTTCTCGCTTTATATGTTGATTTAAATAGTAGAAAAGTTTCTGAATTTGAAGATGAAAAAGTAAAAATTATGGATGATTACATCCAAAAGCATTCTTCAAAATTTAATAACGAAAATCTTAAATTTTCCTCCAAATTAAAAAAAAATTAATATAACTTCCAGTCCACGGCTGGAAGTTATACCAAAAGATTATTGACCTGGGGCTTTGTAACCAATTTTACTAGCTTTTGTTGTAGCTTTTGTAAAATCAATTGCTTCAAGCATTGTCAAATTTCTTACAGCTCCAGATGCTTCAACAACCAATTTAATTGCTGCAAAATCATCAAAACTTGGAACGTCAGTAACAACTACAAAATCATAAGAACCTCTAACGATATCCATGCTATGCATTGTTCCACCCATAGCTTTTGTTAATTGTTCTACAACAGCTTTTCTATCACTTGTTGGATCTTTTAAAAAACCCTGAAAAGCTTTTTCAGTGTAATTACCCATTATATATGCTTTCATCTTGAACTCCTTTTTTTAATAAGAGTATCATCTAATCAGAGATAATTAATGTGTAAAAATTACATAGTAGACACAACTTATAGTAATGCTAAATTGAATTTATGTACGAAAAATTTGGACAATTTATCGATGGTAAATGGCAAAAATCATCAGATGGAGGAACTTACGAAGTAATTAATCCAGCAAATGAAGAAGTTTTGGGAAAAGCCTCTAAAGCTACGCCAGAGGATGTTGATAGAGCATTAAATTCTGCTGTAAAAGGATTAGAAGTCTGGAAAAAAACTGCTCCTTGGCAAAGATCTTACATCATTAGAAGAATAGCAGACAAAATGAGAGAGAAACAAGATGTGCTTGCTAAATGGATGACATTAGAAGTTGGAAAACCTTTCGCAGAAGCTAAAGGTGAAGTAGGAGGTGCTGCAGATATTTTTGAATGGAATGCCGAAGAAACAAAAAGAATTTATGGACAAACTGTTGAAAGTAGATTTGAGGATACAAGAGTACATGTTTACTATCAACCAGTTGGTGTTGTTGCAGCATTAACACCTTGGAATTTTCCTGCAGTATTATCTGCTAGAAAAATTTCAACTGCATTAGCTGCTGGGTGTTCTGTTATAGTTAAACCTGATGTAATAACTCCAGGAATTGTAATGGAGATGGTTGATATATGTAGAGAATGTGGTGTCCCACCAGGCGTAGTGAATCTTTTATCAGGTGATCCACCAAGTATCGCTCAACAATTGATAGCTTCAGATATAGTCAAAAAAATTTCTATAACTGGATCATCGAGAGTTGGAAAGCTAATATTAAAACAAGCTGCAGATAAAGTTCAAAGAGTAACAATGGAGTTGTCAGGTCATTCACCTTTTATTGTGTTTGATGATGCTGATATTAAAAAAGCAGCTGATATGGCAATTGCTGCTAAATTTAGAAACAATGGTCAAGTTTGTATATCACCTAACAGATTTTATATTCACGAGAGAAAAAAGGACGAATTTGTAAATTTATTTATCGAGAAAACAAAAAAATTGAAAATAGGTGACGGTATGGATCCTTCAACTCAATTAGGTCCATTAACCACAAAAAAGAGGCTAAACGAAATAGAGGAATTAGTTGAAAAAACTAAAGAAGAAGGTGCAAAAGTTTTACTTGGTGGAAAAAGACCCTCTGGGTTTAATAAAGGTTTTTATTATGAACCTACAATATTTGATGACGTAAAAGATGATTTTACGATAATGAAACAAGAGCCTTTTGGGCCATTGGTTCCAATGTTATCATTCAAATCTTTTGATGATGTAATTAAAAGAGCTAATAATCATGAGCTTGGTTTGTGTAGTTATGTATGCACCAACTCAATGGAGACAGCACATCTTGCGTCAGAACAATTAGAAACAGGTTCAGTCGCTGTTAACACACCTATGGTAGCTATTGCAGAAGCACCTTTTGGGGGAATTAAACAAAGTGGTTATGGACGTGAAGGTGGGTCAATGGCAATAAAAGATTATCTAAACATTAAATATACTCATCTTGGTATTAAAGGTTAATTGATGAAACTTTTAAGGGTTGGTGAGCATGGCAAGGAAATACCCGCAATTTTAGATAATCAAAATAATATTCGAAACCTTTCAAATATTATAACTGATTTTACACCAGAGAATTTAAATTTTGAAAATTTAGATAAAATAAAAAAACTAGATTTAAATTCACTCCCATTGATTGAAGGGAAGCACAGAATTGGACCCTGTGTAATTAAACCAGCAAATTTTATTGCAATAGGTTTAAATTATAAGGCTCATGCAGAGGAAACAAATTCTGATGCTCCAAAAGAGCCAATTGTTTTTAATAAATCCCCAAATTGTATTATTGGTCCAAATGACAATATTGTAATACCAAAAAATTCAAAGTCTTTAGATCACGAAGTTGAAATTGCAATGGTTATTGGAAGCAAAGCTAAATATGTTAAAGAGGATGAAGCTCAAAAACATGTATTAGCTTATTGTATTTGCAACGATATAAGTGAAAGAGAATGGCAAAAAGATAGAGGTGGTCAATGGGTAAAAGGAAAATCTGGAGATACCTTTGGTCCATTGGGTCCCTATTTGGTTACAAATGATGAAATTGATAATTTATTTAATTTAAATTTATCATTAGATCTTAATGGAAAAAGAAGACAAACTGGAAATACCAGTTTAATGATTTTTAATTTTAATTTCTTAATTTCACATATCAGTCAATTTATAACTCTTATGCCAGGGGATATTATAACAACAGGTACACCTGCTGGAGTAGGAATGGGGATGACACCACCTGATTATTTAAAAGATGGTGATGAAATGATTTTAAGAGTAGATAATCTTGGTGAACAAAAATTGAAAGTTGTTAAAGAAAAATAATGATTGAATTAATTATCGCATTTGGAGCTGGATTGATAAGTTTTTTATCACCATGTGTTTTACCACTCATACCAGGTTATATTTCTTATATTTCTGGAAGTTCTATAAATGAGCTTGTTGATAAAAAGAATATCAATTTATTTCCAATTATTCTATTTACAGTTGGTTTTTCTTTAGTCTTTATAACTTTTGGAGCTGCTTCAACTTTTCTAGGACAAATTTTTTTAGAAAATTCTTATGAGTTAAGAATAGCTGCAGGATTAATAATAATAGTCTTATCGCTTCATATAATTGGAATAATAAATTTAAAATTTTTAAATTATGAAAAGAGAATTCAAACAAATATTAATAAAAGTATATTTAGCCCAATATTAATAGGAATGGCATTTGCATTTGGTTGGACACCATGTATTGGGCCTATTTTAGGATCTATTTTAGTTTTAGCTGCAACTGAGGAAAGTTTAAGCCAAGGAATATTGTTGTTATCTTTTTATTCTATTGGATTAGCTATTCCGTTTATTTTATCAGGTTATTTAATACAAAGGTTCCTTATTTTTTCAAAAAATTTTAGAAAGAATATTAATTTAGTGTCAAAAATAGGTGGAATAATTCTATTAATTACTGGTATTTTGATATTAACCAATCAATTGCAAGCTTTGGGATATTATTTAATAAATATTTTTCCATTCTTACAAAATTTTGGGTAAATTAAATTATGAAAATTTATCAAATAGACTCTAGTGCTAGAAAAGATGGTTCAACTTCAAGAGCTTTAGCAAAAAAACTTTTAGATAAAATAAAAAAACCTGATGATGAAGTTATTTATAGAGATCTAAATGATGAAATGGTTTTTGTGTCTAATTTAACAGAGTCAGGGATGAAAATAGATCCAAAAGATCAAACAGAGACACATAAAAAAATGTTCAAACTCTCAGATACACTTGTAAAAGAATTGAAAGAGAGTGATATTATAATCATTTCTGCTCCAATTTATAATTATGGACCTCCAGCAACTTTAAAAGCCTGGTCAGATCTTGCAGCAAGAGTAGGGGAAACTTTTAGATTTAAACCCAATGGAAGAAGGGAAGGGTTACTAAAAAATAAGAAAGCTTATTTAGTAATTACTTCGGGTGGGACAAAGCTAAATAGCAATGAGGATTTTCTAACTCCTTGGTTGAAGTTTATTTTAAATTTTTTTGGCATAGAAAAGGTAGAGGTAGTAAGTGCTGATCAAATGTCCCTAGATTATGAAAAATCAATAAAAGAGGCTGAGAAACAGATAGAAAATTTATCCTAATAATTAAATTTTCTTTTTAAATGTTTAAGCCTTCCCTCAGTGCTATCATAATCAATATAACATCCCTGAAGAAAACGATTTCCCTCATTAGCATCATAAGTGGTTCTGCCATGTAACAATCTATAGTTATCCATCATTAACAGATCCCCTGGAAGAAGCTTAAATTCTATTCTATAATTTTTTGAATTATAAAGTTCAGATATTTTTTTTCTTGCAGAATAAAATAATTCTAGTTTTTCTTTATCAATTAATGGGACAAAATCTAATCTTGGACTAAAACGTACTTGTTTGAAATTACTGTTTTCATCTAACTGGATCATTTCAGCCCAATCCTCTAAAATCACACTTTCATCAATAAATTGAAAACGTATCTTTACCTCAGTTAAAATTTTATAATATTCTGGAAAATCTTTTTTTAGTTTCTCAGAAACAGTATATCCATCAACTAGAGTTGATAAACCTCCAGTAACTTCATTTTCTATACAATGAAGCATTTGAATACATGGCACAGGATTTCTATATGGATTATCAGTATGAGGAGCCAAAGGTAAAGAAGTGTAAGCTAAGTCATTTGGATTTGGTTTTGATTTTACATTAAAAAACTCACCAAAGTTTGTACGTCTCACACTTCCTATAGAATTTGCAAAGTTTATAATAAAATTATTTTTTGTTGGCACGTTTTTAAAGATTACAAAACCATATTGATAAAAATTGACTAAGGCTTTGTACATCTCATCAGTTTCAAATAGATTATCTTTAAATTCAAAAGTATTTTGATTTTTAAATGAGGAGTCCCATTTTATTTTTTTGATTTGTTTAACATCATTAATATTTGAGAATTCCTTAAAAATATCAATTATAGAGATCTTTGTTGAAGCTCCATCATTGAATTTAATTTCTAAAAAATTACTTTTTAAGCTTAAATCTTTGATTTGAATGTTTTCTGGTAATTGAGTTGGGTCAAATAATCTTTGTTGAGTAGACTTATCAACAAAGTTTTCTCCGTTAACTCTTTCTCTAAGCCAAAATGGGTGGATCTCTTTTTTATGACCCTTATTTTCAAAAAATACCTTGTTATCTTTTAACTCTAATTTCATCTATTTTTAAATCATTATTTAAAATTTTGCTTTAATCAATACTAATAAAATAGTATTAGAGCGTTGTGCAAATTTTAAAATCATCAGATTATAAACTTTATTCAAAGTTCATTGAAAGTTTAGCTAAGAAATTAACTAGATTTTATTACTCTAAATTAAACAAACCCTTTAAAGTATCGAATAAACTTAGAAGTGGTTATGACCCTGTAACAACCGCTGACAAGGCTTTTGAACGATTCATCAGAAATGAGATTAAAAAAAAGTTTCCAAATCACCAAATTATAGGTGAAGAATTCGGCTATAAAAAAACTAAAAGTGATTATTCATGGGTTATAGATCCTATAGATGGAACTCGATCATTTGTGATAGGAAATCCAACTTGGAGTAATTTGATATCTTTAAATTATAAAGGTAACCCAGTCGTAGGTCTTGCTAATTTTCCAATTCTTAAAAAGTTTTATTTTAATACCTCATTTAATTCTGCGTATGTTTCAGAAAATGGAAAGAAAAAGAAAATACTTGTAAACCAAAAAGCAACTTATTCTAAAATGAAATTGTCTGCAGCTTTTCACGGCAGTCTGTCATTAAATAAACAAAAAAAAATTCCTCAAATTTTAAAAAGAATGCAATTTCCCTGTTCGGATGCTTTAAGTTATTCTCATTTTGCCGAGGGTAAACTTGATGTTGTTATTCAATGTGGAAATAAAATTTGGGATATTCATGCTTTAATACCAATTATTGAGGCTGCAAAAGGGATTGTCTCGACTTGGAAAAATGATGATGCCAAGAAAGCTGGAAATATTATTTGCTCAGCTAATAATAATTTACATAAAAAAATGCTTAAAATTTTAAAACCAGTTTCTAGCTAGTTTTACCTAAAGTATTTAAAAGAATTACACCAATAATTATTAAACTTATTCCAATAATCCCATAAAGGTTTGGAATTTGCTGATATTTAAAAACACCAAACAGTGTTACTGCAGTAATCGTTAAACCTCCATATGTTGCGTATGTAAAACCAACTGGGATAATATTCATAGCTTTAGATAAACAAAAAATACAAGCAACTATAGATATGATACAAAAAATAGTTGGCCCAATTATTGTAAATCCATTAGTTGATTTTAAAAAACCATTTGAAGTTATTCCAAGAAGGATCGCCAAAGCTAAAAAGATATAACCAGATAAATTTGCCATAAATTATCCTGTTTTACCCAGCAGATTAACAATTAAGACTCCTGATATAATTAATATCAAACCAATGATTGTGAATAGATCAGGCACTTGATTGAATTTATATATTCCAACAATTGAAGTCGCTACTATGCAAAGACCAGCAAAAGATGCATAAGTAATACCAACAGGTATAGTTTTCATCACTATTGAAAGAGTAAACATACAACCAATTATTGTGATTGCAGTAATCAAACTAGGAACTAACAATGTGAAACCATTTGCACTTTTTGCAAAACTATTTGCTGCAGTTCCTAATATGACAGCAAGTATAAGAATTAGAAAAGCTATAAAGTTACTCACAAATAAAAGATATTCTTATTTGGTAATTTTATCTACCAATTTTTTAATCGGGGGACCTACAAGAAGGGCAGCAATTATTGCAATTGGAAGACTTACTGACCATGCTTTAAAAAAACGGTCGACATACTCATTATCCATTCCAGTATTTATATAAGTAATTATTAGTGTCATTAAAAGACTCATCCCAAATCCCATAACTAATATAAATAAAAGGTTAGAATATTTTTTTGGAAACATTTTTAAATACTTTGTTTTTGCAATTCAATTTGGAGCTTTTCCATCATAATCATAGGAGACTTCATAAACGGATGAACTTTATGAGCTTCAATGTAACTATCAATAGCTTTTTGGTAGTTTTTTAAAGCTGTTTGAACTAAACCTTGGCCTGTTAGTGCACCGAAATGTCTTTTTTCTATCTTAAGTACCTTGTCAATATCAGCTTGTGATAGCTCGTATTTACCCATTAAATATAATACTGTTGCTCTTTTATTCCAAGCTTCAGCCCAATTAGGATCAAGCTCAATTACTTCAGTAAATTTATCATAAGCATCATCAAGTTTATTATTCATCATTGCAGATGACCCATCAGCTAATAATTTTGTTAAATTATTTTTAGTTGGGTGAGTAGTCCAAAGATCCCAAATTTTATCCTCTATTTTTTTTGAATTTTCAAAATTTAAAGCACTTTTTAATTGAACAAATAATTTATCAATTTCTTTTTTATTATCATCAGCAAATAAAGACGATGAAAATAAGAAAAAAATAAAAATGAATGAAATTTTTTTCACTTACTTAGACATTGGAGTAGCGCCAGTTTCTAAACTAACAATTTTTCCGTCTTTATATCTATAAACCGCCATTACAGCTTCAACATTTCCGTCATTAAATGTAACAAAAGAATGGTGTACACCCACCTCATCATTTTCATATACAACTCTAGTTTTATCTTGATTTATATCTCCACTCATTGCCCACTTTATAACATCAGCTTTTCCTAAAGAATTTCCAGATTTATGCATTGTGAATTTAAAATCATCATGCAAAAGTTCATTCATAGTTGTCTCATCTTTTTTATCTATTGCATCAGTATATCTTTTTAATATCGACATTTTATACTCCTTTAATTATTATTCCGTTACCAATTGAGTTTTCTAAACGGATTTGTTTAATTGGTTTGTATTCATCAGAGTTATACCACTCTAAAGCTTTTTCATAACTTGGAAATTTAATAACAACTGTTCTAGGATATGCCCAAGTTCCCTCTAATACTTTTGTTTCACCACCTCTGACAATATATTCTCCACCAAATTTTTCAGCAATCGGTCTCACTTTTTTTACGTACTCTTTATATTCCTCAGGTTTTTTTACCTCTATGTTGAATATCGCAAACCCAGACATTAAGTGTAAATTTTATCAGCTAAACCGTAGCATAAAATTGCACTCATAATTGTAAATACAAACGGTGCAATAACACCCTCGTTTGTAGTTTTTTCATTCACACCTGTTTTATTTATTTTAATAGAATAAAAATTACATAAAAAAATACATAGATTATTTATAAAAACTAAATTTAAGAATCCCCATGTATTTTCCAAACCTCCAGGCCTTATAAAACCTACATAGATTGACATTAAAAATACAGCAAGCATAAATGCTCCTGCCATTCTAATCATTATTGCTCCACTTGGATCTATGCCAAATCTTTCCATGAAGCTTTTAGTGCCAAAAATAGTTTGAAATGCGTAAACACCAACTCCAATAAAGTGAACTAAATAAATTATTAAATAAAATATCCCATTAAATTTTTCTAACATTTTTTCTCCTAATCGTTAAAAACCATTCTCATTTCATCCTGAATTGTACCTTCTTTAAAAACACCCTTCATTTTTTTCTGAAGTTCAATGAATTCAGGATCAGCTGACATGTTTGTATCATTTTCAAATGCTTTATCAGTAAACTGCTCGCCCACAAGTGTTTCTCTTACCGTCCTTGGGTTACCACCAATTTGAAATGAAAAGTAAACTTCATGATCTGGATAATGTTTTTTTCTAACTTTTGCCAAACCTTTAGAGATTTCCATAGCTTCATCAAGTTTATCATCGTAAACACCAATGGTTCTTGTATAGATTGCTTTCATAAATTTCTCTTTTAAGCGTTATAGTCCATCACTTGGTCAGTACACTCAGTAAATTTATGTGGCTCAAAGAAATCATTCATTTGACCCAATTGATTATTGATATCCGCTTCACTGTTAGCTTTCCACCAACAAAACATTTGCATTGTATCACCTGGAGTGTTCCAAGTCATTTGACATGCTGCTTTATCACTTGTCATTGATTTAACAATGTCTTCCATTTTCATTGAAGCTACTGTTTCACTAAATTTTTCTTTCATTTCTTTCGATTTGAAAGTGTGAGTTACCATATAGTTTTTCATTTTTTCCTTTCAGTTATTTTGCTTTGGTTAAATGATAAACTGAGTAACTATCTAATACTGCTGACATAATAGGTTTTGATACTTCAGTTCCCTCTATAAATTTATATAGAGCTGCCTCGTCAGTACAAAAAATCTTAAACATAACGGTGCTTTTATCTGGTGTTACTGTTCCAATTGTTTTTTCTACTACTGCAACTTTTGCTCTTTCTGCTAAACCTTCAGGTGATTGCATAAATCCCATAAATTTTTCAAACATTCCCTCTTTTAATTTAGCTACTACTAACATTTCTTTTTCCATAAATTTCTCCCTAATATAAAGTTTGAACTACTTTTTTTACTCTTTCAGCTCCATTAGGAACTAAAGCTTCAACAAAAGTATGACATTTGTCAGTTATAGTTTTGTCGTATTTTGAGCCGTAATGTTTATCAACTGCTTTGTTTACTCCAGCATCCCAATCTTTTTCTGGAATACCTATTTCAAGCGCATAGGTTTTTAAAACTTTCACAGTTGAAATTGATTTTTCTTTCATTCCGTACTCAAATTTTTCACCTGATGGAAGAAAGTAGTTGGCCATATAAATACCAACACAATCCCATGCTTTTGATTTATCTTTATCACTCATTTCTGCATTAGCAGATGTAAAGATGAAAAAAGATAAAAATATAATAATTTTTTTCATAATCTCCCGACGTTAAATAATATTAATATAAAAATGTAACTGTTTTGTTACATGCCTGGTATGCGTTATTATAACCAGCTAGGAATAGGGAGGTTTTTTTCCTTTAAAAAAGATTTATTAAACATCTTTGAGTTGTATTTATCTGATCTATCACAAAGAATTGTGACTATCGTTTTTCCTGGGCCTAGCTCTTTTCCTAATCTAATTGCACCTGCAATATTTACTCCACAACTAGTTCCTAAACTTAACCCCTCATGCTGTATTAAATCATAAAGCACGGGTAATGATTCTTGATCACTGATTGAAAAAGCACCATCAATTTTAGCTTCAGCAAAGTTTTTAGTTATTCTGCTTGAACCAATACCTTCAGTTATTGATCCACCCTCAGCTTTAAGTTCACCATTCATAATATGATTATAGAGTGCAGAGCCTGTTGGATCTGACAAATAAATTTTTATATTCTTATTTTTTTCTTTTAAAAATTTACTTACACCACCGATTGTGCCTCCGGTTCCTGACGCACAGACAAAACCATCTACTTTACCATCAGTTTGTTCCCAAATTTCTGGTCCAGTCGTTTCGTAATGACCTTTTGCATTGGCAGTGTTATCAAATTGGTTTGCCCAAACCACACCCTTGTTATTTGTACTTTTTAATTCTTCAGCAAGACGACCCGCAACTTTTACATAGTTACCATCATCTTTGTATGGCTTAGGTGGAACTAGTCTAAGATCTGCACCAATATTTTTTAAAGTATCTTTTTTTTCTTGGGTTTGGTTGTCATTCATTACAATAATTGTCTTATAACCTAAGGAATTTCCTAAAAGACATAAACCAATCCCAGTATTACCCGCGGTACCTTCAACAACAATTCCACCTTCTGAAATTAGTTTTTTTTCTTGTGCATCTTTTATTAGTGCAAGAGCAGCTCTATCTTTAACTGATCCACCTGGATTTAGGTACTCCGCTTTTCCATAAATATTACATCCAGTGATCTCTGAGGCTGCTTTTAATTTTATTAAAGGCGTATTGCCAACCGACTCGATAAAATTATTTTTTATTTGTGACATTAATCTTTGTCTTTATCAGTAACAGCATAAGGTTGAAATCCTTTTGTAGCATCACCAACTCTTGTAGCTGGAATTCCTACCATTATTGATTTCTCTGGAACATTTTTAGTAACCACCGCGTTTGCACCGATTAAGGAATTTTTACCAACTGTTATTGGTCCTAAAATTTGAGCACCAGATCCAACAACAACATTATCTTCTAAAGTTGGGTGTCTTTTAGTATTTCTTTGATCATTAGTATTTATACTTGGAGCAATTCCACCTAATGTAACATTATGATAAATAGTAACATTGTTTCCAATCTCAGACGTCTCGCCGATAACAACTCCCATACCGTGATCAATAAATAAATTTTTTCCAATCTTTGCCTTTGGATGAATTTCTATTCCTGTTAAAAATCTTGAAAATTGAGAAATGATTCTTGCAACTAAATCAAATTTTGCAATCGCAAAAAAATTTGCAATTTTATGAAAAAAAATAGCCTTAACCCCTGGGTAAGTTAAGATAAGACTTAACTTAGATTTTGCCGCAGGATCTCTGTCTATTATAGATTGTAAAAAATCATTCATCTAATTTTGTCAGCTTGATAAAAATAATTAATGTCTATATAGTGCTTTTAAACAGTATTTAAAGGAGAAATAATGTACAAAAATACTAATTGTTTTCATCTAGCAATCCCATGTGGAGATCTAGAAACAGCAAAAAAGTTTTATAGTGAAACTTTAGGCTGCCGACTTGATAATTCAGCACAAGAGTGGGCTGATGTTGACTTTTGGGGAAATGAATTAACTCTCCATGCAAGTGAGCATAAACTAGATAACGAAAGACACGATGTAGATATGGGTAACGTTTCTGTTCCACACTTTGGAGTTCATTTATCAAGAAAAGATTTTGATACTTTAAAAAATAGATTGAAAGAAAAAGGTGCAAAGTATTATGATGAACCTTATCTAAGATTTAAAGGAACAAAATACGAGCAAGAAACATTTTTTGTAAAAGACCCTAACGAAAATATTCTAGAGATCAAAACTTTAACAGCTAATCCAGAATAATTTAAGTTTAGATGGAATACCTGGTACTAGGTTTTATTACCGGGCTTAGTTTAATCCTAGCAATTGGTGCTCAAAATATTTTTGTAATAGAGCAAGGGCTTAAAAAACAGTATGTTTTTTTAGTTTGTTTAATTTGTTCATTTTCAGACTTAATTTTAATATTTTCAGGCATTCTTTTATTCCACTTTTTTCATCAATATTTTAATATATTTGTAGAGCTCACTTTAAACATCTGTTTAATAATTTTTTTAATCTATTTCATATATTCAAAAATTAAATCTTTTAGTGTTAGTGCTAATTTCAATATTGAAAAAAAAGAGATTACTAGTGCTAAGGTTATATTGAAGACACTTGGTTTCACCTACCTAAATGCACATGTTTATTCCGATACAGTTTTCTTTTTAGGAAATTTTTCAAAAAATTTTTTATTTGATGAAAAAATCTATTTTGCTATTGGAGCTTCAGTAGCATCTTTTATATTTTTCTTTTTACTTGGTTATTCATCGGTATATTTTTCAAGATATGCTCAGAGTGATAAAACGTGGAAATATATTAATGGATTCATTATTAGTTTCATGTCTTTGCTGACAATTTATATAATTAAAGAAACGGCATATTTTCTTTAGTTAAAAGCATTTTTGAGTGACAATTATAGCGCATGTTAAAATCTTAATTTCAAATTAATCTTATTTAATATGCTTTTAAGAAGAAAAATTTTGAAATTATTTGGACTTTCTATACTTTTTGTATCATTGCCTTATCAATTTTTAAAATCAGCTACAAAAAAAATTATTAATCCTGATCTGACTAAAGCCCAAAAAGATATAATGTTTAATGAGGGCACTGAGAGACCGTTTACCAGTAAACTACTTCAAGAAAAGAGAAATGGTTTTTATCATTGCGCAAACTGTGGAGCAAAGTTATTTTCATCAAAAGCAAAATTCGATAGTGGCACGGGTTGGCCTTCTTTTTCTGAAGCTTTGCCAGGAGCTTTTAAAACTAAGATTGATTATTCTTTTGGAATGAAAAGAATTGAATATCATTGTGCAAATTGTGGTGCACATCATGGACACGTTTTTTTAGATGGGCCTACTGCTACTGGAAAAAGATTTTGTAATAATGGATTGTGTTTAATTTTTGTACCAGAGAATTAATTAGAAAAACCATATTTTCTAAGTCTTACATCTCCTGTTCTCGCATGAGCTTCCATTCCCTCATATCTAGAAATTCTAGCTGCAGCAGCACCAACTAATTTAGTAGATTCTTTTGTCATTCTTTGAAAGCTTAAAGTTTTAATAAATTTTCCAACAAATAATCCACCAGTATATCTTCCAGCACCTTTAGTTGGTAAGATATGATTTGTACCAGAACATTTATCCCCGTATGCAACAGTTGTTTCTTCACCCACAAACAATGATCCATAATTTGTTAATCTTTCATGATACCATTCTAAGTTTTCGGTCTGTACTTCTAAATGTTCAGGTGCATATTCGTCACTAATTTTTACTATTTCTTCATCAGTGTCACAAAGAATTACTTCACCATAATCTCTCCACGCTGCTTCAGCACTTGTTCTTGGAACTTCTGGAAGTTCTGCAATTAATTCTGGAACTCTTTTCATTACTTTTTCGGCTAATTCTTTACTGGTTGTATAAAGCCAACATGGTGAGTTATATCCATGCTCAGCTTGTCCTACTAAATCTACCGCAACAATTTCTGGATCAGCTTTAGCATCAGCTATAATTCCAATTTCAGTTGGTCCTGCAAACAAATCAATACCAACTTTTCCGTATAAAATTCTTTTAGCCTCAGCTACAAATTGATTTCCTGGTCCTACAATTATATCTGCTGGGGGATTTTTGAATAATCCATTGGTCATCGCTGCAATTGCAGGAACTCCCCCTAAATTTAAAATAACATCTGCACCGCAAAGATCAGCTGTGTATACAATAGTAGGGTGGGCACCAACACCTTCTTTAGGAGGACTACATGCAATAATATTTTTTACTCCAGCAACTTTTGCTGTAGTTACACTCATTACAGCAGATGCAATGTGAGCATATCTTCCACCTGGGATGTAGCAACCTGCTGTATTAACAGGCACTAATTTTTGACCTGCATACAAGCCATCAGAAAGTTCAACCTCAAAATCTTGTCCATAATTTTTAAGTTGTGCTTCAGCAAATTTTCTAACTCTTTCGAATGAAAATTGAATATCATCTTTGGTTTTTTGATCTAACGTTTTTTTAATCTCCTCAATTTTATCTTTTGATACTATGATCTCCCCATCATACTTATCGAATTTTTTAGTTAAATCGATACAGCCTTGTTCTTTTGTTGTTTCGATATTTTTTAATAAATCTTGAACTATTCCAGTTGTCTTATTATCGTCAGTGGACGAAGTTTTTGGAGACTTTTTTAAATAAGTAATAGCCATTAATACATTTTTATAATTGATAAATTATTTAAGACAAATTTAATTTTATTGCAATCAAACATTTAATTTAGTGCAACAACAGCTGCAGCTATTGATGCTAGTCTAGCAGGTGCTTCATCGGAGCGGCTAGTAATTACCACAGGTACTTTACCACCTACAACTACTCCTGCAGCACATGCACCACTAAAATATATTAACATTTTAACCAATGCATTACCTGTCTCAACGCTGGGCACTAATAAAACATCAGCAATTCCTGCAACATCATTTTTAATACCTTTAATAGTTGCAGATTTTTTTGATATACTATTATCAAAAGCTAAAGGCCCAAATACATCGGCATTTAAATTTTCTTTTTTTGCTAGATTTGTAATTTCTTCAGCTTCTTTAGAACTTGGAACACTATCCAAAACTTCTTCTGTAGCAGACAATACTGCAATTTTTGGTCTTTCAATTCCAATTCTTTGAGAAAAATTAATAACATTTTTTAAGATATGCATTTTGGTTTTTACATTTGGTAACACATTTAAAGCACCATCAGTAATTATAAGAGGTTTATCATCTTTTTCTAATGTCATATGCCAGATATGACTTAACCTTGTTTTTCCCATTAAGTTATATTCTCTTTTTAAAACCTCTTTCATTAAAATATCTGTATGTATATGTCCTTTGACTATAATTCTTATTTTTCCTTCACTAGCGAGTTTTGCAGCTATACCTGCTGTATTATTTTCAACCGGTTCATTAATAATTTCATATTTGGAAATATCCCAGTTTAAATCTTCTGCACACTTTAAAATTTCTTTTTCATCTCCTATAAAAATCGGATCAATTAAATTTTCTTTGACTGCATCTTGAACAGATAACATTGGTAATGGTTTCCCAGCATTAACAATTCCAGCTTTCACTCCTTTATTTTTAAGAGCAGCATTTAATAGATTATTTGGAACAATAATTTCTTTATTTGAAAGCATAATTAGTTTTTCAGAATTTTAAATTCTTTTTTAATAATTTTAGAGATTTTAATCTCTTTTTTTAAATTCATTTTATATCTTTTATATCAATAATTTTAGCCTTCAATTTAACCTTTTCCACGCCATGGAATAGTTTTATCAATAATTTTTCTTAGTGTTATATCGAATAATAATCCAAGCATTCCCATTATAAAAATTGTTATCCAAATCACCTCATATTGAAAATATTTCTTGGCTACATTTTCAACAAAACCAATACCAGTAGTACCAGCTAAAAATTCTGCAGCTACCAAGGTTCCCCAACACATACCCACTGCAACTCTTATACCAGTAAGTATCTCTGGTAATGAGTTTGGAAAAATAACATGTCTTAATATTTGTCTTTTTGATGCTCCCAATGAGTGAGCTGCATGAATTTTTGATAATTGCGTTCCTGATGCACCCGCTCGTGCTGAAATAATCATTATAGATAAAGAAACCATAAATAGTAAAAAAACTTTTCCAGTATTATCAATTCCTAATACTGAAATTATTAGAGGAGCCCATGCAAGAGGAGGAACAGGTCTATAAAGTTCAATCAAAGGATCAAAAAAACCTTTTGCAAATCTATTTAAACCCATAAAAAGACCAAGAGGGACACCAATTAATATCCCAAATACCAAACCAAGAAAAACTCTTAGAAAAGAATCCCAAATATGTCCATAAGGAACAGGCACTTTAAATAAATTAAAATCACCAGTTACAATTTTTAAAACTCCACCTTTGAAGTTTTGTTTTACTATTCCATCTTTACTATGAACAGGATACTCACCTGGTAAAATATCTGCAATCCAGTCTGGCAAAATAAAGCCAATCATTTTGCTCACATCAACCATTTGTATCCACAATAGAGGAATATCTTTATAACCGACACTGGGTTTTGACATTAATATAAATTTATTGAAGGTATCGGATGGCTTAGGTAACCATCTACCTGATCCCTGTTCTGAACAACTTGGACCACTAGCAACGATAGTTCCTGCAGGAAATAAGAAAATATCAATTAATCTCAATCCACCTTGTTCTTTTTTTTGAGCATTATCAAATTTAACAATTGCTGCCTGCATCTTATCTAATGCATTTGGAGGGTAGATACTTGCAAATTCTATTCTTCTAGCGATCTTAACAATATTTTTTGCGTATGTTGAAGCCACTTCCTCACTATCGCTTAAACTTTTTCTATAAGATTTAATTTCCTCTTTAAGCTCTTTAATCTTATTTTTAAATTGAGGGTTATGATTTCTTAACTTAAAAAATTCATCACTTATTAAATTTAATTCTTGGGCGGCTGTGTGAAACTTTAAACCTCTATACGTTGCAGGCACTAAAGGTACTTCTAATGTATTTTCAATAGAACCCGAACCTGCATTTACTTTAGTTATACCCCAACCACCTTCTTCATCAACCGCTTTCAATCTTTCATTTAACTCTTGTTCTGTTTCAAATGGATAATCAGATTTTTGGAAATTTTCAGTTAATAGATTAATTTTTCCAGTAATATCATCTATTTTTTGTTTAGTCTCAATCTCTAATAAATCCTCATTTGTAAGTAATGGGATAAGTTGATTAGTTTTACTAATATAACTAATCAGTATCGTTTTTTGTTGACTATTCAGTTCTTCAGAATTTTGAATTTCATTTTGAATTAATTTTAAATTTTTATTTTCTTTTTTGATTTGCGAAGTACTTTTGAACTCTCTTTCCTCAATTGGAAATTGATATTTTAATCCTAGCAAAGAGTCATTAACTTTTGCAACCTGGCATAGTTCGTTGGCAGATTTTGGGTAAAATCCTTTGGCAATATCCCATGAATAATAAAGCCAAATTAAAAGTAAAAAACTACTTCCAACAATTACCCAGTGAGTACCCCCTAGTGCTCTCTCTGGATTTCCAAATACAGCATCTACTTTTTCAGTCCTTATTAATCTTCTTCCATAAAGAATACAGCCGATTACAGCGAAGAATATAAGAAACGTTAGTATCTGAGTTAACATTTAATTATCTTTCCCCATAATTTCCTCTTCCATGTTCCAGATCATTTCAAGGATTTCTTCTCGTTTTTGAGAAAACTCTTTATTTTTTTTAATTTCTCGTAAATCTTCTTTTAATCCCATTGAAGCGAATGGCAGATTATATTCTTTATGTATTCTTCCTGGTCTTGGAGCCATCACATATAGTCTTTCTCCAAGAAGCAAAGCCTCCTCGACTGAATGAGTAATCAGAATAATGGTTTTGCCTGTTTCTTTCCAAATTTTTAAAACTAGAGACTGCATTTTTTCTCTCGTAAGAGCATCAAGAGCTCCTAATGGTTCATCCATTAAAATCAAATCTGGGTTGTTGATTAGACATCTTGCAAGGGCAACTCTTTGCTGCATTCCTCCAGATAATTGATAAGTTGGAGTGTTTCCAAAACCTTTTAATCCAACAATCTCTAACCATTCGTCAACTTTTTTCTGAGTTTCAATTGGATCTTCTTTTTTCATTCTTAGTCCAAAGTTGACATTTTCAGCAACTGTTAGCCATTCAAATAAAGCACCTTGCTGAAAAACCATTCCTCGCTCAACTCCTGGTCCATCTATTTCTTTATTATTAAGAGTAATACTTCCTGAAGTTGGTCTAATAAATCCCGCAGTAATATTTAATAACGTAGTCTTTCCGCAACCAGACGGCCCAAGAACTGTGAGAAGCTCTCCTTTTTTGAGAGTAAAATTTAAATCTTTTAATGCATGAACAGTTTCTCCTTTAGGAGTTTTAAAAATCATGTTTAGATTTTGTGAAACTAAATCACTCATAAAGAGACTTTATATTTGAATTTTTAATAAAAAAATAGGCACCAATTTATTACAATTGGCGCCTATTAAAATTTAAATTACCCTTAGATTATAAAGGTAAGAAACTAGTATCTACGTTTCCTCTTGGTGTTCCCATTCCTTTTAAGAATGCATCAAGATTTCCACTTTCCATAGATTGTTTAGTTTCCTCTGGTGTTAGAAATTTAAAGCCACTTAAAGTTTCTTTCATATCAGCAACTTTCATTTCAGAAGCTTTTGACATTGAATTCATATCGCTTTTACCAGCTCTATATCTTGCATTAGCCTCATGAGTTACTTCAATAAAAGTTCTTAGCATACCTGGATTTTCCTTCATAAACTTAGTAGTTACTGAAGTGATATCAATACCTAAGATACCTGCGTCTCTAGCTTCTTGAACTGTAAGTAATCTAGATCCAACTGCAGTTGCAGCTTTAATTGAGTTACCACCAAATAAACATGCCATTACAACATCACCACTTACCAAAGCAGCAGCGCCTTCTTCAGGGTCCATTTGAATGATATCCATTTTTTTTCTGTCCGCACCAACAACTTTCATACTTTCATCAAAAACGTATTCAGCCATTGTGCCTAGTGGAACAGCAACTTTTTTACCTTCAAGTTCTGTAGCGTTAGCTTTTGTTATACCTGAAGCATTAGATGTTACACATGTTGTACCACCCATTCCGTATTCCATAGCAATATCTACAAGTTTGATAGGAGCTTTTGATTTAACAGCATTAATGAATGGAACTAAACCTTGAGAGTAAGAGATATCAATGTCTCCCGCTAACATAGCATCAGTCATTGCACCACCGTTAGTAAAGTTTGTCCACTTAACAGGAACCCCTAGAGCTTTAGCAAAGTTTTTCTTCATCATATCCTCTAGATTTGGGCTTGGCCACTCTAAGAAGTATGCAACTCTAACTTCATTAGCTGCAGAATTAGCAACTGAAATTGAAAGATTAAGAGCTACAAAACATCCAAGAATAAAACTAATTATTTTTTTCATTTTTCCTCTTCCTTGTTTATTTATATGTTTCAATTTTAAGATTAAATTGACCTATATGTAAAACAAAAAAATGCTCATTCTAGTTACACAACTTTAAGTTGTGACAATTATTTTGGTGGTTTATTGGACTTAATTAGTCTAAGGATTCACTAATTAACCAATTATAAAATTTTAAAATGAGCTCAGAAAAAAGAACATCTGTACCTAATTCTTTAAATGAACATTGGATGCCATTTACATCTAATAAAGATTTTAAAGAAAATCCAAAACTTATAGTAGAGGCAAAAGGTGTATATTTAAAAAATCACCAAGGTAAAACTCAAATTGATGCTAGCTCAGGATTATTCTGCAATCCTTTAGGACATGGTAGAAAAGAAATTATTGAGGCAATAACAAATCAATTACAAACTTTAGATTATTGTCAACCCTTCCAACAAGGATTTGGTGGATCTTTTGAATTAGCAACTAGAATTTCAAAACATACACCAGGAAATTTAAATAAAATTTTTTATACAATTTGTGGATCTACTGCAGTTGAAACAGCGATCAAAATTAGTATTGCTTACCACAAAGCAAGAGGCGAAGGACAAAGATTTAGATTTGTCGGAAGAGAACGTGCATATCATGGGATGAATATAGGAGCAACATCAGTAGGCGGCATGATTAATAATGTCAAAGCTTATGCAAGTGTTTTGATGCCAGGTGTTGTTCATATGAGACATACACATTTAGATGAACATAAATTTATATCAGGTCAACCTGAAACAGGCGCTGAAATTGCTAATGACTTAGAAAGAATTTGTACTAATTTTGGTTCAGAAAATATTGCAGCTTGTATTGTTGAGCCAATTGCTGGTTCTACAGGAACTTTAGTTCCACCAGTTGGATATTTACAAAGATTAAGAGAACTATGTGACAAACATAAAATTCTTTTGATTTTTGATGAAGTTATTACTGGATGGGGAAGAACTGGTTCAGCTTTTGGAGCTCAAGAGTTTGGTGTAACACCTGACATAATGACTATGGCAAAAGCAACAACTAATGGAATAGTTCCATTTGGTGTAGTTGCTTGTAAAGAAGAAATTTATGATGCAGTTATGGATAATTCTCCAAAAGGTGCGATAGAATTATTTCATGGTTACACTTATTCAGGAATACCAATTTCTGTTGCAGCAGCATTAGCTGTTCAAGATATTTTTGAAAAAGAAGATATTTTCAATAGAGCAAAAGAACTTGCTCCTTACTTCCAAGAAGGACTATTTTCACTAAAAGATATTGATGTAGTCGATAACATTAGAGGCTATGGAATGATGGGCGGTATAGATATTAAAACTGATGGTAGACCTGGTAAAGCAGGCTTAGCTACTTTTAAACATTGTTATGATGCTGGAGTAAATTTCAAAGCTACAGGTGATTGTTTAATTATAGCACCGATGTTTATTTGTGAAAAAAAACATATTGATGAAATTATCGAAAAATTAAGAACCGGAATAACTAATTACGCAAAAAGTAAAAAGAATTAAATTTCGTTAATGAGAATTGGCGTACCTAAAGAAATTAAACCTCAAGAAAATAGAATAGGCTTAACACCAGATAGTGTAAAAACTCTTGTCTCTGAAGGACATGAAGTATTAGTAGAAAACAATGGAGGCTTTGAAGCAGGTTTCGACAATGATCAGTACAAAAATGCTGGAGCTAAAATTATTGAAAAAGCCACTGATATTTTTAATGACGCTGAAATAATTGTTAAAGTTAAAGAACCTCAAAAAGTTGAGGTTGAAATGATTAAAGAAAATCAAATCGTATACACTTATTTACATCTGGCTGCTGCAAAAGAATTGACAGAGGGTTTGGTAAAATCAAAAAGTATTAATATAGCTTATGAAACCATTACTGATGATAATGGAAGGCTTCCTTTACTTGCACCAATGAGTGCTGTAGCAGGACGTATGTCAGTTCAAGCTGGAGCACATTGTTTAGAAAAAAACCAAAAAGGTAGAGGAGTATTATTGGGTGGAGCTCCTGGTGGTGAACCAGCGAATGTTTTAATTTTAGGTGGAGGTGTAGTGGGAGAAAATGCTGCAACTATAGCAACTGGTATGAAGGCAAAAGTTCATGTTGTAGATAAATCAGAAGCAAGACTAAAACAATTAGTTGAAATGTTTGGAGATAAAATTATCCCAGAACAAAGTGATAAGATAGATTTAAAAAAGTTAGTAGCTGAAGCAGATTTAATAGTAGGAGGAGTTTTAATTCCCGGAGCAGAGGCGCCTAAATTAGTCACGAAAGATATGTTAAAATTGATGAAAAGAGGCTCGGTTATTGTTGACGTTGCAATTGATCAAGGTGGTTGTGTAGAAACAAGTAAACCGACGACCTTTAATGATCCAACTTTTATAGTTGATAATGTTGTTCATTATTGTGTGGCTAACATGCCAGGAGGGGTTCCTAGAACATCAACTATCGCATTAAACAAAGCAACACTTCCTTATTTAGTCAAATTAGCCAATAGAGGTTATCAAAAAGCTCTTAGTGAAGATAAAAACTTTTTAGCAGGATTAAATGTTCATAAGGGTCATGTGACTTATAAAGCTGTTGCAGATGTATTTGGACATGAATATGTTAACCCAGGAGATGCAATCAAAAATTAATTAAATGGAAAAAAAACTTCCAAGTAGCACCAAAGTTGTTGTTATCGGAGGCGGAGTAGTTGGTTGTTCAGTTGCTTATCATTTAGCTAAATTTGGTTGGAAAGATACAATCCTTTTAGAAAGAGATCAGTTAACATCAGGTACGACTTGGCATGCAGCTGGATTAGTAAGTCAACTAGGTCCATCTGCAGCAATTACTAAAATTAGAAAATATACTTTAGACCTATATAAAGAACTTGAAAAGAAAGTTGATCATTCAGCTGGATTAAGATTGAACGGTGCACTTTCAATTGCTGAAAATAAAGGTAGATGGCAAGAGCTTCAAAGACAAGCGACAACCGCACAACTTTTTGATGTTGATGTTAGAATTTTAGATAAAGAACAAATTAAAAAAGATTATCCAATTGTAAATACTGATGAAGTTTTAGGAGGAATTTTAATGCCAGGAGATGGTGCTGCAGATCCATCTGGAGTAACACATATGTTGGCAAAAGCAGCTAGAATGGAAGGTGCAAAGATTTTTGAAAAATCTCCCGTTGATGAGATCATAACTAAAAATGGAAAAATTTCTGGTGTAAAAGTAAATGGTCAAATAATTGATTGTGAGTATATAGTTTTAGCATCAGGAATGTGGTCACGCCAAATTGGAGAAAAAGCTGGAGTAAGCATTCCTCTTTATCCAGCAGAACACTTTTATATAATCACTGAGCCAATTGAAAATCTTTCTAAAACCTTACCAGTGATAAGAGATTTTGATAATAGAACTTATATAAAAGAAGATGCTGGAAAAATATTGGTTGGAATTTTTGAGTCTCAATCAATTCCAGCATGGGATAAAATTAATAAAGTTCCAGAAGATTTTTCCTTTGGAGAATTTCAAGAAAATTTTGAGCATTTTGAGCCTTATTTAGCTACAGCAATTAAAAGATTTCCAGTTTTAGAAACAGCAGGAATTAGAAAATTTTTTTCAGGTCCAGAGTCATTTACTCCAGATACAAATACATTGCTTGGAGAAGTACCTGAGGTAAAAAACTTCTTTGTATGCTGTGGATTAAATAGTATTGGAATTGGAAGTGGGGGAGGTGTTGGTAAAGTTACAGCTGAATGGTTGATTAATGGGCATATAAATGAGGATATTTTCTGTTATGACATAAAAAGATTTCAAAAATTTCACTCTGACTTGAGTTTTATTAAAAAAAGAATTACGGAATCATTAGGAGATTTATATGGAATGCATTGGCCATTTAAACAACATAAAACCTCTAGGAATATAAAAACACTTCCATATCACGATGAATTAAAAAGTTTTGGTGCGTGTTTTGGTGTTTCTGGTGGATATGAAAGACCAATGTGGTTTGCATTAGATGGAGAAAAGACAGAATATGAATACAGTTACAACTATCAAAATTGGTACCCTTCAGCAGAATATGAAACAAATAATACTATAAAAAATGTTGGTTTATTTGATTTAACTCCTTTTTCAAAATTCGAGATAAAATCTAATCAGGCTCATAGGGAATTGCAAAAAATTTGTACATCTAATATTAAAAATGAGATTGGAAAATGTGTTTATACACATATGTTAAATCCTGATGGTGGTATTGAAACAGATCTAACAGTTGTTTGTATTGATAAAGATCATTTTAGAATAATAAGCTCTGCAGCTACGCGAGAAAGAGACAAATTTCATATTAATAAACACCTTTCAAAAGATGTTAAGTTAAAAGACGTTACTGATGATTATTGTGTTTTTGGAGTTTTTGGACCAAAAAGTAGAGCTTTAATGAAATCAATTTCAAAAGACAATTTTGAAAATGATAATTTTAGGTTTAGTACGGCAAAATATATCACTATTGATGGGATTAAAATTTGGACTCAAAGACTGTCATACGTTGGTGAATTAGGCTACGAATTATATGTTAAATCTGAAAATGCTAAAAAAATTTATGAATTATTGGTTAATAAAGGAAAAGATTTTAACCTATCGAATTGCGGTATGCATGCCATGGATATTATGCGAATGGAAAGTGGATTTTTACATTGGGGACACGACATTTCACCAGAAGAAAATCAATATCAAGCTGGTTTATCTTTCACAATAAGCTCTAAAAAGAAGGATGAATTTATTGGCAAAAAAGCTTTAGAAAAAATCAAAAAGGAAAAAATTAAAAGTAGATTTGCAATGTTTACTCTAAAAGATAGCAAACCAGGGGAGCCATTATTGCTTCATGATGAGCCTATTTATTTAGAAAATAAGATTATAGGTAGATCAACATCTGGCAATTATTCTTTTAATTTTAGGAAAAATTTAACATTTGGTTATATCTATAACTATATTTCAAATGATGAACTTCACAAAAAAGATTTATTTATTGAAATTGAGAAAAAAAAATATCCTATTGAATTAATCAACAATCCTTTAAAACAAACTAATTTTAAAAATAATTAAGTTTTTCTTCTTAAGAAAAATACAAAAAGAACAGAAGTCATCATCATTATCAAAGCATATGCTGCAGTTGGAACCATATAAGTCATATTTTGCCCAAACAATTGAGTTCCAACAAAAACAGCCAACGTCCCATTTTGTAATCCACATTCAAGAGATATACATCTTTGCTGAGCAACACCTGATGCGAAGAATTTAGCAACATAAAAACCTATAATCATCATGGAAATATTTAGAACTAAAGCAATAGTTCCTGCTGTAGTGAGGAACATTATTATACTATCCCATTCTTGAATATAGATAGCAATAAAAACAATTGAAAATAATCCTATAGATATTTTCTCAATAATTTTCATATTATTTTCAATAAAATCACTAAAAAATTTTCTAATAATCATTCCAATTATCACAGGCACAGTAACTACAAAAAACATCTTCAATGATATACCAAGCATTGAAACTTCTTTTTCAACATAAGTAATATCAAATAAATCAATTGATAAAAAAACTATGTAAGGAACCGAAACAATACTTATTAAACTAGTAAAAGCAGTAAGAGATATAGAAAGTGCAACATCACCATCTGCAAATTTAGTTAGTACATTTGATGTTACTCCACCAGGCGCAGCTGCAATCAACATTACCCCTAATGCCAATTCTACTGGAGTTTTTAAAATGATTATCAATAAATACCCAATAATTGGAAGAACAACTAATTGACAAATTAAACCAATGAAAAATTCTTTTGGATGCTGAAAAACTCTTGTGAAATCTTTTACTGTTAATGACGCCCCAAGCCCTAACATTATAAGAGCTAGCGCAAATGGCGCTATTGTTGTTACTATACCCATGACCCCTCTGTGTAATACTCGAAATAATTTATTGAAGATTTAAGAAATTACAAGAAGATTTAAAATTTTACGAATAAACTTTGCCTTATATTTAAAAATTTGTGCTTGATAAGGTAAAATTTTTCTAAAATTCATAGTGGTTAGCACATATTGTTTTTTTTTATTTAATTTTACTAAATCCTCTTTTATTAAATATTTACACTTTCTAATTATTGTTGCTCTGGGGATTTTAGTCATATCAGAAATTGACATTGCACTTATACCAGTTTCTGCTCCAAGATTTTCTATAACAATACTACTAGTAGTAAAGTAATCTAATGAGGGTTTATTCTTATCAGAATTTAATTGATCGGTTACGTTTAAAGCTTGGTTCATGCAAATTGTTCCCCAAATATGAAACGTAGTTAAATCTTTAAAAAATTTATGGTAACCAATAATTAATGGTATTTGCATTTTATAAAACCATCTCCATGATAATGAAAATCTTTTTTTTATAATATTTTCAATAATTTTTTGATCAAGTTTTTTAGAATAAACCTTATCTCTATTTAAAGCTTTAGAAACTAAGTAAATATATTTTGCTGAAAATTTTATTTGGTTATCAGGTTTAACAAACGAAAATGCTTTCCTATCAATAATTATTTTTTTTTTATTACGTGTTATAACTCCCTCTTTTTCCAGCTCTAAAACTTTCCTTCTAACGGTTTCTTTTGGTAGATCTAATTTTTCACAAAGTTCAGTAATACTAAATTTTTCTATTTGTTGATATGATTTTGAATAATATTCTTCATAAGAATATTGAATATTCATCTGGTCGTAAAATTGAAGAGTCTTTTCAATCAAAGAAATTATTATCAAATACTTATAGTGATCATTAAATGGCCTATAAACACTGTTCATCCAATTCCATTGATGTGATATCCAATCTTTACTTAGAGTAGAATAGTGAGACATAACAGACTCATAGACTTGATCATCAGTTAGGGTTTTAGAAAAATCTATTTCTTGAATGCTCATAAATTATAAAAGTGGCAGTAAAGACCCAAATTGGACATGTGTCAATTTATTATTGACCCAGTTTGAACTTTCAAGAAAATTGTTTTTTTTAAATATTGTGGTTTAATATGTTTATGACATCTAAAGGCTTTACAGAAAATACAAATAATATCGAGACCCCAAATGATATAAATGTAACTGAAAAGCCTTTAAATTCTTACAAAAATAGCTCTGGAAGAGTCGACATCAACATTTTAAAATCAAAACTAGAGGCTGAAGAAAGCAAAGAACTTAGAAAAAATATTTTCATTTTTTCGTTTTGTGTTCTTCTCCTAGCTTCAATCGGAATATTTCTCTCTTTATAATTTTATTTGCTAATAAACCCAAAGGATGGTTTATTACGCGAAATGAAAAATCTAACAGACTCTCTTAAACAAAAACTTACTTCAAAGTATGCAGTTTCAGACATTCCACAAACTAATTCTAGAAGTACAGATATAAATGTTCTTTTAAACAGAGTAAAATCGGACAAAAAACAAGAGATTAGAAAAAAGTTTTATTTTTCTGCTGCTGCCTCGACAGGTTTAATTTTATTTGGACTTATTGTTTTTAGCTAAATTTATATAATTACTCAAAATTTACATAAATTTTAACGATTAATAATTATTGAATCAAATTTAATAAATATTATAAATCAACAATGTTAAAAGGCGGGGTAGCTCAGTTGGTTAGAGCGCGGGACTCATAAGCCCGAGGTCAGTGGTTCGATCCCACTTCCCGCTACCAATCAAATCACTTTTTCGATTAACTTAACATTAACACTATTAAATGAACTTTCTTTAATTGTTTTAAATTTAGTAAATATTGTTGGTATTTCGCAATCATCTCCATTTAAATCATTTAAACAAATTATCCAAATTCTTTTAGAATATTTTTCTTTATCTATTACTAAATAATTAAAAAATTCCATTTTTAAATCATCAATTTTAGAATAATTTTTTAAATAGTTTTCAAATGCATTTGAAATTTCACTTTTTGATAGATACGTTTTTTCTAAATTTAGAGTGACATTAAAATTTGATGACTTTTTTATTTCAAGCAATACAGATTTTAAATCTGGTTTATGTACGGTTCTCTCTTTAAAAAATTGTTTGAATGTTGTTTCAGTAAAAAAATTTCCAATTGTAGAAATTATTAAAATACCACAAATAAATAATCTAAGTTGTTTTGACTCAATTTTGTCAATTAAGATTGTCATTAACAAAACTATTATCAAAACTAAGTATATCAAATATCTATCAACAACAGCTGGATTAAAAATATAAGAATATACTATTGGTATTGAATAGGAAAAGAAAATTGTAATTAATAAAAACATTTCAAAATTTGTTTCAAATAAGATATTTTTTAAATATTTAACAATTAAATAAGCTAATATTAAAAGATAAATTCCACCAATTAATCTTGATCCAAAAAATTTTGAAAAGAAAAAATTTGTAAAAAATTTCCAGTCTATATTTTCTATCCAGATTGGTTGATGTGTTGTATTTAAGATAAAAAAAATAATAAATATAGCCGAAAAACAATTAATTAAGATTAGAAGTTTAAAAAGTTTCATTTCAAAAACTTTTTTTGAAAAGTTTTTATATATTAGAAACGCTGTATATGAAAAAACGATAATTAAAGCAAAAGGATGAGTAATTACTAAAAAAATACTTGTCAAAAAAAATAAAAAAAAATTTAGATGCGATTTAATATTTTCAGAATTAATTACTTTATAGAAATAATGGATATTAATTACAAAAATAAATAAATACCAAGAATATAATCTAAGTTCTTGAGAATATTTTATTAAGTAAATATTGAAAGCAAGGAGAATGAAAAGTACTAACGACAATTTCCCATTTAATATTTTTTTATAAAAATATATTAAAAAAAAGATTGATAAAGAATTTAAAATTGATGGAAGATATCTTGCTATTGAAGTGTTATATCCAAATATTTCAAAATAATTTCTTAAAATAAAATTAAATAAAAAAGGAGAGTTTTCTAAAGTTTTATGTCTGTGGTAAAATTCATTTAAAGTTATTGATGGATCAGATATATAAAAGCTTATAATTTCATCTATCCAAAAATCATCATAATTTATGTTATATAACCTGAAGAGAATTGTTATAAATATAAGTACTGAATAATATAAAAAATTTATATTAATCTTATTCATTATAATTTGTTTAATACAGATAATGGAATTATGAAATCAAAAATTTTAATTACTGGATCTCAGGGATTTATTGGAAAAATTTTGGTCAATAAATTTAAAAATAGTAATAAACTGATACTAATCGATAAAAAAAAAAATTTTTCAAATCAAAATAACTTTCATCAAATAAATTTATTAAATCAAGAAAATCTTGAGGAAATATTCAAAAAAAACAAAATATCCTCAATAATACATTTGGCATCAGAAATATTTGATGATGATAAAAATGTTTATAATTTTAACGTAAAATCATCAAGAAACTTAATTTTGCTGGGAGAAAAGTATAAAATCAAGAATTTTATATTTACATCAACTTTTTCGATTTATGAGAAGAATTATATCAAACCAATATTAGAAAATGAAACTCCTAGTGCTAAAAATTCATATGGTAAATCTAAATATAAAGTAGAGACAATATTAAAAAAATCCAAATTAAAAAATTACACAATTCTTAGAGTGCCTATAGTTGTTGGCAAATCTAGAAGTCACAGAATGGGAATTCTTTTTGAAATGATTCGAAATAATTTACCGTTATTTTTGATTGGTGATGGAAATAATAAGATACAGTTTATTGAAGTAGATGATTTATGTTTAATTATAAAAAAATGTTTAGGTCTAAAAAGAAACAATACATTTAATGTTGGTACAAAAAAATCTTTTACATTCAAGGAAAATTTATCCCACATAATAGAAAAATCTAAATCTAAGTCTAAAATTTTCAATGTAAATTATTACTTTGGTAATTTTGCTTTAGATATATTGATTTTTTTTAAGTTAGTCGATTTAAATTATTATCATAAAGCGTTACTCACAAAAAATATAGTTTTAAATACAAAAAAAATTTTCAATACATTTAAATTGGGCTTTGATAAATCTAGCAAAGATATATTACTAGAAAATTATAATTATTATGTGAAAAATTTAAAAAATATCAACAATATAAAGTCTGGCTCTGATAAGAAACCAAGTTTAAAAATTTTCAATATTTTAAAAATCTTCTCTAGGTTTTTTTAAATTCTCTAAGACTTATGTTATTTTTATCTTTAGTTGAAATGATTGGTTTTTTTATTGGCCAATTAATTTTGAGATCCTGATCATTAAACTTAATACCTATTTCACTTTTTTCATCTCTATATTTTGTACAACTGTAAACCACGTAGTTTTCTTTTGATAATGCACAAAAACCATGAGCAAAGCCAGGTGGTATAAAAATAGATTTTGAATTCTTTTCACTTAATATTGTAGATAAATATTTACCATAAGTTTTAGAATTTTTTCTTAAATCAACTACAACATCGAAAATTTTACCCTTTATGACACTTATAAATTTTCCTTGAGAATTTTTTTTTTGTAAGTGAAGACCTCGAATTACATTTTTTTTTGAAAATGACATTACTAGAAATGGAAACCTTTTTTTTAGTTTTTTTTCTTTTAGCAATTCTTTAAAATAACCTCTTTTGTCTTTAAATGAAGTATTATTTATAATTACAAGATCTTTAAATTTTGATTTTTTAATCATTAAATTAATTTTTTTAGGTATGACGAGTATTCACAATTTCCATAAAACTTTATTGCATTTTGTATATCCTTATTATTAATCCAATTATTTAATAATGCTATTTCTTCGAGACATGCAATTTTAAAACCTTGTCTGTTTTCTACCGCTTGAACAAATGTTGATGTTTTGTAATAATCACTTATTGAACCTGTATCTAACCAAGCACCACCTCTTCCAAGAAATTCAGCTGAAAGTTTATTCTTAAGTTTATATTGATTTATCAAGTCAATGATTTCAAGCTCTCCTCGTTTTGAAGGTTTTAAGTTTTTTGCATAATTTATGACATTCTTATCAAAAAAATAAAGACCTGTGATTGCATAATTTGATATAAATTTTTTTGGTTTTTCTTTTATTCTTATGATTTTTTTATTTTTAATATTTATTTTTGCAACACCAAAGGCCTCCGGATTTTTTACACTATGAAGGACTATTTTTGCTCCATTTTTTAATTTTACACAATTAGCTAGAAGTCCAGATAAATTTTGTCCATAAAAAAAATTATCTCCTAAAATCATTGCAACACCTGAATTTTTAATGAAATCTTTTCCAATTAAAAATGCATCTGGCAAACCTCTAGGTTGGCTCTGTTCCTTAAAAGTAATATTTACTCCAAAGTTTTTTTTATTAGGGAATAACTTTTTGTACTGGTTTAGTTGACCTTTATTAACAATAATTAAGATATCTTTTATTTTTGCTAACATTAGTATTGATAAAGGGTAATAAATTAGAGGCTTATCATATATTGGTAATAACTGTTTGTTCACTGCCTTTGTTAGCGGGCTCATTCTTGTGCCCATTCCACCTGCTAAAATAATTCCTTTTTTAATCATTTTTTTCCTAATCTATTTAAAATATCTTTTTTTGAAAGAGATTTATAATATGATTTATTTTCAAAATACCAATCAAGTGTTAATCGCAAGCCTTTAGAAAAATTTATCTTTGGATACCATTTAAGCTCTCTTTTAATTTTGTTACTATTCAATGCATACCTAATGTCATGACCGGGACGATCTTTAATAAATTGGATCTTTACCTTTTTACCCAATTTAATTATTTTTTTTGAGTTCTTTAAAAGTTTTTGAGCAATTTGAAGATTATTTAAGTTTTTGTTGGATCCGATGTTATAAAAATTTCCAACTTTGCCTTTATGAAAAACTTTAATTAATGCCTCACAATGATCTTTTACATAAATCCATTCTCTAGAATTAGTTCCATTACCATATATTGGAAGGGGTTTATTATGTATTATATTATAAATAAGTTTTGGAATTAATTTTTCAGGATGTTGTTTTGGTCCATAATTATTTGAACAGTTTGTAACTATAGCTGGTAAATTATAAGTCCTTACATATGAGCTTATTAGATGATCAGATGCAGCTTTAGAGGCAGCATATGGTGAGCTAGGCTGATAAGCATATTTCTCATCAGTTCTTCCTTTGGCAATATCACCATAAACCTCATCAGTAGAAATGTGAATTAATTTAGATTTATTTTTATGAGAAAATTTTTTAAAGCATTCTAGCAAATTATATACACCAAGAATATTACTTTTTATAAAATTATCGGGATTATCTATTGATCTATCTACATGAGTTTCAGCAGCTAAATTAAAAATTCCTACTGGTTTATAGTTCGTAAATACTTTACCAATTTTATTACTTGCAATATCTAATTTTAAAAACTTATATTTTTTTGATTTAATGAAGTCTCTAGTATTATAGAAATTTGATGAATAAGTACATTTATCAATATTAATAACAAAAAATTTTTTTTTTATTAATAGTTCTATTAGATTACTTCCTATAAATCCTAAACCACCAGTAACTATGATTTTTTTCATTTTTTGATTTTTACATTAAAAACAAATTTTAGTATAGTCGAGTATATATATATTATGTCAATAACTAGGCAAAATCTTTCTGTAATAATCGTTAGTTATAAAAGTGAGCATGTTATTGAAAATTGTATAAATTCAATTGATAGTAAGATTGAAATTATCGTTATTGATAATTCAAACAGTAAAGATTTAAAAAAGAAAATCGAAGCTAAGTATAATAATGTCAGATGCATTTTATCAAAAGAAAATTTAGGCATGGGTGCAGGCAATAACTTAGGCATTAAAAATGTTAATAGAGATTTTGCACTTATATTAAACCCAGATGTTACTTTAGAAAAAAATTCTCTTAGTGAGATATTTGAAGTTTCAAAAGAAATTAATGACTTTGGAATTATTGCTCCTATTTCAAGTGAAGCTGAATATCCAAATTATATTCTGGAAAGAGGTAATAAATTTGATTCAAACAAACCTTTTGCGGTAAAAAGTGTTGATGGATATGCAATGCTATTAAATTTAAAAAAATTAATTAATTTCGATTTTTTTGACGAAAATTTTTTTTTATATCTTGAAAATGAGGATTTATGTAAGCGATTGAAGGACAATGGTGAGAATATTTATATAGTACCAAGTGCGAAAATTCATCATTTAGGAGGAAGAGCTGTAGATCCACAATATAAAAATGAAATTGAATATCTTAGAAATTGGCATTGGATGTGGTCAAAATTCTATTTTAATAAAAAACATTACGGCTTTTTAGTAGCTTTATCAAAAGTTTTTAAAAACTTGATCTCAGCAAAGATAAAATATTTTTATTATCTAATTACTTTTAATAGTTTTAAAAGAAAAATTTATGAGATGAGATTATTAGGACTTATTAGTTCTATGAGGGGAAAAAATTCTTATTATAGGCCTAAACTTTAAAAAATCTAATGACCAGGGAACTCAATTAAGTTTTCTACTTTATATCCTTTTTTTATTAAATTGTCTGATCCATGTAGATCAAAAAGATTTATAACAAATATAAATCCAGCAACTTTTCCCTTAGAAATTTCTACAAGTTTAGCTGCAGCATTAGCTGTTCCACCAGTAGCAATTAGATCGTCAATAATCAAAATAGAGTCTCCCTCATCAATCGAGTCTTTGTGAACTTCTATAGTAGCTTTTCCGTATTCTAGTTCAAAATCCATAGAATGCACATCTCCTGGTAACTTGTCTTTCTTTCTTAACATTATAAATGGTTTTTTTAAAATATAAGAAACAGCTGATGCAAAAACAAATCCTCTGGATTCAATTGCAGCTATTTTATTAAATTTCATTTTTTTTGACCTTTCTATGATTTGATCAATTGTTTCTGAAAAAGCTTTCTCATTTTTAATTAGAGTTGTGATATCTCTAAATAAAATACCTTTTTTTGGATAATCTGGAATAGATCTAATAAAGTCTTTTAAATTCATAAGAGTAATTTATAAAAGTATAAATAAATTATTTTTATAACATGACAATAAATAAATTAGCAATTATTGGAGGCAGTGGTCTTTATGATGTTGAAGAGTTTAAAAATAGAGAATTATTAGATCTTGACACTCCTTGGGGAAAACCCTCAGACAAAATTTTGAAAACCAACTACAATAATAAAGAAGTTTACTTCTTACCTAGACACGGGAAAGGTCATTTTATTTCTCCTTCAAAAATAAATTTTAGGGCAAATATTGATGCTCTTAAACAGTTAGGTGTAACAGATATTGTGTCTGTTTCAGCCGTGGGGTCACTAAAAGAGGATTTGCCTCCTGGGAAATTTGTTATTATCGATCAGTTTATTGATAGGACATTTGCAAGAAAGAAAACATTTTTTGATGATGAAATTGTTGCTCATGTCTCTATGGCTCATCCAACATCTAATGGTTTGATGAACGCATGTGAAGAGGCAATAAAAAAAGAGAAAATTGAATATCAAAGAAATGGAACATATGTTGTAATGGAGGGACCTCAATTTTCAACATTAGCAGAGTCAAATTTATATAGATCTTGGAAAGCAGATGTAATTGGAATGACTAATATGCCAGAGGCAAAACTAGCAAGGGAAGCAGAGATAAGATATGCATCTGTATCAATGGTAACAGACTATGATTGTTGGCATCCTGATCATGAAAATGTTGATGTTCAACAAGTTGTAAAAGTCTTATTAGACAATGCTGCTAAAGCAAAAAATATGATCAAAAACTTAATAAAAAATTTTGAAAATCATATTGATCCTAATGATCCAACCAATAATTGTTTAGATGTTGCAATTATAACGACACCTGAAAAAAGAACAAAAAGGACGATAGAAAAACTTAACACTGTTGCTGGTAGAGTTTTAAATCAATGAAAATAAAAGGAAAAGAATATCGCACCATTTGGTTGGAAAATAATGTTGTAAAAATTATTGATCAAACAAAACTTCCACACCAATTTATTATTAAAGACCTTAAAACAGTTAAGGAGTCAATAAATGCGATTAAGGTAATGGAAGTAAGAGGCGCACCTCTAATTGGAGCTACGGCAGCTTATGGAATGGTTTTAGCTATTATTGAAAATAATGACCAGTCATTTTTAAAGAAATCTGCAGAGGATTTAATAGGTTCAAGACCAACTGCAATAAATTTAAAATGGGCTGTTGATAGAATGATGAAAAAAATATCAGGCGTTAATAGTGATAAAATTTTAGAAATAGCCTTGAAAGAAGCAAAAGAAATTTGTGATGAAGATGTAAAATTTTGTGAAAATATAGGACTAAATGGATTAAAGATTATTGAGGAAATCTATAACAAAAAAAAGGATACAGTTAATATATTAACTCATTGTAATGCAGGTTGGTTAGCAACAATAAATTGGGGGACAGCAACTTCTCCAATTTATCATGCACACAAAAAAGGAATTCCAGTTCATGTTTGGGCGGATGAAACTAGGCCAAGAAATCAAGGAGCAAATCTAACTTCATATGAATTAAATGAAGAAGGAGTTAACAATACAATTATTGCAGATAATACAGGTGGAATTTTAATGCAAAGAGGAGAGGTTGATTTGTGTATTGTTGGAACGGATAGAACTTTAGCCAATGGAGATGTTTGTAATAAAGTTGGAACTTATCTTAAAGCACTAGCAGCTCATGATAACAAGATTCCTTTTTATGTTGCACTTCCAAGTTCAACAATTGATTGGGATATAAAAGATCATAAACATATTCCAATAGAAGAGAGAAATTCAGACGAATTATCTCATATGGAAGGTTTAGATGAAAGAGGAGATATAAAAAAGATTCAAATATATCCAAAAAAAAGTAAAGCTATGAATTTGGCTTTTGATGTAACTCCTGCAAAATATGTTACGGGATTAATTACTGAAAAAGGAGTATGTGAAGCATCAGAAAAAGGTCTTAAAGAATTATTTAAATGAAGAATTTAGATCAAAGAAATCAGATAATTGAATATTCCTTAAAATTAAATTCAACAAATCTTTCACCCCTTAGGTCAGGCAATATATCATTGAGAGGAATAGAGGATGATATAGAAGGATACTTAATTACTCCATCAGGAAAAAAATATGAAACATTAAAACCTGAAGACATTGTTTTTATGGGTTTAAATGAAGATGAAAAAAACGACCCTACTAACAAACCATCAACTGAATGGAGATTTCATCGAGATATTTATACACATAAAAAAGAGGCACATGCCATTGTTCATGCTCATTCTCCACACGCAACAGCTGTATCTTCACATGGGAAAACCATTCCACCTTTTCATTACATGATTGCTCTTGCAGGAGGAGATGACATTAAATGTGCTGAATACGCGACTTTTGGAACAGAGGAGTTATCTAAACATGTAATCAAAGCTTTAGAAAATAGATCTGCTTGTTTAATGTCTAATCACGGCCAGGTTGCTTTTGGAAAAAATTTAGAGGATGCATTTGAACTCGCACAAGAAATAGAAAATATTTGTCATCAATACACTATTGCTTTAAAATTAGGACAACCTAAGATTCTTTCATTTGAAGAAATGAAAAAAGTTTTAGATAAGGCTAAAAACTATAAAAAAGGGTAAGATGATTAAAGTTGGTGAGCATATTACTTTAGATATCATAGGTACTACAAAAGAGTACGATCCTTCAGTTTTTGAAAAAGTCATATATAAAATCGCTAAAGCAGCGAATGTAACTATTTTAAATATTTCTAAATATAAATTTGAACCTCAAGGGTTTACAATTTTAGCTTTGTTGGCTGAAAGCCATATTAGTTTCCATACATTTCCAGAAAAAGGAATAATTAGTTTTGATTTTTTTACTTGTGGAAAAATAAGTCCATCAGTAGCGATTGATATTGTTAAAAAAGAGTTTGAACATAAGCGTATAGTTAAAAAAGAATTTAATAGAGATACCAGATCTCTTTACCACGACATTTATAGTTCACCTGGTTTACAAAAATCCTACGTTGTAAATGATGTTTTAGAGGATTTTAAATCAAAAGTTGGTCAACACATTGAAATTTTAGAACTAGAGCAATTTGGAAAGTCTTTATTTATTGATGGTGAAATACAAGTTGCTGCTTCAGATGAACATTTATACAGCTCAACTTTTGTAGGAGCTGGCTTAAAATTAAATAAAAAGAATGAAAGAGCAGCAATAATCGGTGGTGGAGATGGTGGTGTTGCAAGGGAATGTATTTCAAAAAAGTTTAATTTTATAGATTGGTATGAATTAGATCCAGAAGTTGTGGACGTTTGTAATAAACATTTAGGTGATATTGGAAAAAAATCCACAGAAAAGAATTCTGTAAAATGTGTATGGGGTGATGCGTTCGAAAGTATAAAGACAGTAAACGAAGATACATACGATCATATTTTTGTTGATTTAAATGATGATCAGTTTTGTATAGACCTTGCTGCTAAAAATATGGACTCTTTAGTTAGAATACTCAAACCTAAGGGAGTTATTACTGCTCAAGTTGGCAGCCAAGATAAAAAACCTCTTCAAGTTGAAAATTGGTTAAATGTATTTAACCATCATTTTGGAAACACTAATTTATCGAGAATTTACATACCTAGTTTTGATTGTTCTTGGAATTTCTCATCATCTATAAATCATTAATTTTTTCTTTTTAATACTCAAAATCTGTGAAATACTATTTTTTTTATTAAAGGAGATAACAATGAATATATTCAAAAAAACTATTTTTTCAGTTTTACTTTCTCTATTAGTAATAGGAAACGTTAATGCTGATAAAATAAGAATTGGAACAGAGGGTGCTTATCCTCCATGGAACTCAAAAAACGAAGCAGGTAAGTTAATAGGTTTTGAAGTTGAATTAGCTTACACGTTATGTAGATACATTGGACAGCAATGTGTAATAGTGGAGCAAGATTGGGATGGAATGATTCCAGCTCTAATCATGAGAAAGTTTGATGCAATAATGGCAGGTATGTCAATTACTGCAGAAAGACAAAAAGCTATTAGCTTTTCTCAAGGATATGCAGATGAAGTTGCATCTTTAGCAGTCATGAAAGGATCAAGCCTAGAAGGTTTAGATACATCTGCTGGGATAAATCTTACAAAACCAAATGCTGCAGCTAAAAAAGATCTTAAAACACTTACTGCTGCATTAGCAGGCAAAACTGTTTGTGTGCAAACTGCTACAATTCATCAAAACTTTTTAGACTCTGGTGATGTAGGAAAAGTAAATGTTAGAACTTATAAAACACAAGACGAAGTTAATCTAGATTTAGCATCAGGAAGATGTGATGCTGCATTAGCTGCTGCTGTTGCATTCAGTGATTATGCAGAAAAATCTGGTAAGCCAGTTGTTTTAACTGGACCAACTTTCTCAGGTGGTGCATTTGGAAACGGTGTTGGAGTAGGTATTAGAAAAGATGACACTGAACTTTTGAAAAAGTTTAATGCCGCTATCAATAAAGCGAGAAAAAACGGAGACATTAGTAGAATTGCTACTAAGTGGTTTGGTTTCGACGCTTCTATGTAATTAAATTTTAGATTTGGCGACTATCATGTATAGTCGCCAATCTGTATGGAACTTCTAGCATTCGGAGATACTGGTTGGGGTGATGAATTATTTTATGCAACCCTAATGACCATAGCTGTTTCAATAACAGCAATGTTTATAGGTTTTCTTTTTGCATTAATCTTTACTCCATTAAAATTATCTAAAAATAAGTTTTTAAATTTTATCGCCAATTCTTACACAACTATAATAAGAGGTGTTCCAGAATTATTAGTAATTTACCTTTTCTTTTTTGGTGGAACTGGTGCAGTTATGTTTGTTGCATCAATATTTGGTTATAATGAATATATTGAAATAAATGCATTTATTACAGGTGCATTTGCAATTGGAATAATCTCTGGCGCTTATTCAACTGAAGTCTTCAGAGGGGCAATTCAATCAATTGATAAAGGTCAGTTTGAAGCTGCCAATGTATTAGGTCTAAATAAATTTGGAAAATTTTTTAAAATTATCTTACCTCAAACATTAAGATTAGCTATTCCAAATTTAAGTAATGTTTGGCAAATAACACTTAAAGACACTTCCTTAATCTCAGTTACAGGTTTAGTTGAAATTATGAGACAATCATACATTGCTGCTGGATCAACAAGAGATCCATTGTTTTTTTATTCATTTGCTGCAGTTTTGTATTTATTACTAACATTTGTAAGTATGAAATTAATTAACAGGTTAGAAGTTAAATATAGTAGGGGGTATTAATGGATCTTGAATTAATGATTAATAGTTTCCCAAAGCTTCTTAGTGCTGCTGTGATAACTTTAAAACTTCTTTCAGTTTCTTTGATAATTGGATTATTCATTGGCTTATTTTTTGCAATTCTAAGATTAAATAAAAATATATTTATTAATAGATTTGCCTATGGATATTCGTATGTGTTCAGAGGTACTCCACTTTTAGTTCAAATTTTTATAATTTATTTTGGATTAGGTCAGATTGAATATTTAAGATCGACAGTTTTATGGGTAATTTTGAAAGAGCCATATTGGTGTGCAATTATCGCTTTTGCTTTAAATACAGGTGCTTACACTTCAGAAATATTAAGATCAGCGTTTCAAACAATTAAACCTGGAATAATAGAGGCAGGTAAAAGTTTAGGTATCTCAAATAAAGTAATTTTTTACAAAATTCAAATACCTATCGCTATTAGACAATCACTACCAGCCTATGGAAATGAAATTATCTTAATGATGAAGGGAACCTCTTTAGCAAGCACAGTAACCATAATGGATCTTACAGGTGTTGCAAAATATATAATTTCAACGACCTTTAAACCAATTGAAGTATTTATAGTTGCTGGTGGAATTTATCTATTTATGACTTTTATTATTCACAACGTAATAAAATTTTTGGAAAAAAAATATAGTTTTAATTAAAGCACTACCAAATCTAACTTTTGTTTACCAAGTCTTTCGTTACTACTTTCTGTAACTAAATAAGTTTCACCCAAGTTCATTGCTAATTGGTTTTCAGAGTCCATCAATATCATATGCATAAAAAAAACATTTCCAGGCTGAATTTTATAGGGATTATTCGTATAAAGCATTGGCCAATCCAAAGAATGATAACAAAATTATATTAGTCCCTAATAATCCAAGGGAGTCCAAAGCCTTAATAAAATCAACTTCAATAAAGTATCTTTAAAATAATTATTTAAAATTAAGAAGAATTAATTTGTGTAAACCGGCACAAGACCGACACATAAGAACCAATTATGACAACATAAACCAAAATACAATCTAGGGTTTAATTATTTATCAATTTTTATTAAAAATTGTAATAAATATTATGTTGACATATATTATATAATATATTATATATATTACATAATATATGAAAGATAAAAAAAATAAGTTTTTGGAATTAGCAAAATTAAGAGTAAATAAAACAATCAAATCTATTCAATTAATTGGAAATTTATCTAACAAAAGCCACTATTCGTATTCATCTGAACAAGTAAGTCAAATGATGAATGCTTTAGATAAAGAATTAAAGAAAGTTAAAGATAAATTTAAAAATTCAAAAAAAGATGAAAAAAAAGATGGTTTCGACTTTAAAAGATAAAAAGTACGCAAAATTAACTAAGAAAGAGATAGTTCTTATTAGCCTATATCAAAGAGGTGGTAATAAAAAAAGAGTGCACACTGAAGAGGTGAGCCACAGAGCATTCCAAATAAATAGAGATTTATTCTCATGGAAATTAAAAAAATTTAAAAATTTTCCCGATATAACTCAAGCATACAAAACATTAACTCATTTAAGTGAAGAAAAAAAAGTATTTGGTACAAAAAATGAAGACCCAAATAAAGATGGATGGATACTTACAGATGAAGGGTTATCTTTTTGTAAGGCTGATTTAGGAGAATTTATAGACATAAAAAAAAATAAAAGTAATCCTCAACAGCATGAAAAAAGCTATCTAATATCAATCAAACAATCAGATTTTTATAAAGAATGGAAATCAAACAAAGAAAAAAAATTAAAAGATAGAACTATTTATGATGTTGCTGAAATCCTTAAGGTTTTAACAAGTAATACACCAAGACTTATTGAAAAATTTTATGAAACAAAAACTTTTGCAAATGAACTAAATGAAAGTGTTCATAATTTTTTAGAATATATTGAAGTTAAACATAGTGACTTATTTAATGAAGAAAAAAGAAAAGGAGCTTTAAATAAATCAAAAAAATTATTAAAGAAGGTTTTATGATAATCAATAATTCTGGCAAACCATTAATTTCAAAAGATATGAAAGTTGCAAAAAGAGTTTATAGGCAACTTAGTGATGAGTCCATGAGTTCATTATGGGAGGCAATAGTTGAATTTTTAACCAATGTAGACGATTCATGTGAGAGATTATCACAAGCAAAGAATGAAAAAAAATGGTTTGGTAAAAGTCTTTTTGAATATTATCCAGGAGGAAAAAAGAACCCTACTGTTTTAATTATTAAAGATCAAGCTGAGGGCATGACATATGAAACGCTTGAAAAGTGTTTTGGAAATTATGGTGAAAAACAAAGTGGTACAGCATCTCGTGGTATTGCTGGAAGAGGAGCAAAAGATGCTGCATCTATTGGAGATGTTTCTGTAATCTCAATAAAAGATGATAAGTTTTCACAAATTAAAATTGATCACTTAACAAGAAAATTTCAAGTATACGCGAAAAATGTAAAAGCCAAAAACTCACATTATAAAATGGTTGGTGTTAAAAATAGAAAAAATGGCACCGCTATTCAATTAGAAATATCTGCTGAAAAATCTGGTTATCATCTTAGAACTAGTGATTTGATTAAAAAAATTCCACTTCATTACGCTTTAAGTGAAATACTTCATCACGAAAAAAAAACTTTATCTTTAAAATTTAAATCTAAAAATGATGACACAGTTCTTTCTCATTATCCACCAAAAGGAAATCTAGTAGAGGAAAAAACTTTTTATGTTAATAAGTATAAAGAAAGATTTGGAGAAGACTCAAAGGTCATATTTAAATTATTTAAAAGTGAAATGCCACTTGATAGTGGTGAAGGAGATAAAAGATTTAGACAATGGGGAGTAAGTATTATTGGAAAAAAGGCTGTACATGAAAAAAGTTTATTAGATAGCACCTATGATATAGCGCCAGAAGGTAAGTATTATTTTGGTTATTTAAAATCAAATCTTATTACTAGATTGTTAAATGATTATGATGAGAATCAATCTAAGAATAAATCTGCATCTAAAGACAACCCTCATGCCATAATAGACTTAAAAAGAGTAGAAGGTTTAAAAAGAGATCATCCAGCAGTTGACGAATTGTTCAGAATTCCAAAAGAAATAATAAAAAAATTTATTTTAGAAGATAGAAATTCTGCAGAAAATAAAAACATTGAAAATGAAAATACCAAAGAAACTCTAGACGAATTAGCAAAAGAGTGCGCAAAACTTATGGATGATCTATATGAAGAAGATGATACAGATATTCAAGGCATAGAAATTGATTTAAACCAATGGAAGTTTATTCCCCCTAAACAAAATTTACATGTTGGAAAAAGAAAATTTATTTACGCCTATACCAGAAAAGAAAATTTATCTGCTAATCTAGATACTGCATTTATAGATGTTTCTAAAGGAGACAACGATTGTGTAATTTTTCATAGTAAAAAAGTAAAATACACAGTTTCAAAAAAGAAGAAAAACTTAATATTCTTTAAATTCGAAATAGAGGGCGCAAAGCCAAAAAAAGATATTTCTATAAATGTTTATCAAAAGGAGGGGCAAATAAGAACCTCTCTTAAAATTAATGTTTTAGCTGAGGAAAATAGAGTTTTCAAAAATGAATTAGAATTTGAAAAAGAGGTCTATAATATCAAAATGAATAAAGTTAAAAGATTAAAAATTTTTGCGAAAGTACCAGAGGTAATAACAAAAAATACATCAGATGAGGAATTGATAGCAAAAGTTTTTAATGTCGATTCTAATCATTTAAAAATAATTGGGCAGTGTAAATTTTCTATCTATGGACCAAATTATGCAGTCGGATTTTTACAGGTAGAAGGACGTACTTTATCCTCGAATAATGAAATAACCATTCAATTAAATGGAAAAAGAGCCTCAACTTACATAAATGTTTTGAATAAGGAAGATGAAGACGATGATGATGATAAATCTAAATTTAATTTTCAAATTCTTCCAAATAAATATGGTAAACAACGATATCAATGGAATCCTCAAAGTCCTAACACACTCGAAATTGCTGGAGAACATGATCAATTGAAAAGATATCTTGGTAAAAAAGAAAATAATTATCCAGGACAAGAAACATCATGTTTTAAATCTTTATTGGCAGAAATTATAACCGAGGCAATGATTCAAAAACGTATGACTTTAAATTCAAGATATGATCCATCAACATATGTTGGATTAGTAGATAAAGCTAATATTGAAGATACAATAATGAATTTTATGTTTAAAGTAGACGAAGAAAAAGCAATTTTTTTAGATAGAATTCATAAAATTTTACTTAAAGACAGTGTCCTTAATGAGGAAATTAGAAAACACTCAAAATCTTTAAATTAAACTTTTTTTAAATAACAACAATTTATTTATAGGATATTCTAGTAAAACCGGCACAAGACCGACACATAGATGCTAAAGAACAACTAGATCTAATTTTTGTTTTCCTAATCTTTCGTTTCCATTTTCAGTCACAAGATAAGTTTCCCCTAGATTCATCGCTAAATTATTCGTAGAATCCATTAAGATCATATGTAGGAAGAACACATTACCAGGTTCTATTACATACGGATTGCCAGTGTATAGCATTGGCCAATCCATCCAGTTGGGAGAAAAAGTATTTCCTAATGAGTAACCACAAGCGTTCATTCTAGCTTTTTTAAAACCAAGGTCATCAAATGTTTTTGCATGAATATCAAAAACTTCTCCAACTTTATTCCCAGGTCTTAATTTACTCTCACAATTTTTAAGAGCTTCAACACATGCTTCATGCATTTTATGATGTTTAGGATCTGCTTTACCAATAGGAATAGTTCTAAACATTGCAGAATGGTAATGTCTATAAGTACCAGCCCATTCAATAGTCAATTGATCTTGTTTATCTAAAATTTGTTTTTCTGCTTGATAACGACAAAGCAGTGCATTTTTACCAGAACCAATTATAAATTCATTTGCAGGATAATCTCCACCACCCTCAAATATAACTCTGTTCATTTCTGCCAATATCTTTGATTCACTAACACCAGCTTTTGTATGTTTCCACACTTCGTCCAAGGCTTTATCCGCAAGCTCTGCAGCTTTTTTGACATAAACAATTTCCTCCTTAGATTTTACAACTCGTAATTTTGTTATTAAGTCTGATTTATCTTCAAGAGAACAATAATTTTCTAAAGATTTATTTAATCGAAGAGCATTACTACCAGTTAAACCATATGCTTCATATTCAATTCCTAATTTTTTTCCTTTAAGATTTAACTCATCCAAAATAACTTTAAGATCATTAGTTGGGTTTGATCCATCTTTATCAACCCAAATTCTGATATCCTTTATATTTGACGTATTTTGAGCCTGTCTTAAATCAGGGGCTCTTGTCAGTAATACTATATTTCCACTTTTATCTAAAATTAATGATTGAAAAAAAACATAACCAAATGTGTCATAACCAGTCAACCAATACATAGACTCTTGTCTAAACATTAAAAGAGCATCAAGATTTTGCTCTTGCATAGAGTCTAATACTTTACTTTTTCTATAGGAAAACTCTTCTTTTGAAAAATGTAAAGCCATTCTGTTATCCTAGAATATTATTTTAATTTTATATAAGTAATAAAGTTATAATCCAAAAGTTCATTTGAAAATTCAAGAATATTCTCAGGAGTCTCTTGTAATATAGGTTTTTTACACGTTTTATTATTATGATTATTATTTATTAGTGGCGGAAACTCATAATAGGTTTCAAACAAATCATTAAGATACCGTGAAGTCTCTTTATTATAAAAAGCATCTCTTATTCTTTGATTTATATTATTAAGATCAATATCAGAGTTATATTTGGATAAAAATATTTTTTTAATTATAATGTTAGTAAATTGATAATAAGTTTTAATTAAACTTAAAAATCCTGGTTTGTGATTAAAATTTAAACTATTAGAGATTTGTTTTAAAGTTTGAAAGTCTCCTTCGCTAGTTGGGTAATTATCTTCTAGGATAATATGTTTGATACCAAAAAAATTTGATTGTTTTATTCTTTCTATATGGTTTACGTGATCATCAAAAAAAACCAATGTATTATTTGGCAAATTCTTAAATTCATTATATTTGAAGTCCAAAGATCTATATTCAGACTTTTTTGAGATATATTCTCTTTTATTTAAATCTATATCAATTGAAATTATTTTCGAATTTGGCAAAGTGTTTTCTATTAACCAGGTAGATTGACCCTTATATACTCCACTTTCGATAATTAATTCAGGTTTTAAATTTTTAAGTATTAAATAAAAATAAAACATGTGAGTAAATAACATCCCACCTTTATTATTTTTTATTGGTCTTGTCTTATAAAGTAGGGAAAATTCATTTAAAAAATCTAGGTGTTTATCTAACCAAAAAGGAATATTTTTCTCAAGAATATTTGAATGCATCTTTTTTAGTAACTTGTGTATTCTTTTATCTCTTTAATACTTGATCCTGTATGATTATTGATCTCCAATTTTATTTTTGCTCTATCATCATTCAAAAAATGAACATCTCTTGAAAGCTTTATAAATTTTTCTCCAAAATCTTTATCTTTTTCACATTGTCTTTTATTATCTTCTATAATCCAAAGTTTATTATTTATCTCTTTTAAAGACTGAAAAAGTTTATCAAGTTTATCATCAGACTTAATATTTTTTTCTAATTGTTTTTTCAAAATAGAATATTCATCATTTATAAACTTGAGTTTTTCTACATCTTTAATTTTTCCTTGCTTAATTTCTAAAATAGAAATTTTATCCAAAAGTTCACCAATTGAGACTTCCACTATAATTTTATTCATAAAATTTAATACTGTGCTATCTTGTTTTAAATATGTCTAATATTTTAATTATTAAACACGGATCATTAGGAGATATAGCGCAAGCGAGTGGTGCAATTCAAGACATATATGAAAATCACAAAAATGATCGTATTTATTTACTTACAACAAAAGCTTATTTAGAAGTTTTTAAAAAGTGTCCATTCATTCATGAGCTAATTTTAGATAAAAGACTACCCAGATATAATCTTATTTACTTATATTTCTTAATGAGAGAACTTAAGAAATATAGTTTTTCAAAAGTTTTTGATCTTCAAAATTCTTCAAGAACAAATTTTTATAAAAATATTCTTTTTCCTAAATCAAAAAAAGAAACCTGGTCTAGCTCAATTACAACTTTGCCAGAGGCAATAGATAAAAAGGAATTTGATAAACACTCTGTTTTAGACAGATTTAATCATCAATTACAAACCTCAGGACTAAAAACATCTCATACTTTAAATCCTAACTTTAGTTGGGCTTGTTCTAATATTAATGAAATTAAAAAAAACTTTGAATTAAATAAATTTATTTTATTATTCCCTTTTTGCTCACCCCACTTACATATTAAAAAATGGCCTTATTATAATGATCTTATAAAACTTATTTTAGATAAATTTGGTAATGAATATAAAATTGTTTTAGCTCCAGGCCCGTCCGAGATAAATGACACAAAAAAAATAAATGCTGAAGTTTTATTAGATAATGGAAAAGCGCTTGATATTTCACAATTAACTTCTTTAATCAAAGATAGCTCTTTTATTATTGCTAATGATACGGGACCTGCTCATATTGCAGCTCATGTTGGAGCTAAAGGTTTAACTTTATTTGGAAAACATACTACTGCATACAAAGTCAGTATTGAAAGAGATAATTTTAAAGCAATTGAGGTAACAGACTTAAACAATTTGAGTGCAGAAAAAGTTTTTGAAAGATTAATTAATTCTTTAAATTAATTAAGAATTTTTTTGTATTCTTCGAAAGTTTTATCCCATTGAAATTTTGAAACATACTCTTTGGCATTTTTTCCAAGCTCGATATATTTTTTATTTTCAATCATTGAATTTAATGATGAATAAATTTCATCTAGATTGTTACCGTCACAAATTAATCCAGTTCTATCGTGGTCAATAGCATCTGATGCACCACCATCCTTTCCTCCTATCGAAGGAATTCCATATTGTGCAGCCTCAACATAAGCTATTCCAAAACCTTCTACAGAAGTTTTATGTATTATAGATGGCATGACAAAGATATTAGATTTTGCCACTAAGGCATTTTTTAAATCAGAACTTATATCTTTAAAAAACATTACTTGTGAAGTTAGATCTAATTCTTCAACTAATTTTTTTATATTCTGCTCTTCATCACCATAACCAATACAAATATAAACAATATCAGGGTATAGTTGTTTTAAATTTCTTAATGCCATGATTACTTTTTCATGATTTTTTCTTTTATCGAATCTAGAAACTGTAATTAGTCTAGGTGTTTTGACTTTTAATAAACTTTCAACTTTCTCAAGAGATTTTTTATTTAATTCTTGAACTGGTTCAGCTCCAGGATTTATTACTATAATTCTATCTTGGTCCATACCATTTTTAATTGCTAAATTCCTCGTGTATTCAGAATTCGCAATTACTTTTTCTACATTATCAAGAACTTTTATAGCTCTTTTATTTAATGAACTTCCTACAGGATAGTTGATTTCTTTACCATGAATTAAACAATACTTTTTTTTATTAGTTTTAATTAATTCTAAACTTTTCCAGTGATCAGCAACGATCCCCTCAACTTTATTCTCTTTTAAAAATTCATTTATTAATTGAGCTTTTCTTATTTTCCTTAAAAATTTTAATCCACCAACTCTTTCGATTGAAAAATTCGCTTGTTCATCAAAATCTTTATGATTTTCATAATAATCTGCAAAAACTTTAATCATAAAATTTTTGGACATTTCACGGGATAAACCCCACATCAAACTTTGCATTCCACCTAATTCTGGTGGAAAAGTTCTAGTAACAATAATATACATTAATTAGTTTTCCACTTAATACCACATCCAGCACTAGGAATTTGGTTTTCAGGTCCTTTATTAGTTTCAGCAATTTGTATCATTGCTTTTAAAAGATCACTGTCTCCATCTCTTACCGGTGTTAATTTTTTAAGTTCTCTCACTCTTCCTCTGTATTGAAGTTCCAAATCTTTATTATAACCAAAAAAATCAGGAGTACATACTGCATCGTAAGTTTTTGCTATCTCTTGAGTTTCATCAACTAAATAGGGGAAATCAAATTGGTTTTCTTTTGAAAATTTAATCATATTTTCATATGAATCTTCAGGATAATTTTCTGCATCATTAGCGCAAATAGCTACAGAGTTAATACCGATATCTTTTAATTTTTTACAATCTTCAACAATGTCTTTTGTAACCGCTTTGACATATGGGCAATGATTACAGATAAACATAATTAATGTTCCTTTTTCACCTTTCACATCTGCTAAGGAAAGAATTTTACCCTCTGTTGATTTAAGCTTAAAGTCATGAGCTTTTTGACCAAAATCACATATTGGAGTTTGTATGGGCATAATGTAATAATATATAAATTATGTTTTACGATTTAAAAGATAAAAAACCAAAAAACTCTGGCGAAAATTGGGTAGCACCTAATGCAACTATCATAGGTGATGTTACCTTAGAAAAAAATTCTAGTATTTGGTTTAATGCAACCTTAAGAGGCGACTTAGAAAATATTCATATTGGTGAGGGTTCCAACATTCAAGATGGAAGTGTTTTACATACAGATCCTGGTTATCCTTTAAAGGTGGGAAAGAATGTTACTGTCGGGCATATGGTTATGCTTCATGGATGTACAATAGGAGATAATAGTTTGATTGGTATTGGAGCAGTAATTTTAAATAACGCAAAGATTGGAAAAAACTGTCTTATTGGAGCAAAAGCATTAATTACAGAAAACAAAGAAATTCCAGACAACTCTTTAGTGATTGGTTCACCTGGAAAAATTGTAAGAGAAATTACTGAAGATGAAAAAAATGCTATTATTGAAAACACAAAACACTACCAAGATAATTGGAAAAGATATTCTAAATCAATTTTTTAATAATAACTTAATATTTCTTTAAAATTAATTTAAACTTTCTTAGTTAGATAATTTTATATTCTAATGATTAAGAAAATAATTAAATTTTTAAAGAAATTTGCGAATTTTTAAATACGAGCTAATGATTTTAAATTTACTCATATTTATTTCATTAATTATGGGAAGTTATTTTTTAAGTTTTGTAATCAGTTAAACTACTTATTTTTTAAGGAACTAACCAGCTTTCTTTTTTATTTTCCAAATCAAACTTTGCTCTTCGGTGACCTTTAGCAGCAAGATATAGCCACTCAATAGATTTAATCATACATTTAATAACAGTAAAGTTTTTATATCCTTCTTCACTTTGTTCCATAGTGTAATCAAAATCTTCTAATTTTGATATCATCCCAGAAGTTGGATTTTCTGAGGATGTTCCAGGAGGGCTATCTGTTAAATAACATCTTCTACTAATATGTTGAGTTTTTTTCCAAGATTCCTCAGTGGTAGAATTTTGATTATTTATTTCACATTCTACTTTAACTCTAAGTTGGATCTTTTCGTCTTTATCGTAAAAAAGTAAAGATGCTTTGTTATTCTTTTTTAAGATGTCTACTTTTGGAGATCTAAGATCTGTATGAAACTGTAATAAATTATTTGTTCTATCTGATTTTCTTAATACAACTATTCTACCATCAATTTCATCTTGATGAGCACACATAAAAACCGGAATTCTAAATGGTGAGCCTCTATTAGTTACAGCATCATCTAACATAGACCAATACTTATTTTGAATTTCCCCAAAATCTTCATAGTATGCTGGCTGCATACTTTACTTTCTAAATCTTTTTATTAAGCTTGAAGTATCCCAACGATTACCACCCATGCCTTGCACTTCACCATAATATTTATCAACGAGTTCAGTGACAGGTAATAATGAGCCATTATTTTTAGCTTCATCCATCGCAATTTTTAAATCTTTTCTCATCCAATCCACTGCAAAACCAAAATCAAATTTGTCATCAATCATTGTTTTATATCTATTCTCCATTTGCCAAGATTGAGCAGCACCTTTTGAAATAACTTCAATGACATCTTCCATGTTCAATCCAGCCTTCATTCCAAAATTAATAGCCTCAGATAAGCCTTGAACTAAACCTGCAATACAAATTTGATTAACCATTTTAGCTAGCTGTCCATTGCCAGGACCACCAAGTAATTTCATTTTTTTACTGTAACAATCAATCTTATCTTTTGCTTTATCAAAGTCTGCCTGATCACCACCGATCATAACTGTTAGTGCTCCATTTTCTGCACCAGCTTGTCCTCCTGATACTGGTGCATCTAATGCACCAAATCCATTTTTTTTTGCATAAGCATGTATCTCTCTTGCAATTGTTGCAGAGGCAGTTGTGTTATCAATATAAACAGCACCTTTTTTAATTGTTTTAAATGCACCGTTGTCTCCAAAAGTTACTTCTCTTAAATCATTATCGTTTCCAACACATGTAAAAATATATTCAGCATCTTTTGCAGCTTCAGCTGGTGTATCAGCCATTTTACCTTTGTATTCTTTAATCCATTTTTCAGCTTTGGATTTTGTTCTGTTAAAAACAGTTACATTGTGTCCACCTTTTGATATATAACCAGCCATTGGATAACCCATGACACCAAGACCTATGAAAGCAACATTACAGCTCATAATTTTTTAATATGTTTAAAAGTTTAAGTTTAAAAGTAATTATATTTGGTTTCATATTTACATTTTTTTCTAGTTTTGGACAGAGTTTTTTTCTTGGTCTTTTTAATTCTAGTATACGAGATGCATTATCTATCACCCAGGGACAATTTGGAACAATTTATGCATCCGCAACTTTGTTGAGTAGTTTTTTATTAATTTGGGTTGGAAAAAAAATAGATGACATCAATATATTTAAATTTGCATTTTTTGTTACAATGCTTTTATCTTTTTCATGTTTTTTCTTCTCAAAAATTTCATCAATAACTTTTTTATTTATTTCAATTTTTCTTATGAGATTTTCAGGTCAGGGTATGATGTCTCATACTGCAACAACGACAATTTCAAGATATTTTACAAAATCTAGAGGAAAAGCTTTAAGTACGAGCTGGTTTGGTCTCTCTACTGCTGAATTTATATTACCTGTTTTAATTGTATATTTACTTACTATTACTTCTTGGCAAAATTTATGGATATATATTTCAATATTAGTTTTAATATTTCTTCCAATTACTTCTTTTATCTTGGTAAGGAATTTAAACTTTGAGTCTAGAGAAGAAACAAATCAAAATGAGTCTAGTGAAAATATAAAACAGTGGAAAAGAATTGAAGTGCTTAAAGATTATAGATTTTATATCGTTTGTTTGAATATGTTAGCAATGCCATGGATTGCAACAGGTGTATTTGTTTACCAATCTTTTATTACTGAGTCTAAAGGGTGGGGCACCTATGTAATTGCACAATCTTTTATGGTTTATTCTGTTTTGTCAGTAATAACTTTGCTAGTTGCAGGTTTCTTGATTGATAAATTCACTAGCAGAAAGTTGCTTATTTTTATGAATATACCGTTGTTAATCTCAACAATAGTTTTAATGTATTTTGATATTTCATTTTCAGCTTTCTTATTTTTAGGTTTAATTGGTATATCAAATGGACTTGCAAACGTATTAGGCTCTTCAACATGGGCAGAAATTTATGGTGTAAGGCACATCGGATCTATAAAAGCCTTAACTACAGCATTAATGGTTTTTTCAACCGCTTTTGGTACTGCATTATTTGGTCTTTTAATTGATATAGGATTTTCAATAGAACAGGTTGCTCAAGTATCATTTATCTATATTGCTTTAGCTGCAGTTTTGTTATTTTTTGTCAGAAAAAAGCTAAATCCCATGTATTTATAAAATTCTCCTTGATTTTTTAAAGTTCACTGTATAGATACTCCGCATGGCTAGAGTAACAGTAGAAGATTGCATCGATAAAGTAGAAAGTCCTTATGAATTAGTGTTAGTTGCTAAAGAAAGAGCAACTCAACTTAATACAGGAATAGAACCAACTTTAGATAGAGATAACGATAAAAATACAGTTATTGCTCTTAGAGAAATTGCAGAAGAAAATATTAAAGTAGATGAACTTACTGAAAGTGCAGTTTACAAATTAAGAAAACATGTAGAGCAAGTTGATGATGGTGCTGAAGATGATGAAGATGTTGGTGATGATTTTGAAAGTCTATATAAAGGTGAAATTTCAAAAAGTGGTACACCTATTTTACCATCTAAGAGAGCAAGAAAAACTCCAGAGAAAATTCAAGTTTCTAATGAAGATTTAGCAGAACTATCTCAAACTGCTAAACCAGATATTGATACAGCTGCAACTGATGAGACAGGTGATGAGCAAGGTGATGTTTCGTTAGATGAGGTGACTGAAACAGAAAATCAAGCTACTGATCAAGATACTTCAACCGAAGCTGAGAATAATTAAGTAAATTCTTTTAAAATTTTTTCCCTATGTTCGTCTAAATCAGGGATATCACCCCTAGTTTTTTCATCTTTATAAGTAGACATTTTAATTGGATTACCTGCTAATTTAAAATCTCCAATCTCTTTATGAAATGCTTTAACAATCATGTTTCTTGCATCTACTTGAGGATTTTCCACTGCTTCTTTAATATTAAATATTGGACCACATGGAATTTTTTCTTTTTCCATATCTTTAACCCATTCACTAGTGGACCTAGAAACTAATTTTTTTTCAAGTATATTTTTAAGTTCATCCATATTTTTAGATCTAGATGAATTGTCAGAAAATTTTGGATCTTTGCTCATCTCAGGCATTGCTAAAAGTTCACAAAGTTTTTCGAATAATCTATCGTTCCCAGCAGCAATAATAATGTAACTATCTTTTGTTTTAAAAGCTTCGAAAGGCGCAATTGATGGATGACGTGAACCCATTGGTTTTGGAATTTCATTTTTTGCTAAGTAACGAGCTATAGCATTTTCTAAAATTGCTATTTGACAATCTAGCATCGAAACATCTATGTACATTCCCTTACCTGTTTTTTGTCTATCATAAAGAGCTGCATTAATTCCAATTGCTGTAAACAAACCAGCTGTGATGTCACCAATTGATGTCCCAACTCTAGTTGGTTCAGAATTAGGTTGTCCAGTTACACTCATTAATCCACCCATGCCTTGCACAACCATATCGTAAGCAGGCAATTCTTTGAGAGGACCGGTTTGACCAAATCCAGAAGCAGATGCATAAATTAATTTAGGATATTTTTTATTTACATCATTCCAACCGTAACCCCATTTTTCCAAAGTACCTGGTTTAAAATTTTCAACTAAAATATCTGCTTTAGATAAAATTTTATCAAAAATTTTTTTATCATCAGTGTTCTTTAAATTCAGAGCAATACTCTCTTTACCTCTATTCAAAGACATAAAATAAGCTGAGTAATCTTTTATGAATGGTCCAAATTTTCTTGAGTCATCTCCTATGTCTGGTGCCTCAACTTTAATTACTCTTGCACCAAGATCTGATAATATCATAGTACAGTAAGGACCTACTAATACCCTAGTTAAATCAACTACTAGTAGGTTTTTTAACGGTCCATCCATATAATTATATATATCATGAGTTTTTGTCGACTTGACTCTTATTAATAAGTTCACTTTAATTCAATTATTAAAAATAACAATAGAGGGAAAAAATAATGTTAAAAAAGATATCTTTATATTTAACTTCATTAGTTTTTGTTTTTACTACTATTGGTTCTGCTTATGCAGTTACGCTGAAAGCAAGTCACCAATGGCCTGGTACACCAAGAGCTGATGGATCTTATGACCCACGTCATGAAATGGTTCAAATCATTGCTGACGAGGTTAAAAAAGCAAACGTTGGAGTAGATATTAGAATTTACCCAGCTAAATCATTATATAAACCAAAAGAACAGTGGAAACCAATGACAACTGGTCAATTAGATATTTCTGCTTTTCCATTAGCATATGCATCTAAATTCCATCCAGAATTTGACGCAACTTTAATGCCTGGAACAGTAAAAAATCATGACCACGCATTAAGATTTAATAAAGGTCCAATGATGACTGAAATTAAAAAAATTATTAATGATGCTGGTGTTGTAGTTTTATCTGATGCTTGGTTAGGTGGTGGTTTTGCCTCAAAAACAAAATGTATTAAAAATCCTAGCGACGCAAAAGGTCAAGTTATGAGAGCTGCTGGAAAAGCATTTAATCAAATGTTAGAAGCAGCAGGAGCTGGTATACAAAGTATGCCTTCATCTGAAATTTACACAGGTTTACAAACTGGTGTATTAACAGGTGCTAATACAAGTTCAGGAAGTTTTGTAAGTTATAAAATTTATGAACAAGTTTCATGTGCTACTCCTCCAGGAAAATTTGGTCTATGGTTTATGTATGAGCCAATTTTGATGTCGAAAAAGTCTTTTGATGCTTTAAATTCTAAGCAACAAAAAGCTTTAATGAAGGCAGGAAAAGTTGCTGAGAAATACATGACAGCTCAAGTAGAAAACTTAGATAAAAAGTTTGAAGATGCTTATAAAGCTGCAGGTGTAAAATTAGTATACATGGATGCAAAAGACCATGCTGCATGGGTAGAGATTGCAAAAAAATCCTCTCATAAAGCATTTGCTGATAAAGTTCCAGGTGGCGATAAGCTGATGGAAATGGCTTTAGCAGTTAAATAAAATAATATATAAAGAACCCCTATTTATTCTTATTAAATAGGGGTTTTTTTTATGAAAAAAAAGTATCTTCAATTTTGCGATCTAATCGCTAAAGCATGTGGTGCTTTCGCTGTATTAGCATTACTCTTATCCATCTTAGTAATCGTTGAACTTGTTTTTGAAAGATATTTTTTTCAAAGAGCAATTACATGGCAAACAGAACTTGTAACTATGCTGTTAGTTGCTTCAACTTTTATAGGAAGTGTATACGTTCTAAGTGAAAAAGCTCATGTGAGCATGGAATGGATTTACGATTTTTTATCCAAAAAAAATATAATTAGATTAAAAATTTTTACATCTTCTATTAGTTTATTATTTTTCCTAATTTTATTTTATTTTGGGTTCTTAATGTTTGAGGAGGCATTTACCAAAAATTATTCAACAGGAACTGTGTGGGATCCACCACTATGGATACCATATTCATCAATGATGTTAGGGGCTTTATTGATGATATTACAGTATATTGCAGAAATTATAAAATTAACTGATGAAAAGGATTTTAAATAAATGGATCCACTGATTATAGCATTAATTGTTGCAGTTTTTACTTTACTGGTACTTTTTTCTGGAATTCCAATTGCATTTGGTTTGAGTTTTGTTTCGATAGCTCTTTTGGTTACATTTGAAGGTTTTCAAATGCTTGATGTATTTGCTGAAACATTTTTTGCAGGATTAAATTCATTTGTTTTACTTTCTATACCAATGTTTATTTTAATGGGAATGGCTGTTGCAAACTCTCCTGCTGGAAAAGATTTATATACAGGATTAGATAGATGGCTTTGGAGAGTACCAGGTGGATTGGTAATTTCAAATATTGGCGCTTGTTCAATTTTTGCAGCTTTAAGCGGATCTAGTCCTGCAACTTGTGCTGCGATTGGGACAATGGGAATACCTGAAATGAGAAAAAGAGGTTATTCCGATCAAATCGCGACAGGAACCATTGCAGCAGGTGGAACCTTGGGAGTTTTAATTCCTCCTAGCATTGTTTTAATAGTTTATGGAATTGCAACGGGTACATCTATTGGAAGATTATTTTTATGTGGTCTTGTACCAGGTTTTATGTTGGCAGGTATGTTTGCGATATGGGCTCTAATACACAGTTATTTTATTGATAAAGATGCAGCAAAAGCTTTAAGAAATAGAGTAAGACCAACTCTAAAAGAAAAACTTGAAGTTTTACCGAGAATTCTTCCTTTTTTAGCAATTATAGCAGGAGTTCTCTATGTACTTTATGGAGGAGTTGCAACACCATCCGAGGCATCTGGAGTAGGGGCATTCTTAGTTTTTGTATTAATAGCTGTTGTTTACAAAATTTATCAGCCAAAAAAGATTTGGAACATTGTTAAAGTTTCTATGAAAGAAAGCGTGATGATAATGTTCATTATCGCTGCCTCATATCTTTTTGCGTTCACTCTTTCACAACTGTATGTAACTCAGTCATTAGCGCAGAGCATGGTCGAATTAAGCTCTAACAAATGGGTTGTGTTCATTTTAATAAACATATTTCTTTTAATAGCTGGTTTCTTTTTACCACCAGTTGCAGTTATTGTAATGACCTCAGCTATATTATTGCCAGTTATTACTACTTTAGGTTTTGACCCATATTGGTTTGCAATAGTATTTACAATCAATATGGAGATTGGCTTAATTACACCACCAGTTGGATTAAATCTTTATATTATAAAAGGAATTACCCCAGACGTTAGTTTGTCAGAAATTTTAAAAGGATCTATACCGTTTATGATAATTATGGCTTTAGCTATAGTAATTTTATGTATTTTTCCTGAGATTGTTACATGGTTACCTGATAAAATAATGGGTAAAGACCTTGGATTCTAAAAAAAAAATAAAAAGAAAAATATCAGTTGCCCCAATGATGGATTGTACTGATAGGCATGATCGTTTCTTTTTAAGATTGATGAGCAAAAATGTAATGCTCTATACTGAGATGGTTGCAACAAAATCTGCAATTCATGGGGATAGAAAAAAAATTTTATCTTTTAGTCCTGAAGAAAAACCATTGGCTTTACAAGTTGGTGGCTCTAATAAAGAAGAGTTAGCAGAAGTAGCTAAAATTGCAGAAGATATGGGTTATGATGAAGTTAATATTAATCTTGGTTGTCCTAGCAAAAAAGTTCAAAAAAATAAATTTGGCGCATGTTTAATTAAAGAACCTGATTTGGTTGCTGAATGTATTAATTCAATGGTAAATGCATGTAAAATTCCTGTCACAGCTAAAACAAGAATTGGTTTCGATGATACAGAAGAATTTGATTATTTAAATGATTTTATTCATAAGATGAGAGATGCTGGTTCAAAAACATTTATATTGCATGCAAGGAAAGCAATCTTGACAGGTTTATCTCCAAAACAAAATTTAAACATTCCAAAATTAAACTATAAAATGGTTTATGATATTAAAAAAGAAAATCCTAATTTAGAAATAATTATAAATGGTGGAATCACAAAAGTTGAGGAAATAAATAATCATTTAAAGCATTGTGATGGTGTAATGATAGGAAGATCAATATATCAAAATCCGTATTCCTTAATTGAAATTGAAAAAGAAATATTCAAGACAAAGAGTAGTCCTACAAGGGAACAAGTTGTAGAAAAACTTTTAGAGTATGCTGATAGAGAAGTAAAATTGGGAACAAAAATTAATCATATCATGAGACATACAGTGGGCTTATATCATGGACAAGTTGGTTCAAAAGAATGGAAAAGATATTTAAGTGATAACATGATGGCAAGAGATTCTGATTTTCAAAAAGCAAAACATATTATGACAATTGTTCAGAATAATGAGAAAGCAATTCAGGCTAACTCATAATGGAAACTTTAGACATAAATGAAATTATAAATCTTTTATTTGTTTTATCTTTAGCAGCATCTGTTGCTGGTTTTATGGCAGGTTTATTAGGAGTTGGTGGTGGTATTATAATAGTGCCTGCTCTTTATTATGCTTTTACTGTTTTAGATTTTGATATTGCAACAAGAATGCATCTTTCAGTTGGTACTTCATTAGCGATTATAATTCCAACTTCTATTATATCAACAAAAACTCATATGGAGTATGATGCGGTTGATTTTAAGCTTATAAAATCTTTTGGCATATTTATTTTATTTGGAGTTATTGGGGGAACATTTTTAGCAGTAAACTTAAAAACACCAGCTTTCGTTTTATTCTTTTCTATTATGGCCTTTATAGTTGGTCTATTCTTTATCTTTTTTAGAGAACAGCTTTTAAAAAATCCAAAAATGATTTCTGATTCAGCTAAAAATATTTCAGGAATTATTATAGGTTTCATATCCGTGTTACTGGGGATTGGTGGTGGTTCATTAATGGTTCCTTTTATGAGAACTTTTGGATACGATATTAGGAGATCTATAGGAACTGCAGCAGGAGTTGGTTTTCTGATTGCTGTATTTGGTACAATTACAATGATTACTGGAGGTAAAATTGTAGATAATATTAATACACCCTACAGTCTTGGATATGTAAATTTACTTGGTTTTCTAGTTTTCGTGCCTGTAACAATGATAATGGCTAGAGTAGGTGCAAAAGCAGTTTATAAAATAGATAAAAATATATTGAGCAAGATTTTTGGAATATTCTTAATTATTGTATCAGTTAGATCTTTTTTTGAATACTTATCAATAAATTAATATTAACCAGTTCCCCACTTTACCTTGTTCCAAATTCTCTCATGAAAATAGTAAAAAAAAAGTGGAACTATTGATCCAACACCGAGTATTCCTGCACCTGTGAATGTTCCAGTGTATATGTATCCAAAAATTACCCAATAAACAAAAATAATAAATCTCCAAGAAAAAGTTTTAGCTATTGATCTAATCTTTTTATCTGCCATAAAAAAAAAGAGGTGACTTCAGTCTCCCTCCATCACCTCACAGATTTAGAATAAATGATTCTTTACAGTTTTATGAACACTTTTTAGTTGAATCTTTCCCTTATTAAATTTTTTGATCGTACTCACCAATCTTGCCAGTTTTCATTAATGTTTTATCAATGAATTTAAAAATATTTAACTTTCTTTCATCAGAAGTAGGGCTTTCAGTTACTACAACTAATGAGGGTTTATTAGAGGATGCTCGGATTAAACCCCAAGATCCATCTTCAAAAGAGAATCTAACTCCATTTACAGTTATAATCTCCTTTATTTCTTGATTATCTATTTTTATTTTTTGGTCTTTTATTTTTTTAAATTCCATTACCATTTCGTCAACTACTTTGTATTTTTCCTCATCTTTACAAAAAGGTGCCATTGTTGGTGATTGATAAGTGGTTGGAAGTTCTTTAATTATTTCACTCATTTTTTTATCTTGATTATTTAATAAGTGACAAACTTGAATTGCTGAATTAATTCCGTCGTCATAACCATAACCTAACGGTTGATTGAAAAAAAAGTGTCCACTTTTTTCAAATCCAGCTAGAGCTTTCTCATTATGAACTTTTCTTTTGATGTGAGAATGACCTGTTTTCCAATATAAAGTTTCACATTGATTTTTAATTAAAATTTTGTCAGTTGAATAAAGACCAGTAGATTTTACATCGACAATAAACTTTGAATTTTTATGTGAATTAGATAAATTTCTAGCGATCAACAAGCCTATTTTATCAGAAAAAATTTCGTTTCCCTCATTATCAATTACGCCAACACGATCACCATCTCCATCAAAACCAAAACCAATATCAGCATTGCTTTCTTTTACTGATTTAACAATTGCATGGAGCATTTCTAAATCTTCAGGGTTTGGATTATATTTTGGGAAATTCCAATCTAAATTACAGTCTAATTCTACTACTTCACATCCAATTCCTCTTAGTATATCTGGAGCAAAAATCCCTGCTGTACCGTTACCACAAGCAACAACAACTTTTATTTTCTTTTTTAATTTATTCTTACTTATTAAATCTTCTTTATAAACTTTATCAAAATCTTTAATTTGTTTTTCATTACCGTTACCTTTAGTGAAATTTTGATTTAAGGTAATTTCTTTTAATTCTTTCATTTCCTCAGGTGCATGCGTTAATCCTTTTTTGATTCCCATTTTTACTCCCGTCCAGCCGTTTTCATTGTGACTAGCTGTTACCATAGCAACTGCATCGGCATCTAAATTAAATTGTGCGAAATAAACCATTGGTGATAGAGATAAACCAACATCTTCAATATAACATCCAGTTGATAGCAAACCCTTTTTTAAAGCTGACTTTATTTTTTCGCTGTATGACCTGTAATCATGTCCAACTATCACTCTTGGATTTTCTTTTTTAGTATGTTCTTTAATTTGCGTACCTAGACCTTTTCCAAGATTCGTGACTCCTGACTCATTAATGTCTTTTTCATAAATCCATCTTGCGTCATATTCTCTAAATCCGAAGGGGTCTATTTTTATTGATTGAGACATGCTGTTAATTACTTACATTTTTTTCATTTTTATAGTTGAATTTTTTTTTCACTGTTCTATAAATGTTCTGTTGATTTACATAATATTTAGTATATTAACACCAAGCGCACACAACATATAGTTGTTTTCGCTATATTAACAAGATATATTAACAAAAAATGAATAAAATACTATCGCAGGCATTAAAGAAAGCTGTCTCTGAATATAGCCCCGAGGTTAAAGAAGTCAAAAACAGCAATAGACCAGATTTATTCTCTTTAAATAACGAAACTGAATTATTTCAAAATGATAAGGGCATAATAATTAAAATTGACCGATCAAAAGATATAAACCTAACTGATTTTGGTAAGGCAACTTTAAAAGACAGATACCTTGGTCACAACGAATCTTTTCAAGATTTATTTGCGAGAGTAGCTAGCACATATGCTGATGATAATTTGCATGCGCAAAGAATTTATAATTATATAAGTAATCTCTGGTTCATGCCAGCTACACCTGTTTTGTCTAATGGTGGAACTAAAAGAGGATTACCAATTTCATGTTTTTTAAATGAAGCATCAGATAGCTTAGGTGGCATTCTAGATCTTTGGAGTGAAAATGTTTGGTTAGCCGCAAAAGGTGGAGGTATTGGAAGTTATTGGGGAAATTTGAGATCAATAGGTGAGAAGATTGGTAAAGTTGGAAAAACTTCTGGGATTATTCCATTTATAAAAGTGATGGACTCATTAACTATGGCAATCAGCCAGGGTTCATTAAGAAGAGGATCTGCAGCATGTTATCTTCCAATTGACCATCCTGAAATAGAAGAGTTTATGGAAATGAGAAGACCAACTGGTGGTGATCCGAACAGAAAAGCATTAAATTTACACCACGGTGTTTTAGTTTCAGATGCATTTATGCGAGCTGTAGAAAATGATGAGCAATGGGCACTAAAGAGTCCTGCTGATGGAACTATTCAACAAACTATATCTGCAAGAAATTTATGGATTAGATTATTAACAGCGAGAATTGAAACAGGTGAACCTTACATTATTTACATCGATACTGTTAATAGACAAATACCGCAACATCATAAGCTTGCAAATCTTACAGTTAAAACTTCAAACCTTTGCAGTGAAATAACTTTACCTACTGGTATCGATAAAGATGGAAGAGATAGAACAGCTGTTTGTTGTTTGTCTTCATTAAATTTAGAAAAGTATGATGAATGGAAAGATGATCCAGATATGATTGGAGATGTAATGAGATTTTTAGATAATGTTTTATCTGATTTTATTAACAAAGCACCTGATCAATTTAAAGATGCTAAATACTCTGCTGAGAGAGAAAGAAGTGTTGGGTTAGGAGTGATGGGTTTCCATTCTTTCTTGCAGAAAAAAAGAATTCCACTCGAGTCTGTCATGGCAAAGTCATGGAATAAAAAGATTTTTAAAAATATTCATGAAAAGGTAAATCAAGCTTCAAAAGATTTAGCCGAAGAAAGAGGTGCATGCCCAGATGCAGCAGAATATGGTTTTAAAGAAAGATTTTCAAATAAAACTGCAATAGCACCAACTGCATCTATTTCAATAATCTGTGGTGGTGCATCACCAGGAGTAGAACCTATTGCAGCTAACAGTTATACGCACAAAACTTTGTCAGGATCTTTCAATGTCAGAAATAGATATCTTGAAGAGATTTTGGAAAGTCACGGCAAGAATGATGATGAAACATGGTCAACAATAACTACTAATCAAGGTTCAGTTTCGCATCTAGATTTTTTAACTGACTTAGAAAAAGATGTTTTTAAAACTGCTTTTGAATTAAATCAAAAATGGATTATTGAGCTAAGTGGTGATAGGACACCATTTATTTCTCAAGCACAATCAGTCAATTTGTTTTTACCAGCAGACGTTCACAAAAAAGAATTACATAGAATTCATTTTGATGCATGGAAAAAAGGTTTGAAAAGCCTTTATTACTGTAGATCAAAATCAATTCAAAGAGCTGAAAATATCAATAATGCTCAATCAACTGATATTACAGCCAATGTATATAAATCTAAAAATCAACAAACTAACGAAGAACCAGAATACGAGGAGTGTTTATCATGTCAGTAGCAGAGAAAATCAAAGTAGAAAAAAAAGAAATTATTCAACCTAAAAAGATGGGTCTTTTAGTGGAAAATCCGGTTTACAAACCATTTAGATACCCTTGGTGTTATGACGCTTGGTTAACGCAACAGAGAATCCATTGGTTACCTGAGGAGGTACCACTTGGTGATGACGTTAGAGATTGGCAAAAAAATTTATCTCAACCTGAAAAAAATCTTTTAACACAAATCTTTAGATTTTTTACTCAAGCTGATGTTGAAGTAAATAACTGTTACTTGAGACATTACACAACTGTTTTTAAACCAACCGAAGTTTTAATGATGATGACAGCTTTTGCTGCAATGGAAACAGTTCATGTCGCTGCTTATTCTCATTTATTAGATACTATTGGAATGCCAGAGTCAGAATATTCTGCATTTATGAAGTATAAAGAAATGAAAGATAAATATGATTACATGCAAGGATTTAATGTTAATTCAAAAGAGGACATTGCTAAAACTGTAGCAGTCTTTAGTGCTTTCACTGAGGGTCTACAATTATTTGCAAGTTTTGCGATCCTTTTAAATTTCCCAAGACATAATAAGATGAAAGGAATGGGCCAAATAGTTACTTGGTCTGTAAGAGATGAAACTCTTCACTGCAATTCTATGATTAGAATTTTTAAAGAATTCATCAAAGAGAATCCAGAAATCTGGACACCAAAATTAAAAAAAGAATTATATGAAGCTTGCAGAACTATTATTGAACATGAGGATGCCTTTATAGATTTAGCTTTTGAAATGGGTCCAATGGAAGGATTAACTGCAAAAGAGGTAAAAGACTATATTAGATTTATTGGTAATAGAAGACTAGTTCAATTAGGCTTGGAACCAATTTACGATGTACAAAAAAATCCACTTGGATGGTTAGATACAATGTTAAACGCAGTTGAGCACATGAACTTCTTTGAGGGTCGTGCAACTGAGTATTCTAAAGCATCTACACAAGGAACTTGGGTCGAAGCTTTTAGTTAATTATCTTTGATTCAATTGTAAAACTTTTCTGTGTTTGTTACCTTTGTAACTTGCAAGAGGTCTGATCAATTTATTTGCAGCATGTTGCTCCATTATATGTGCTGACCAACCAGTTATTCTTGAAATAACAAATATTGGTGTAAAGAAATCTGTATCAAAACCCATCAAGTGATAAGTCGGACCAGTAGGATAATCTACATTTGGATGGATATTTTTTCTGTCAATCATTACTTTTTCAACAATGTCGTAAATTTTTTCAAATTTTTTGTCTTTTTTAATTTTTGCTACTTTAGCAAAATATTTTCTCATTGTAGGAACCCTAGAGTCTCCACTTTTATAAACTCTATGACCAAAACCCATAACAACTTCTTTGTTGTCTAATGCATCATTTATCCATTTAAGAGCGTTCTTAGGATCCTTAATTTTGTTCATCATATGCATTACTTCCTCATTAGCTCCACCATGTAATGGACCTTTTAAACTTGCTATTGCCCCAGTAATTGCGCCGTGAATATCAGACAAGCTGCTGGTAATAGTTCTTGCAGTAAAAGTTGAAACGTTAAAGCTATGCTCTGCATATAATATTAAAGACACATCAAAAGCTTTTACTATTTCTTTTTGAGGTACTTTTCCAAAACACATATAAAAAAAGTTTTCTGCAATATTTAAATTTTTTTTGGGTTTAATAATTTTTTTACCTTTTCTAATTCTGTAGAAAGCAGCTAATGCAGTAGGAGTTTTTGCAAGGATTCTAATCGCTTTTCTCATATTTGCTTCAGGAGAGGAATTAGTTGTTTCTTTATCTTCTAAACCCATAATACTTACGGCTGTTCTAGCCACATCCATAGGATGAGATTTTTTAGGCATTTTTTTTATAACTGAGTATAAATCTTTAGATAATTCTCTATTAGTTTTCTCTTCTTTTTCAAATTTTCTTAGCTGAATAGTATTAGGTAAATCCTTATTTAAAATAAGATAAGCTACTTCCTCAAATCTACAATATTCACAAAGATCTTGAGCAGCATAACCTCTATAAGTTAGAGAGTTAATTTCAGGCATTACTTTTGAGACTTCTGTTTCGTCTACAACAATTCCTAATAAGCCTTTTTTTATATCATCACTCATTATTCGTGACCATCGGTATTAAAATTATAAATTTTTTCATCCAAACTATTGTATTTCTCATAATCCACAAGATCATATAATCGTTTTCTAGTTTGCATTTTATCAATAATGTTGTTTTGGTGTCCATTTGCATAAATGTCCCTCAGACCATCCTCAACATTTTTCATTGCTAACCTTTGAGTTGTAACAGGATAAATAACAATGTTGTAACCCAGTTCTTCTAATTGTTTATAATTTAATAATTTAGTTTTTCCAAATTCTGTCATATTGGCTAATAAATAACACGATAATTCTTTTCTAACTTTTTCAAAATCCTTTTCATCATAAAGCGCCTCAGGAAAAATAATTTCTGCTCCAGCATCGATATACGCCTTACATCTCTCGATCATTTTATCAATTCCCTCTACACTTTTTGCATCGGATCTTGCAATAATCTTAAAATTTTCATCTTTTCTTGATGAAACACATTCTTTAATTTTTTTCACCATTGCATCTGTGGATATCAATTCTTTATTATCCAGGTGTCCACATCTTTTTCTTTCAATTTGATCTTCTATATGTACCCCTGAAATTCCAAACTCTTCAAAAGTTTCTATAGTTTCTTTGCAAGATTTAAATCCTGTGTCTATATCTACAATTGTAGGAAGATTTGTAACTCTAGAGATTAAATATGAACGTGTGCTAACATCTTGTAGTGTAGTTAATCCAATATCTGGGAATCCAAGGTCATTTGCCATTACACCTCCAGAAACATAAACAGCATCGTAACCAATTTCCTCAATTAATTTTGCTGTTAAAGGATTATAAGCGCCAGGAACTCTTAATATTTTTTTAGATTTTAACTTCTCTGTAAAATCTTTTCTTTTTTGTATTGGTTCTTTTTCAACAAAATGCATCAAAAAATTCCTTTTTTTAAATTCCTTTTAATTTTGTTCTTTTTAACAATAATATTCAATCTATCTAATTGACCTGACTTTAGTTTTCTTAAGTTTTGCGCTGTCTTTAAAAATCTTTCAATTTCTTTTTTATCTAAAATATCCGCAGTAAGTGTTAAAAATTTGTTTATATAGTTTTTTCTTTTGAACGGTCTTGAGCCATAAGGATGAGCATCTGCAACTCCTTGTTCTTCAGTAATTTTTTTTCCATTTTTAAGGGTAATTGTGACTTTTGCACCAAAAGCTTTTTTTCTTGGGTTTGGGTCATGATATCTTTTGGTCCATTTTTTATCTTCATGGGTTTTGATTGATCTCCATATCTTAATTGTACTTTTTCTTTTAGCTCTAGCTTTCGAATAAGATTTTACATGGTGCCAACTACCATCTTCTAAAGCTACAGCAAATATATACATTATTGAATGATCTAATGTTTCTCTACTTGCATTTGGATCCATTTTTTGAGGATCGTTTGCACCTGTACCAATCACATAATGAGTATGATGACTGGTATAAATATCAATTTTTTTTATTTGATTTAGATTTGATATTTTATTTTTAAGTTTTTTTGCAAGATCAATTAATGCTTGAGATTGATATTCGGCAGAATATTCTTTTGTGTAAGTTTCAAGAATAGCTTTCTTAGTCTCATTTTTTTTTGGAAGTGGAACTTTATACAACGCTTTTTTTCCATCTAAAATTCGTGCAATAACACTATCCTCACCTTCATAAATTGGACTTGGAGCACCTTCACCACGCATAACTCTATCTACAGCCTCGATTGCAAGTTTACCGGCATGCGCTGGTGCATAAGCTTTCCAACTAGAGATTTCACCTTTTCTAGACTGTCTAGTTGAAATAGTTGTATGTAGAGCTTGTTGAACAGCTTGATAGATTGTTTCTGTATTTAGTCTTAACATGGATCCTATTCCAGCAGCAACACTTGGTCCTAAGTGAGCGATGTGGTCTACTTTATGCTTATGTAAACAAATTCCTTTAACTAAATTAACTTGCACTTCATAGGCAGTAATTATCCCTCTTAAAAGATCTAATCCGCTTTTTTTATTTTGTTGTGCAACACTTATAAGGGGAGGAATATTATCACCAGGATGACTGTAATCAGCTGCTAAAAATGTGTCATGAAAATCAAGTTCTCTTACAGCTGTTCCGTTACTCCATGCTGCCCATTCACAATCAAATTTTAATTTATTATCAACTCCAAATAATGTTGCACCATTTTTTCTTAAATGCCTCAGAGCCATCTCTCGGGATGAAATAACTGAACGTCTATTTAAAGAAGCTATCGCTACCGAAGCATTATCAATAATTCTATTAATTACCATTTCTATTGCTTCTTTATCTAACTTTGCATTATCACTTGCAATCTCTGCGATTTTCCAAGCCAGCTGTTTTTTTTTGGGTAAGTGAACTTTAGATGGGAAAACTTTTACGTTATGTATGATCAAAATAACTCCTAATTGAAAACTGTTCTAATAGTTAAAAAAAAATAATCAATATTAAAGATATTTTGTTACAATTTTTTCAATACCAATGAAGTCTTTTATTAAGTGATTATGGTAAATTTCAGTTGTATTTTTTTCCGTATAACCATCCTCAAGTAAAATAACTGGAATTCCAGCAGCTTTTGCGGCGTTAGCATCTGTTTCACTATCGCCAATCATTAATGTTTTTTTAAGATCCCCATCTAAAATTTCAACTACAGACGTTAAGTGTCTTGGATCAGGTTTACAATAATCAAATGTATTGTGACCTGCTACATATTCAAAAAAATCATAAATTCCAATTTTTTTTAAAAGATCAATTGCTAGATGTTCTTGTTTATTTGTGCAAACACCCATTGAAATTTTTTTTTCTTTCGACCATATTAAAAAATCTTTAACTCCATCAATTAATTTACTTTCATTTACAATATTTTTTCCGTAATACTCTACAAACTCTTTAACCATTTCTTTTTTAATTTTTTCATCTTGGACTTTTCCAAATTCTTTTTTTGCCTGACCCCATATAGAGCGACCAAGCATTGCACCAGCGCCTTGACCCACTAAGTTTCTTATTTCCTCGGTAGACTTGGTTGGATATCCAAATTTACTCATAACATGATTATGGGCTCTCATTAAGTCAGGAGCTGTATCCACTAAAGTGCCATCCAAATCAAAAAGAATTGTAAAAATTTGTTTCATCAATAAAAGTATTTTTAAGAAATATTTTGTGAATTAAGAAAGATATATACTTAATGTAAGTAATTTTCTAGATGAAACAATTAGATAAATATAAAACACAAAATTCACTGAGAATAAAATTCTTAAAATCTAAAGTAAATATGATTGCTCCAGAAACAATCTATTTTTCTAAAGATACGAAAATTGGAAAAAATGTGACCATAGAACCATATGTAGTTATTGGATCAAAAGTGAAAATCGGTAACAATGTTACTATTAAATCTTTCAGTCATTTAGAGAGTTGTAAAATTGAAAATAAAGTTGAAATAGGTCCTTATGCACGAATAAGACCTGGTACCACTTTAAAGGAAGGGTCTAAAATTGGAAACTTTGTTGAAATTAAAAAAAGCACTCTTGGAAAAAAATCTAAGGTAAATCATTTAACTTATATTGGTGACACTTCAATTGGTAAATCAGTTAACGTTGGAGCAGGAACAATTACCTGTAATTATGATGGAATAAAAAAGAATAAAACAAAAATAAAAGATAATGTTTTTATTGGCTCTAATTCTTCTTTAGTAGCTCCAATTACACTTGCAGAAAATAGTATAGTTGGAGCAGGATCAGTAATTACTAGGAATGTAAGTAAAAAATCTCTAGCGCTCACTAGAAGCCAACAACTAGAGGTAAAAAATTATAAAAGAAAATCTAAATAATTATGTGTGGCATTATTGGAATAAATAGTAATAGACCTGTTTCATCAACAATTATCAGCTCTTTAAAAAAATTAGAATACAGAGGATACGATTCAGCAGGTATAGCGACGCTTTCAAACAATGAAATTAATGAAGTTAAATCTGAAGGCAGAGTTGATAATCTTGAAAATAATCTATTAGTTCAAAAAATGGAAGGAACCATTGGTATAGGACATGTGCGTTGGGCTACCCATGGATTACCAAATAGTATTAATGCTCATCCTCACTCTTCATTAAATGTTTCTGTAGTTCATAATGGAATTATTGAAAATTCTACATTACTAAAAAAATTTTTAGTAGGTAAAGGACATAAGTTTAAATCACAAACTGATACTGAAGTAATCGTACATTTAATTACAGAAAATTTAAAAACGGAAAATATTGTTAATTCAATTAAAAAAACTCTCAAATCTCTTCATGGTAGTTTTGCGCTAGGTATAATATTTAAAGATCAACCTGATTTAATTGTTGGTGCAAGAAGAGGATCTCCATTAGCTGTGGGATATGGTCCAAATGAAAATTATTTAGGTTCAGATTCATACGCTCTGAAGGCGATGACAAATAAGATTACTTATCTTAATGACGGCGAATTTTGTATTATAAAAAAAGATCACGTTGAATTTTTTAATGAGGAAGGGGATAAGATAAATAAAAAAGTTTTAGAATTATCTTTAGAAGATGAAAAATATGACAAAGGTGATTACAAACATTTCATGGCTAAAGAAATAGAGGAACAACCGACAACATTAAAAAATGGAATTAATGAATATGTAGATACATTAAATAATGATATTAATATTTATAATTTTCCCTGGAAAATGAATGAAATTTCCTCAGTAACTTTAATTGGTTGTGGAACAGCCTATCATTCTTGTCTACTTGCAAAATACTGGTTCGAAGAATTAACTTCATTAGATGTTAATGTAGATATTGCGTCAGAGTTTAGATATAGAAAAAACAGATTTAAGAAAGAGACTTTATATATATTTGTATCTCAATCTGGTGAAACAGCAGATACTTATGCAGCATTAGATTTGTGTAATCAAAATGATATGAAAACATGTGCAGTTGTAAATGTCATTGAGAGTTCTATTGCTAGAGACTCTAAATTTGTTTTACCAATACATTGTGGGACCGAGATAGGGGTTGCCTCTACCAAAGCCTTTTTGGGTCAAATCCTTATATTATACATTTTAGCTTTAAAAATTGGATTATTAAGAAAAGATTTAAAAAAAGAGTTATTTAATGAAAAACTTAAAGACCTTAAATCTCTTCCTAAATTAGCAGAAAAGACTTTATTGACTGATAATAAGATACAGACAATATCTAATACGTTTAATGAGGCTAAAGGTTCAATGTTTTTAGGAAGAGGTTTTTCTTTTCCAATAGCATTAGAAGGTGCATTAAAATTAAAAGAACTATCCTATATCCATGCTGAAGGCTATCCAGCCGGTGAAATGAAGCATGGACCACTTGCTCTTATCGAAGAAGGAATGCCGGTTGTTGTATTGGCGCCGAGAGACAATTATTATAAAAAAACTATTTCTAATATGCAGGAAGTTATTGCAAGAGGAGCAAAAGTTTTGTTAGTAACAAATAAAAGTAGTGATGAGGTGGTTTCAGAAAATATTTGGGAAAAAATAGAAGTTGAAAGTGCTAATGATGATCTTTTACCCTTTCTTTTAACAATACCTTTACAAAAATTAGCTTATTATTCAGCCCTCAAAAAAGGATTTGACATAGATAAGCCTAGAAATTTAGCTAAATCAGTAACCGTTGAATAATAGAAAAACTCTGATACAACAATCTTGAGTTGAATATGAAAAATTGGAAAGTAAATAGCTGGAGAAAGTATCCTGTTAAACACATACCAACGTATGGTGATGAGAAGGAGCTTAATAGTGTTTTAAACAAATTAAAAACATTTCCACCACTTGTATTTGCAGGTGAGACAAGACATTTAAAAGATCAATTATCTAAAGTAGTTGATGGCAAAGCTTTTTTATTGCAAGGCGGTGACTGTGCCGAAAGTTTTGCAGAATTTCATCCTGACAATATAAGAGATACTTTTAAAGTAATTCTTCAAATGGCTTTGGTGATGACATACTCTGCGTCTTTACCTATTGTAAAACTTGGAAGGATTGCTGGACAGTTTTCTAAACCAAGAAGTGCTCCAACAGAAAAACAAGGTGATGTAGAATTACCAAGTTACTTAGGTGATAACATTAATGCAATAGACTTTAACGAAAAAGCTAGGAGACCTGATCCAAAAAGGATGTACAAAGCGTATTCTCAATCAGCTTCAACGCTTAATTTACTTAGAGCATTTTCAAAAGGTGGTTTTGCAGATTTGAATAAAGTTCATTTATGGAATTTAGATTATATTAAAAAAAGTCCTCAAGCGAAAAAATTTAAAGATCTAGAGGACAAAATTGCAGATGCACTAGCTTTTATGGAAGCATGTGGGATAACTTCAGACTTTAATAATAGATTATACACTGTTAATTTCTGGACATCACATGAAGCGTTGCACTTACCCTTCGAGGAAAGTATGACTAGAGTAGACTCTACTACCGGTGAGTATCACGACACATCTGCTCATTTTGTCTGGATTGGTGATAGAACAAGACAGTTAGATGGTGGACATGTTGAATTTTGTCGAGGAATAGAAAATCCTATTGGAATAAAGTGTGGTCCTACTTCTAAACCTGAGGAGATTGCAAAAATTTGTGAAGTATTAAATCCAAAAAATGAAAAAGGTAAAATAACTTTAATCTCAAGATTTGGTCATCAAAATGTAGAAAAGTTTTTACCAAAGTTAATTAGACGAATTAAAAAAGAAGGTCTAAATGTTATTTGGTCATGTGATCCAATGCATGGGAATACAATTGTATCAACTACTGGTTTTAAAACGAGACCATTTAACAATGTAGTTAATGAGGTCAAAAATGTTTTTGGTGTCCATCAGTCTGAGGGATCATACGCAGGTGGTTTACATGTTGAAATGACTGGCCAAGATGTGACAGAGTGTACAGGTGGAGCTAGAAAAATATCTGATGCTGATTTATCGAGTAGATATCACACTCATTGTGACCCAAGATTGAATTCAGACCAGGCTCTGGAATTAGCCTTTTTAATTTCTGATGAGATTAAAAAGAATAGCAGCTATTCTAAAAATGCTATTCAAGCGGCATCTTAAGCTATTGCATAAAAATTTAAGATAGTTAGATATTTGTTATGAACACGTCTGAAAAAGTAAAATTTATCTCAAATTGGATTAAAACATACGTTGATCAAATGCCAAGTAAGGCACAATCATTAGTCATTGGAATATCTGGTGGTATAGATTCATCTGTTTCAAGCACTCTGAGTGCAATGACAGGAATTAAAACTATTGTTTTAACCATGCCGATTAAACAAAAAGAAAATCAACATGATCTTAGTTTGAAGCATCAACAATGGTTGGTAAAAAATTTTAAAAATGTTGAAGCGCATACTTTAAGTTTAGATAAACTTTTTGAAACATTTTCAACAACCCTAAATAAATTTGATAATGAACACGGATTTGCTAACTCTAGAGCTAGACTTAGAATGACTACTCTTTATCAAGTTGCAGCAGCAAACAAAGGTATTGTAGTTGGAACAGGAAATAAAGTAGAGGATTTTGGAGTAGGTTTTTATACAAAATATGGAGACGGTGGCGTTGATATATCTCCTATAGCAGATTGTAATAAAACAGAAGTATGGGAACTTGGCAAAGAATTAGGTATATTAAAAGAAATTATTGACGCTCCACCAACCGATGGATTATGGGATGATGGAAGAACAGATGAAGGTCAATTAGGATTCAATTATTCAGAACTTGAAGACGCAATGGGCAACCCAAATTCGCCTCACAGAGAACAATACGAAAAAATTAGAAATCAAAACTTGCATAAAATGGAGCCAATTCCAGTTTGCAAGATTCCTAGTTAATCAATTAGATTAACAAATCATTAAATAAGGTATATTTCTTAATCAGCTGATATGGATATTTTTTTAACAAATAATTTAAGCAATAAAAAAGAACACTTTGTTCCAAAAGAAAAAAAAAATGTTGGAATGTACGTTTGTGGACCTACAGTTTATGATGATCCTCATATAGGAAATGCAAGACCCTTAGTAATTTTTGATATTTTATTTAAATTATTAAAAAACGAATATCCCACGGTGACATATGTGAGAAATATAACTGATATTGATGATAAAATAATTAAATCCTCACAAGAGCAAAAAATTTCTACAAAAGAACTCACTGAAAAAGTAACTACAAGTTTTTTTAAAGATTGTGAGTTTTTAAATTGTGAAAATCCTACTCATCAGCCAAAAGCAACTGAACATATTGAGCTTATGATTGAAATGATAAACGATTTAATTAAAAAAGGATTTGCGTATGAAAATAATAAGCATGTTTATTTTGAGGTTAAAAAATTTCCTGAGTATGGAAAATTATCAAATAAAAATTTAGACGATTTAATCGCTGGATCTAGAGTAGAAATCAGTGAAAATAAAAAAAATTCTGAGGACTTTGTTCTGTGGAAACCATCAAATAATGATGAACCTGCTTGGGATTCACCCTGGGGCAAAGGTAGACCAGGATGGCATTTAGAGTGTTCAGCTATGTCAAAAAAGTTCTTAGGAAATGAATTTGATATTCATGGTGGAGGTATAGATCTTATTTTCCCTCATCATGAAAATGAAATAGCTCAATCTAGATGTGCCAATGATACAAAAGTTTTTGCAAATTATTGGGTGCACAATGCTTTTATCACTATGTCTAATGAAAAAATGGCTAAGTCACAAGGTAACATTTTAAAAATAAAAGATTTTAGAGATAAGATTAGTGGCCAAATAATCAGATTGGCTTTAATGAGTGCACACTATAAGCAACCATTAGATTGGAACGACAAATTATTAAGTGATTGTGAAAGTACTCTAGATAAGTGGTATAAAGTATATTCATCTGATCTTAAATCTGTCAAAGTTTCAGATGAAATTCTAAAACCACTTTATGAGGATTTAAATACACCTGGATATATCGCCAACCTTCATAAGTTATTCGAAAAAGCTAACAAAGGAGAAAACACAGACTTATTTGTTTCGGCATGCAAATTTGTTGGTTTGATGAATGAAACTGGCGAGCAATGGAATGAATTTAAAAAGAAAAGAGTATCTATAACCGAGTCTGAAATTGAAAATATGCTTAGTTTAAGAGACAAAGCTAGAGAAAATAAAAACTATAAAGAAGCTGATAGAATTAGAGATGAGCTCTTGGACAAAGGTGTTTTAATAGAAGATAAAGATGGTAAAACACTCTGGAAATTTAAATGAGCAAAGAAAGATTATACATATTTGATACAACTCTAAGAGATGGAGCTCAAACGCAAGGAGTCGATTTTTCTTTGGAAGACAAAGAAAAAATTGCTTTAGCTTTAGACAACTTGGGTGTGGATTACATTGAAGCAGGTTGGCCCGGGGCTAACCCAACCGACACAGAATTTTTTCAAAAGAAACACGATTTTAAAAATTCAAAACTAACATCTTTTGGAATGACGAAAAGGTCTGGACGAAGTGCAGAAAATGATACTGGTTTATCTGCAATCATGAACTCTAATACCTCTGCAGTATGTTTAGTTGGTAAGTCTTGGGATTTTCATGTCGATGTTGCTTTAGGAATTACCAATGAAGAAAATTTAGATAATATTTCTGAAAGTGCAAAACATTTTGTTAAAGCAAAAAAAGAATTCATGTTCGATGCAGAGCATTTTTTTGATGGTTATAAAGCAAATCCAAAATATGCACTCTCATGTATTAAGGCTGCATATGAGCAAGGTGCAAGGTGGGTGATATTATGTGATACAAATGGAGGTACACTTCCACATGAAGTTACACAGATAGTTAGTGAGGTTACAAAAGTAGTACCAGGAAAAAACTTGGGAATTCACGCACATAATGATACTGGTAACGCGGTTGCTAATTCATTAGCAGCAGTATTGTCTGGTGTTCGACAAATCCAGGGCACTATAAATGGATTGGGTGAAAGATGTGGAAATGCAAATTTAATGTCGTTAATACCAACATTTTTTTTAAAGAATGATTTTTCATCTCAATTTGAAATTGGAATAAAATCAAAAAACATTAAAAATTTGACTGATTGTTCAAGACTTTTAGATGAAATTTTAAATAGAAAACCAAACCAACATTTACCATATGTGGGCGCAGCAGCTTTTTCACATAAAGGAGGATTGCATGTATCTGCTGTACAAAAAGATCCAAAAACTTATGAACACATCAATCCAGAGGAAGTTGGTAACACAAGAAATATTGTTGTTTCTGATCAATCAGGAAAGTCAAATATTATCTCTAGATTAAAAAGTATTAAAATTGATATTCAAGAAAATGATCCAAAAATTAAAAAATTATTAGATGAAGTAAAAGACAGAGAATTCATTGGTTATAGTTATGATGGTGCCGATGCATCATTTGAATTATTAGCAAGGAGAATAATTGGAGAAATACCAAGATATATTTCTATTAATGAATATGATGTTTCAGTAAAAAAAAATAATTCTGGCGAAATAGTTTCCTCTGCAAAAGCTCAGTTAGAAGTTGATGGAGAAAAGATTATGTGTGAAGGAGAAGGGAATGGTCCAGTAAATGCTTTAGATAATGCCATCAGACAAAACGTTGATAGACTAGCAAAATACTCAAAATATTTAAAAGATTTAAAACTGGTAGACTATAAAGTAAGAATTTTAAATACAGGAACTGAAGCTGTTACAAGAGTTTCAATTGAAAGCACAGATTCTCAAGGAAAAAATTGGTTTACTATCGGTGTCTCCACAAACATTATCGAAGCTTCGTTCAAAGCATTAATTGATAGTTTGGATTATAAATTATTTAAAGATAATGCACCTGCAAGCAAATAAATGAGCAAATATAATATCTCATTTATTCTTCACAAACCTCAATTATCAGAAAATATTGGTGCCTGCGCCAGAGCAGTTAAAAATTTTGATTTTAATAAATTGATTTTGGTAAACCCAAAACCTATTTTTCCAAATGATAAAATTCTAGCTACATCGGTTGGAGCTAAAGATGTTATCAAACAAAGCAAAAATTATGATAATTTAGAAGATGCAATAAGCAAAATTGATATTGTTATCGCCACTTCTGCGAGATTTAGAAATAAAAATGTCAAACATATAAAGTTAGACGATTTAAAAAGAATAAATTTTAAAAAAAAGATTGGTTTTTTATTTGGTTCGGAGGCGTCAGGCTTATCAAATGATGAAATCAGTTATGCTAATTATACTTTGCAAATACCTACTAACCCTGATTTTAAATCTTTGAATTTATCCCATAGTCTGATTATTATTGCTCAATACGTATCTAGCATAATCAAACTAAAAAATACTCCATTTAAAAGATCAAAAAAAATCAAATCAGCTAATAAAAAAGAAATTCAATCAATGTTAAGTCTTTGCATTAAAAATTTAGATGAAATAAATTTTTTTAGACCCAAGGAAAAGAAACCCAAAATGCTTGAGAACCTGAGAAATATTTTTTATAAAATGGATTTATCTGATAAAGAAACACGTATATTATCAGGTGTATTCGCAAGTTTAGGTAAAAAACGTTGATTGACAAACAAAAGAGTAAGTTTATAAGACCCAATATCAAATGACAAAAAGAATTAACTCTAAACATAAAGTTGATAGAAGACTTAAAGTTAACCTGTGGGGTAGACCTAAAAGCCCATTCAATAAAAGAGCTTACGGACCAGGTCAGCATGGTCAAACTAAACAAGGTAAACCTTCAGACTATGGTATCCAACTACAAGCAAAACAAAAACTTAAAGCTTATTATGGAAACATTAATGAGAGACAGTTTAGAAATATTTATAAAAAGGCTTCTATGCTTAAAGGAGATACCAGTGAAAATTTAATTGGTCTTTTAGAGAGAAGACTAGATGCAGTGATTTATAGAGCAAAGTTTGCTACAACGATTTTTTCCGCTAGACAGTTAATCAACCACGGACATGTTAAAGTTAATGGAAAAAAAGTGAATATTTCTAGTTACTTGGTTAAAGAGGAAGATAGCATTGAAATAAGAGATAAATCCAAACAACTTGCAATCATTGATATAGCTTTAGCGAGTAAAGAGAGAGAAGCTCCTGAATATATTCAATTAGATCAAAAAAACAAAAAATTTAAGTTTGTCAGAATTCCAAAATTTGAAGAAGTTCCTTATCCTATAGTAATGGAGCCAAACTTGGTAATTGAATATTACTCAAGATAATAGTTATTTTTTAAAATTAATTCCTTTATCAGAAAAAACTTTTTTTAATTCACCACTTTCGTACATTTCTTTTACAATATCACACCCACCAACAAATTCTTTTTTTATGTAAAGTTGAGGAATAGTAGGCCAATCACTAAAAATTTTAATTCCCTCTCTAATTGATTGGTCTTCAAGAACATTAACACTTTTAAAATTTACCTCTAAAATTTTTAGCATATTTGAAACTGCCATTGAGAATCCACACTGTGGAGCATCTGGAGTTCCTTTCATAAATAAACATACATCGTTAGTGTCGATATGATTTTGAATTATATTTTTTGTTTTATCATCCATTATTGTTCCTTTGTTTTAATAGCTAGGGCATGTAATTCATTACCCATTCTGCCTTTTAATGAATTATAAACCATTTTGTGTTGTTCAATTTTACTTTTTCCAGCAAATTGAGATGATGTAACTGTAGCAGAATAATGATTACCATCTCCAGCTAAATCTTGTATCTCTATTGAAGCATCTGGCATTGCTTCTTTAATAAACTTCTCAATATCTTTTAAATCCATTGCCATAATTAAACCATGTAACTCTTAAGCCAATTAATATTATATGATTTTAATTCGTCAATTGTTAGTTTCGTCTTTTGATCAATTATCATCTCTTTATCGATGATTTTACCCATCTCATCATAATGTACAGAATTTTTATCTAAAATTTTAATAACTTCTTTGAAATCTTTTGGATTTATTTCGATCAAATATCTTCCTTGGTCTTCAGAAAAAAAGTATTCAATTTCATTAATCAAAAATTTTGGCTTTTTGATTTGTATACCTTTATTTCCTTTTATACACATTTTGCTTATCGCTGTGATTATTCCACCAAGAGATATATCGTGGGCACTTTTAATGAAATTTTTCTCTATTAAAGTAAGAAGAGTCAGACCATTATTTTTTTCATTAAATAAATTAACCTCAGGGGGTGGTCCATTATTTTCATTTAATATTATTCTTGATAATAAACTTTGATCTATATGACCCTCTGTTTTACCAATCACTAATACTATATTGTCAATTTCTTTAAAATCCATTGTGATCATTTTTTTGTAATCTTTAATTAAACCCACTCCTCCTATCGTAGGAGTTGGTTTAATTCCGATATCTTTAGTTTCGTTGTAAAAAGATACATTTCCTGAGACAACAGGATAATCTAAATACTTACATGCTTCACTTATACCTTGAACACATTCGACAAACTCACCCATATTTCCCTCTTTCTCTGGGCTTCCAAAATTTAAACAATTCGTAACTGCTATAGGTTTAGCACCTACTGAGATTAAATTTCTCCAAGTTTCACAAACGACTTGCTTTCCTCCTGTGAGTGGATGTGCCCAACAATAAGTTGCAGATGAGTCAACTGTAGCGGCTATAGCTTTATCTGTTTTATGAACTCTTACCACACCAGAGTCTCCGCCAGGTTTTTGTATAGTATCACCCATTACGGTGTGATCATATTGTTGCCAAATCCATTCTTTGCTACAAACATTTGGGCTGGATAAGATTTTTTTTAAAGTATCTTTGATTTTTAGACTTTTAAATATTGTTTTATTTATTTTATTTTTTTTTGGTAATTTTGATTTTTTCCATTTTCGATCATACATCGGTGAGTTTTCAACCAATGTATTAACTGGAATATTAGCTACTTGTTTATTATCAAAAAATAATTCTATATTCTTTGTGTTGGTTGTTTTTCCAATTACAGCGAAATCTAAATTCCATTTATCAAATATTTTTTTGGCTATTTCCTCTTTGCCACTTTCCAGAACTATAAGCATTCGTTCTTGGCTTTCTGATAACATAATTTCGTAAGGGGTCATTTTGGTTTCTCTACATGGAACTTTGTTTAAGTTAATTTCGATACCTAAATTTCCTTTTGATGCCATTTCAATACTTGAAGAGGTTAGTCCTGCAGCTCCCATATCTTGAATTGCAATAATTGAATCTCCTGACATTAATTCTAAGCACGCCTCTAATAAAAGTTTTTCAGTAAAAGGATCTCCAACTTGCACAGTTGGTTTTTTTTCTTCTATCTTTTCATCAAAACTTGCTGAAGCCATACTTGCTCCGTGAATTCCATCTCTACCGGTTTTTGATCCAACATATATAACTGGTTTATTTAAACCAGCTGCTTTTGAGTAAAATATCTTATCTTTTTTTACTAATCCTAAAGTCATAGCATTCACTAAGATATTTCCGTTATATGACCTATCAAAAGATGTTTGTCCTGCTATAGTAGGAACTCCCATACAGTTTCCATAACCACCAATTCCATGAACAACACCTCTTAATAAATTTTTTGTTTTTTTATTTTGAGTTGAACCAAAATGTATTGAATTTAAGTTAGCAATGGGTCTTGCACCCATTGTAAAAACATCTCGCATAATTCCACCAACTCCTGTAGCGGCTCCCTGATAAGGCTCAATAAATGATGGGTGATTATGACTCTCGATTTTAAAAACTATTGCATCTCCATCCTCAATATCAATAACTCCAGCATTTTCTCCTGGCCCTTGAATTACTTTTTTTCCTTTAGTATGTAATTTTTTTAAATGAATTCGTGAAGATTTATAGGAGCAATGTTCATTCCACATTGCAGAAAATATACCTAACTCAGTAATATTAGGTGTTCTTTTTAATAATTTACAAATCTTTTTATACTCATCTGATTTTAAACCATGTTCAATTGCAATTTTTTCGTTAACCAACATTATTTAATATTATTTAAAAGATTTTTAAAAAAGATGGATCCATCTTCCCCAGATAAACTTTCATCTATCATTCTCTCAGGATGAGGCATCATTCCTAAAACGTTTTTTTCTTTGTTAAAAATACCTGCAATATTTTTTATTGAACCATTAGGATTTATTTGATCATTTGTATCGCCATTTTGATCACAATAATAAATTGCTATTTGATTATTATCTTCAATCTCTTTGAGTTGATCGTTGGTGCAAAAATAGTTACCCTCATTATGGGCTATGTGAAACTCCAAAACTTTTTTATCAAGATTTTTGAAAAAGGTGTTTTCTTTATTATCTACTTTTACGTGGACATTTTTACAAATAAACTGAAGATATTTATTTCTTAATAATACCCCTGGTACTAATCCAGCCTCAACCAAAATTTGAAAACCATTACAAATTCCCATTACCAATCCACCAGATTTTGCAAAATTAATTACTGAATTCATTATTTTTGATTTTGAGGCCATGCTGCCACAACGTAAATAGTCACCGTAAGAGAAACCACCAGGCAAAACAATTAAATCACTTTTGGGCAATTCTTGATCATTATGCCAAACCATTTTGTTTTTAAATCCAAATTTTGTAAGAGCCACATCCATGTCTCGATCACAATTTGAACCAGGAAAGGTTATAACCGATGATTTCATTAATTATTGTGTCTCAATAATTTTGTAGTTTTCAATAACAAGATTAGCTAAAAGTTTTTTACACATATCTTCCACGAGATCTTTAGCTTTTTTTGGATCATTTTCTTTAACATCAATTTCAAAATATTTTCCTTGTCTAACTTCATTGACAGAATTAAAACCCATACCATCTAATGTTTCATGGATTACTTTTCCTTGTGGATCTAAAACATCCTTTTTAAGAGTTATTACGGCAGAAACTTTCATTTTCGCTTCTTTTTAATTGAGGATAGTTTAGTTACATTCACTGCAGAAACGTTTGATTGCTCATGTAGAATTCCAAGTCTTTTGGCAACTTCGGTATACGCAGGTAATAAATCTCCTAAATCTTTTCTAAATCTATCTTTATCAAGCTTTTTGTCAGTTGCAGAGTCCCACAATCTACAAGTATCAGGGCTTATTTCATCAGCCAAAATTATTTCTTTTCTACCATCAATTTTAGTTCGCCCAAATTCTAATTTAAAATCAATTAATTTTATTCCCACTCCTCTAAACATCCCAATCATAAAATCATTAATTCTAAAAATAGTTTTTTTTATCTTTTCAATTTCTTTTTTATTTGCCCAATCAAACGCGTAAATATGATCCTCTGAAATTAATGGATCGCCAAGTTTGTCATCTTTCAAACAGTATTCAATTAAAGGTTCTTTTAGTACAGTTCCGTCTTCTATTCCAAGTCTTTTAGTCAAAGATCCTGTCGCAACATTCCGAATAACAAATTCAATTGGAATTATTTCTACAAATTTAATTAATTGTTCTCTCATATTTAGTCGTTTGACTAAATGATTTTCAATACCAATTTGAGATAAATTTGTAAGAATATGTTCAGAAATTCTATTATTTAAAACTCCTTTACCCTCAATAGTAGTTCTTTTTTCATTATTAAATGCTGTAGCATCATCTTTAAAGTATTGGATTACTAAATTTTTATCTGAGGTTAAATAAATTATCTTGGCTTTTCCCTCGTAAAGTTTTTTACCTTTTTTCATTATTTAAATACTCTTCTGAAAATTAGATTTACATTTTTAAAGTGTTTTGAATAACTAAAGATAGACTTTAATTTTTTAATTGAAATTTTACTCATTATTAACTTGTCAGACTGAATAACATTAAACAAATCTAAATTTTCAGCAAAACATTTTTTTGCATATCCCTGTACTAACTTATAGGATTTTTCTCTTGTGATACCAGTTTTTGTCAGTTCTAGCATCACTTCTTGTGAAAAAATTAGCCCTTTAGTAAGATTAAGATTTTCTAGCATTTTTTTAGGATAAACAATCATATTATCTAAAACACCTGCTAATCTTACAAGTGCAAAGTCTAGAGTAATATTTGCATCAGGACCAATATTTCTCTCTACGCTTGAATGTGAAATATCTCTTTCATGCCAAAGTGCAATATTTTCAAGTGCTGGAACAACAGAACTTCTTACCATTCTTGCTAGTCCCGTTAAATTTTCACTCAAAATTGGATTTTTTTTATGGGGCATAGCAGAAGAACCCTTTTGACTTTTAGAAAAGTATTCTTGCAATTCGTAAACTTCTGATCTTTGTAAATGTCTTATTTCTATAGCAACTCTTTCTATACTTCCTGCAATAATTCCTAATATTGAAAAATAAAATGCATGTCGATCTCTTGGAATTATTTGAGTAGAGATTGGCTCAACTTTTAATCCAAGTTTTTTTGCAACATGTTTCTCGACATTAGGGTTTACATTTGCAAATGTTCCAACAGCTCCAGAAATTGCACAGGTTGATATTTGATCTATAGCGGAAACTAATCTTTCTCTATTTCTTTTAAACTCTTCATAAAAGGAAGCTAATTTTAATCCAAATGTTATTGGCTCAGCATGAATTCCATGACTTCGACCTATACAAGGAGTAAATTTATATTTTCTAGCTTGTTTTTTTAATACTTTTAAAATTTGATCTATGTCTTTTAAGATAATTTTACCTGACTGAACTAATTGAATATTAAAACTTGTGTCCACTACATCAGATGAAGTCATACCAAGATGGAGGTATCTAGCTTTAATTCCTGCTTTTTCAGTTACGGAAGTTAAAAAAGCAATTACATCATGTTTAACTTTACTTTCAATCTGATGAATTCTTTTTACATTTATTCTAGCTTTTTTCCTAACTATTGATGAGACACCCTTTGGAATTTGACCGAGTTTTTCCATTGCTTGAGCTGCAGCAATTTCAACATCCAACCATATTTTGTATTTATTTTCCTCAGACCAAATATCTGTTAATTCTTTTCGAGAGTATCTTTTAATCATTAATTATAAGTATGGGGGCTTTGAATAACCTTTAGCAGATTCTGTAAATATTTCATAACCATTTTCAGTAATTCCAACAGTATGCTCAAATTGTGCAGATAAAGATTTGTCTTTTGTCACTGCAGTCCACCCATCATTAAGCATTTTTATATTAAATTTACCAGCATTAATCATTGGTTCTATTGTAAATGTCATTCCAGGTTTTAATTCCATACCTGTATTCTTTGTTCCATAATGTAAAATGTTTGGTGGTTCATGAAATGATGTACCTATTCCATGACCACAAAAATCCTTAACTACAGAAAATCCTTTTTCTTCGATATAAGATTGTATTTCATGTCCTATATCTCCAAGTTTAATACCAGGTTTTAAGATTTTGATTGCTCTCATCATAGACTGATACGTTGCATCAATTAGGTTATTTAATTTTACTGGGGTTTTTCCAATACAAAACATTCTACTTGTATCTCCATAATGATCATTAATTATAGCGGTCACATCAACATTTAAAGCATCACCTTCAACTAAAATTCTATCCTCTGATGGCACACCATGACATACAACATGATTAAGAGATGTACATAAAGATTTAGTAAATCCACGATAGTAAAGTGGGGCAGAGTGGCCACCATTATCTCTTATAAACTCATAGCCAAGTTTATCAATGTAAGCTGTTGAAACACCTTCTTTAATATTTTCTGTTAACATGTCTAAAGTTTGTGAAGCTAGCTTTCCAGCTATTCTCATTTTTTCAAATTTTTCAGCGTAATTACTCATCAATAATTTTTATTTTTTTATCTATATAAATTTTTTTAGAACTAATTTTACATCTATAAGCCAAAAAGTTTACCCCAGCTTTTTTAGCTATCAAATAATTTTCATAGTACTTACTATCAATATCCTTTGCTATTTTAAAGTATTCCATATTTTGTATTTGTACTAAAAATATTAAATAAGATTTATAGCCTTTCTTTATGGCATCAATAAGGGTAAGTAAATGTTTTGATCCCCTTTTTGTAATAGCATCTGGAAACTCAGCTGTTTTTTCATCTCTGAAAAGAGTAACATTCTTCACTTCTAGAAAACTTTTTTGACCCTTTTTTTCAATAAAAAAATCAAATCTAGTCTCTTTATTAAAGAAAACTTCTGAATTAATCTTATCGTTATTTTTTAATTCTTTTATGAGGTTATTATTCAATCCGTGGAGAACAATTTTATTTGCTCTATGAGTATTTATTCCGATCAAGTTTTTTTTGGCCTTAATAATTTCTAGACCATATTTTAATTTTCTTTTTGGATCATCATGCTTGAGTAAATGCACTTCATTACCTTCATCTAGCAAACCTTTCATAGATCCAGTATTTGGACAATGCGCGGTGACAATTTCTTTATTTAGATTTACATCAACAAAAAAACGCTTATATCTTTTGATTAATTTGCCTTTTAATAAAGACTTGGTAAATTCCATATTCGAATTATACATATAAAATGAGCAAAAACACAAAAGTAAATGCTGCGATACTAATCATCGGTAACGAAATTCTTTCTGGTCGAACTCAAGACACTAACACAAGCACATTAGCAACATGGTTAAATTCCATTGGTGTAAAAGTAAATGAAGTTAGAATAATTCCAGATCAAGAAGATATAATAGTAGAGACACTAAATCTTTTGAGGAAATCTAATAATTATGTTTTCACAACTGGTGGTATTGGCCCAACACATGATGACATAACTGCTCAATCAGTAGCAAAAGCTTTTGGTCTTAAATACGAACTCCATAAAGAAGGATATAAAATATTAGAAGCTTATTACCAGCCAGGTGAGTTTAATGAAGGAAGACAGAAAATGATTTGGATGCCAGAAAATGCGGATTTAATTCTTAATCCAACAAGTGGAGCTCCTGGTTTTAGTGTAGAAAATGTTTTTTGTTTACCAGGGGTACCATCAATTATGAAATCAATGTTGGGTGGACTAAAAAATAAGATTGTGGGGGGTGACCCTATCTTAAGTCACACTATTAGTTTAAAAACAGTAGAAAGTGAAATTGCAAACTCTTTAACAAAAGTACAAGAGGAAAATCAAGATGTCGAGATAGGAAGTTATCCATTTTTCCATGCTGGTAAACTTGGAGTTTCAATAGTGCTTCGTTCAGAGAATCAATCTAAAATCGATCAATGTAATTCTCAAATATTAAAATTTGTTAGTGATAAAAAAATAGAAGTTGTCGATAGATAAATGCTTTATTTTGCTTACGGAAGTAATCTTCATCATTTTCAAATGAAGAGAAGATGTAAAGATAGTACTTTTATTAAAAAGATTAATCTCAAGGATTTTAAATTAACTTTTAGAAGCAAGTATAGAGCTGCTGATATTGAACCAAAAAAAAATTCTATAGTACCTGGTGGATTATTTGAAATTTCTAAGAGTGATGAAAAAAAACTCGATGTTTATGAGGATTATCCAATTTTATATAAAAAATATTATTTTCTGTATAAAGGTAAAAAAGTAATGACTTATACCATGACAAAAAAAACGCCATTTAGATTTCCTACAGAAAGATATCTAAATGTAATCAAGCATGGGTACAAAGATTGTAAACTTAATATGAAATATTTAAAAAAAGCTCTTATTGAATAAATATTTTAACCAACAATTAAAGTATCTTTGGATCCACCACCTTGTGAACTATTTACAATAGTACTACCCTTTCTTAAAGCTACTCTTGTCAGTCCACCTGAAGTCACATAATTTGATTTTCCTGTTAAAACGAATGGTCTTAAATCAACATGTCTCGGTTCGATATTATTATTAGTTATAGTTGGACCAGTCGATAACACTTCTAGTGGTTGAGCAATAAATTCTCTTGGATTTTTTAAAATTTTTTGTCTTACCTCCTCAATTTCTTTTTTAGGCGCCTTTGGTCCTATCATTAATCCATAACCACCTGAGGCATTTGCTGGTTTTACAACTAACTTGGATAGATTTTCTAAAACATATTTTTTTTGTTGTTCTTCATGACATAAATATGTCTCTACTTGATTTAATAAAGGTTGTTCACCCAGATAATAAGTTATCATTTTATTAACATATGAATAGACAACTTTATCATCTGCAACACCTGTCCCTATTGCATTTAAGATACCAACATTTTTTTTTAACCAGCACTTAAATAAACCTGGCACTCCAATTAGAGACTCTTTATTAAATACTTTGGGATCTAGAAAACTGTCATCAAGTCTTCTGTATATACAGTCAACTTTAAGAGGTCCTTTAACGGTTTTCATATAAACATTATCATCTTCAACAAAAAGGTCTTTACCTTCAACTAAAGCAATTCCCATTTGTTCTGCTAAAAATGAGTGCTCAAAGTATGCTGAGTTGTAAATTCCTGGAGTTAAAACAACCATATGAGGATTAGATGTTTTTTTCGGAATACACTCAACCATACAATTATATAATTTATTTGTGTACTGATGAATTGATGAAACCTTATATCTAGAAAATAATTCTGGAAAAACATCCATCATAACCATTCTATTCTCAAGCATATAAGATACACCTGAAGGCACTCTTAGATTATCTTCAAGAACTAAATATTCTCCGTTTTTATTTCTTATTAAATCAATACCAGATATATTAGACCAAGCCTTAAACTTTGGCGAAAACCCTTCACACTGTTTTATGTAATATGGAGATTTTAAGATTAAGTCTGCAGGTATTATCTTATCTTTAAAAATTTTTTTTTGATTATAGATATCATCAATAAAAAGATTAAGTGCTTTGGCTCTTTGTTTTAAACCTTTAGAAATTTTATTCCAAACAGTTTTAGGTATTATTCTTGGAATAATATCTAAAGGCCATTTTTTTTCTTCAGCTCTATTATTAGCAGCATATACTCTAAAATTTATTCCCCTTGCGCTAATTGTACTCTGACAATTTTTTTCAATTTCTTGTAATTTCTTTTTGCCATATTTTTCTAAAATGCCAGATATTATTTTTGCATGTTTTCTAAGTTTTTTATCTGCAGTAAAATAACCATCATATGCATTTTTAGCGTTATAATCTTTCCATAATTTAGAAGTCATTCAGTATTTTCAAATTTTAAATTAATTAATTCAATTGTATAATTGTTATACCTGTTATGTAAGAAATAGATTATACATTAAGCAAATTTATAAATATTGCTTAAAGATTATGACTTATTGTATCGGTATAAAAGCAAACGATGGTCTAGTTTTTGCTTCAGACTCAAGAACGAACGCTGGCTTAGATAACGTGAACATTTACTCTAAAATGTTTACTTATGATGTTGGTGATAGAACAATAATTATTGTTACTTCAGGAAATTTAGGTACCTCACAAGCCGTATATAAGTCTATTGAAAAAGATTTAAAAGATACCTCAGGAATTATAAATTTAAATACTTGTAAAGATTTTGATCAAATTGCCTCCTATGTTGGATCCTTAAATGTTGAACATTCAATGCCAAAAGGAATTAATACTGATACAGTTTTATTAGGATCAACTTTTATAGTCGGTGGACAAATTAAAGATCAACCTATGGAACTTTATTTAGTTTATCCACAGGGTAATTATATCAAACCAGCAGATAGCAAACCATATTTAGTAATTGGTGAGGTTAAATATGGTAAGCCAATTTTAGATAGAGTAATTAAACCTGATGTTTCGATTGGAGATGCTTCTAGATGTGCCTTAATTTCAATTGATTCAACTTTAAAAAGTGACTTAACTGTTGGGCCACCAATTGATTTTGTGGTTTATAAAAAAAATGGATATAAAATTCTTTCCCAAAAATGCTTAAATATTACTGACGATGAATATTCAAAAGTATGCAATCAATGGTCAGATGGTATTTTTAAAATTTTCAATTCTTTTCCAAGATTTGATTGGGAAAAATAATTTATCTATTAGATAACCAGATTGTTTGACAAGGATCTAGTTTAATTTTTTTATCAAGTGTAAAAAATATTTTTCTACCAAGTAAATCTCTATATTTGATTAAATTTTTATTAATTTTAATATATTGTAATTTAGTAGAAAGATTTGTGATACAGATTATTGTTTGTTTTTTATCTAAACTAATTCTTTTATAACAAAAAAATTTTGACCCTAGATTGATATTTAATCTTTTAGCATTAGGGTGAAATGCTTTTTGTTTTCTTTTAATTTCTAATAATTTTCCAAGATTTTGATAAAATATACTTTGTTTAGAGTTTTTATTGTTTAATTTTTTTGTAATATTTTCATAACTCCATTTATATCTATTAATGTCTCTATTATTCCCTGTAATTACATATTTTGCTTCATCATTAGATTTGCCAAATAAAGAGTTGAAATAAATAGCTGGAACACCCTCAAAAGAAATCATTATTGCATGAGCTGAAATATACCGCTCTAAAAAAAATTTTCCATTAGGATCAGTATCTGATTTTTTTAATGCATCAAAAACAGTGATATTAGCTTCATAAACTTTTCTAGATTTATTTTGAACTTTTCTATAAGAAAATTTTGATCCATTTTTTTTTAATCTTTTAAGAAAATTATTTAATGATCTTTCGTCCAGTATTCCTTCTGTAGGCCTCATGCCAATACCATCATGTGATGCAATGAAATTTAAATAACTATTCTGGAATTTAGCATTGGGGAGTTTTTTACTCCATTTGTTGAGATAAGAACTATTTTCAAATAAAAAAGCATGGATTAATAAGGGCGGAAGAGAAAAATTATAAATCCAGTTAGCTTCATCATTCTTACCAAAATAACTTAAATTTTCTTTTTCTGGCAAATTTGTTTCTGTAATGATTATAGTTTCAACGTTTAATAGATTACTAATAAGTCTAAGTAGTTTTACTATTTCATGAGTTTGTTTTAAATTTATACAGTTGGTACCATTTTTTTTCCAAAGATAAGCAATTGCATCTAATCTAAAAATCGTGACACCATTACTAACTAGGTGAACCATGATTTTAATAAATCTAAGAAGCACAGATGGGTTCTTAAAATCTAAATCTATTTGATCAGCACTAAAAGTTCGCCACAAAAAATCTGATTTTCCAAAGATATCTATTTTTTTTAATAATTTGTGATCTCTTGGTCTTACCACTTTTGATGTGTTGAACTTAGAATTAACAGTTAAAAAATAATCTTTGCCAGGTCTTTTTTTTTTAAGAAAATTTTTGAACCACAAACCTCTAGCTGATGAGTGATTAATTACAATATCGGCCATCACATGACTAGATTTTGAAATCTTTTTTATATCCGACCAACTACCTATTCTTTTTTCAATCTTATAATGATCTTTTACAGCAAAACCACTATCACTACTGGAAGGATAGAAAGGTAAAAAATGAATAGCATTAAAGTATTTATTCAAATTTTTTTTAAAAAAATTTTGAAAAACTTGAATAGAACTTTTTTGATTTGAATTTATATTATCTCCATAACATATTACTAATGAAGTTTTTTCTGAGATTGTAAGTTTTTTTTTTGAATTATTTTGATTAAATTTTTTGATTATTTGTATTATTTGATTTTTTAAATGATTAATATCTCTTTCATTTAAAGAGGGTTTGTAAATAGTCCTTAGTATAGAACTAATTTTTTTTTGGTTTTTTTGAAATAGCATTAAGAATGTTTTTTATTATCATCATTAACTACTTTTTCAAGTCTTCCAAGAAAATCTGGTATAGCACTTTTTACTCTGCTCCATGTAGGTATAAAAGGAGTATCCATTGGATTTTGAATAAATGCTTCTCCAGCTTTCATTATATTTATTGCAAATAACTCAACAGCTTTTTCTTCCGTGTGTGAGTCTAATTCTAGACCATTCATTGCTGCATCACTTCTATAAATATCAATTAGATCTAAGGCAGATCTATAATATGTCGCTTTCAATGATCTAAATTTTTCTCTACTAAAGGTATTACCTTGAGTAGCTAATTTTTTAATGAATGTTTTAATTATATCTATAGACATTCTGGATAGTCCTTTAGTTTCGTCATCTAAAGATAAAACTTGATGTTTATGATCGTAGGTGTCAGCTAAATCAACCTGGCAAATATTTTGTGGCGAGAAACTTCTTTGCATTTCAGATAAAATTCCTACTTCAATCCCCCAATCAGATGAAATTCTTAACTCTGGTAAAACATTTCTTCTAAATGAAAACTCTCCAGCCAACGGGTATTTAAATGATTTCATAAAGTTTAAGTAATCACTTTTACCAATCGTTTTCTCTAAAGCTGTTAATAACGGAAAAACAAGTAATCTTGCAACTCTGCCATTCATTTTGTTATTGGCCACCCTTGGATAGTACCCCTTACAAAACTCAAAGTTAAAAAGAGGATTTACAACTGGGTAAAAAAGTTTTGCAAGCATTCTCCTATCATAAGTTTTGATATCGCAATCATGCAAAGCAACTGAACGAGCACTATCCCTTGCAATACACATACCAATGCAATACCAAACATTCCGTCCTTTTCCTAGCTCACTAGGAGCAAGATTATTTTTCTTTAATTCTTGATCAAGTTTTTTTAATGCTGGACCATCATTCCATAAAATAGAAAAAGGGGTTTTTAATTTTTTAAAAAATTTCCAAGCTTTTTTTGCTTGAGCTTCATTTGCTTTATCTAATCCTATAATTATGTGATCTAAATATTTGGTCTTACTTATTTCTTCAACAATTTTTGGTAAAGCTTCTCCCTCCAATTCAGAATAAAGGCATGGTAAAATCAATTCCATTTTTCTTTGTTTGGAAAATTTTGATAATTCACTTTCTATGACTGATGTGGACTTGGTCCCAAAGTCATGCAAAGTTGAGATTATTCCATTTTGTGAAAAGTCACCCATGGCAGTTTTTTAACTTAATAGTCTAATTTAAGTAGTGCCGTTTTGATCACATCAGCCCAGCCCTCAGGTGATGGCTTGTTTGAAAATATAAGATTATCAATGTTTATTTGATCTTGAATAAATTGATCATTGAATACTAAACACGGTATGTCACAACTTTTTAACATATCTAGATCATTGTAATTGTCGCCAACTGCGATTGTCTTAACTTTATCCTCAGTTTTTTTTAAAATTTTTATAACTCTATTCATGGATTTAACTTTGTTAATATTATCACAAAGGTTTAAAACACGACCACCCTCTTGAAGCGTTAATGAATTGGAATTTAAAACTTTTAATAATTTATTTTTCTCATTTTTATTTCCTTTAAATAGAAAAGGTAAACTATACTTTCTATTTAAAGCATCTTTGAGCCTTACATCCTTTTGTCCTAAGATATTTTCTTGTTCTTTTTTACTCATTTTTGAAATTTGAAAACATTTTTCTTTTAATTCTTCGGGAACTTTTCTTTCAAAAATTTTAAATAGCTCTTCTTTTTCTCTGCTGAGAATAAGTTTGTCTGGAAAATTAGAGGTGATTAAATTTAATCCATGAATAGATGATCCATTTTCAGAAATAAAAGGAAGATTTATTCCAAGCTCTAAATTGAATTTTTCAATTTCCTTCTCTGTTTTACTTGAATTTGGTATAATTATAACTCCCTGGCTTACAAGACTTTTAATATAATTTTTGATGCTGTCGAATTGAAAAGTATCTCTATGTAAAAGGGATCCATCTAAATCAGTAAAAATTACAACTGTAAATTTTTTTTTCATTTCTCTTATTATTATATATATAGGAGAAAATTTAAAAATTTACCTATTCATCTTGTTCAATTATAAATATTAGCATAAATACTCATGAAAATAACTCATGCCCTCGTGGTAAAATTGGTAGACACAAAGGACTTAAAAGCTGAAGGATAGAAGTTAAAGTCAGTCCATAGAATTCCGATGCAGTCTAAAACATCCTATAAAATCTTATAACTTTAATTTAGCTTTCAACTAAGATTAGAAAATAGGGCTTAATTAATTTGTGAAAACCAGCAAAAGACCAGCACATAGAGAGATAAAAAATAAGATATTATCCTTGTTCATTTATAGTTATAATTAAATTTTGGATCACATATTATGAAGAAAGTTATCTTTTATTTTATATTTTTTTTAATTTTACCTACTCAAATAATTGCAAGTGAAAAAAAAGTTTTTTATGCAGGTTTTTCTTTTTCGGGTAATTACATAGATAAATCTAGCATAAAATATACTGATCCTCTTACCAAAATTAAAAATGAAAATGGTATTGATATAATTTCTTTAAGCTTACTTAATACGATTAAAAAAACCAACCCAGTAAGTTTTAAAATTGATTTTAATTTTGCTGATATAGAAAAAGGCCTTGAAGAGTCTGTGGTTATGGCAGTTGTTTTGGATCATGAGGATTTTTTTTATGAATATGAGCCAATTACTGAAACTTATCTAAACAATATTCAAATGTTTTTTCAAATAATATTTTATGATTTTAAATCTAGAAAATTAATAGCTGCAATACCTTATGATGTTTCAATGCCATTTTTCACAAAGAAGGAACTAAGTGAAAATGAGATTAGAGAATACATAAAAACCTTTTATACTAAAGGGCTTAAATCAATGGATGGTGATAAAAATATTAATGCATTTTCTATGGTTGAGGAAATTCTTAATAGTTTTATTTTAAAAGAAAAATATAAATTCAGAGCTGGAGTAACAAAAGTAAGTTTTGAGGAAAAATCATTACCATTTATCCCAGAAAGATTTAAAAAAAATCAAAACTATTTAAAAAATGTTTTTGCTCAACTTTTTTCATCAAGATTATCACTACATAATGATATAGCACTCGTTCCTTACACTGAAGGTATGGCTGTGGGTGCAAAAATGAAACAACAATTTGTTAATAGCGATAAAATTTATGACATCGAGCTTCCAAAACCAGATTTTAACATTGAAATTAGTGTAAGAGGTTTCAAAAAAGTTTTAGCAAAAAAATCTGATGTTAATAATATATTTTTTTGGGCTACATTTATTAATTTGAATATTTTTCAGCCTGAACTAAATAAAGTATTTATGAATAATAATCTAAAAAATGTAATACAAAAATCAATTCCCGCTCAAATTGAAAATATTAATGATTGGTATAAATTTTATATTGCAACATATGAGTTATTTGATGAATGCTCTTTGAATATAAAAAATTTAAATAAGGATTGGATAAAAAAAACAAACGACAGCGATGGCTTTTCTAAAGATATGCAAACTGTAAACAAATTAATGGAAAAGCTTAAATAATTTGATTATATTTTTGGATGAAAAATTTTTTTAAACTCTACTTAGCTCTAATATCTTTAATTTTTTTGTCTTTGAGTGCACAAGCTTTTGAGGAAAATGGAAAAGGTACAGTAGACTTAGCTAATTATACATCTTTTGAGGAAGACAAAAATCAAATTATTAAAGATGCAAAAATTTTAGCATGTAAGAATGCTTTACAAAAATATGTTTCCACTTTCACTATTGATAAGAAAAAAAATTACGAAAAAATAAAATCAAAAGTTAATGATAATTATAGTCAATATATGGTTTGTGATAGTGTTATTGATGAAAATTTAGATATAGGTGAGAATAAATTTACAATCTTAATGAAAGCAAACATTGATGAAAATAAAATTGATCAGGCACTCGTTGAAGTATCTGCTATTGCAAATGCAAGTGCAGATGACGTTTCAGATATCGTTATACTTATGTTCTCTGCTAAAACAAAAAGTATAAAACAAAAAGATGATAAAGTTACAAAAGTTGACCAAACTAAGAAAAGTGTTGATGTAGAACAAACGGAGGCTTCAACTGAGGGTGAAACTCAAATTTCAAGTGAAACAACTGAAACAAATGTAACTACCACAGGTGGAAACACTGTCTCGAGCTCAGAAGTGATAACATATGAAGTTACTGATATTTATAATGAGTCGATTGAGGCAGGTATGGTTGAAATTTTAAATACTGCTGGATTTGAATTAATTGATGGCGGTGACCTTGATCTTGAAGAACAAATCGAAACGATGAAAATTGATTATGGTGAGCAGGGTAAATTATCAAAATCTGTTCAAAAAAGTATTAAACAAAATATAGCCTCGGAAGAAATTTCTTTTTATGTGCAAGGAATATTCAAAATTGGAAGTCAAGAAGTGGATTCAGCAACTGGCATGAAAATGGTAAATGTTTCTGTTGTTAGTGCAAAAATGATGCACAAAAGAGAAGGTAAGAAATTTTGGAAAACTGTTGCAACAGTGGCTGGAAATCAAAGAAAAGGTAAAGGAACCACATATGACGAGGCAATCAACAATGCAATTAGATTATGTGCCCAATCAGTTGCAAAACAAATGGTTCAAAAACTTAACGCGAAAGGAATAAAATAATTTAATGAAAAAGCTTAACTATTTAAAATTTATATTTTCAATTATAATCTTAACAATTTCGTTTAATGCTCCTTCACACTCTATAGAATTAAAAAATCCTGCTGATCTTTTAAAAAAGAAAAAAGTAATTAGTTCTGGAGGTGAAAAATTCGATTTTAAAAATGCTAATACAAATCTTGTTAAAACATTTTTTGAGTCATCAAATAACTATCTTCAAGCTCAAGAATTTTTACTAATTGCTTATGGAAAAAATACGGAGGCTGCCCAAGTAAAAGAGGCCATTGCTTATGCTAAAGATGCAGGTGTGAATGATGCAAAAAAAATGAAAAACTCAATAAAAGTTTCTACAGATGCTAGTAAAGCTATCGAAAGTTCGATGAGTGATGAAAGTTTCCAGCTAACAGCTGAAGGGAAAGCTAGTTATGCTAAATCGTTACCTTTTCTTTTAAAAGGTGTCATGGGGACAATAAAATTAAGACCAGAGTCACAAGCAATGGTTTCAAACATTCAAGCTAATCCAATGGTTGCACTCAAAGAATTAGGGGGGCTTTCAAAAGTAATTCCAAATGTTCCAAAATATATATCGACATTTACCAACACTACAAAGCTTGTAGTAACAGGTGCTAAAGCCAAAAAAATTGAGGGTTCTGATAGTTTGGATAAAGCTATGAGTGATCTGACTCTGTAAAAGGGTGAACGTTTATGAAAAAAAATTTTAAAAGTATATCTTTATTAATATTTTTAAGTTTTTTCATAACTTCGAAAATTTTAGCTGAAATTAAATTTAAAGAAGTTGTTGTAACGGGTGTTGGTCAATCTTTAGAGGAAGCTACTAATAATGCTTTTGCTGAGGCAATTTCAATGGTTAATGGAAAAAATGTTCAAACTAAAACAATTATAAAAGTTTTAAGTGGTGAACCTCTTCCTAAAAAGCCAGAGTCGCAGGGAGAAAATGCTAATTTTTTTGCGAAAATTTTGGTTCAATTAACTGATAGCTCAAAAGAAAAAAAAGAGGAAAAACCAGAAAAAAAAGATGAAAAAAAACCAGAATACAGTCAATCTTATATCAAAGAATTAATTGATGAAACAAAAGGTGGAATAAAGTCTTACGAAATTTTAAAAAAAACAAAAGATGGAAAAGGTTGGCATCAAGTTAAAATAAAAGCAGAAGTTGCTTTTTTCGAACTACCTAAAGAAGCGATGAGAACACGTATCGCAGTTTTTCCATTTAGACTTTATGAAGTCCAGTCTGATAAAGAAAGATTTCAAAGACTTTTAGATCAAAATATCAATGACTATCTTGTACAAACAAAAAAATTTACCATGTTGGATAGAACATTTATCGAGGAAGTAGCTAAAGAGCAAAAAACTATATTAGATGGAAAGACGCCTGCGATTGAAATGGCAAAAATTGGTAATGAAATCTCTGCAGATTTTATATTAGTAGGCTCAGTAGAGGACTTTAGTATCGAGGAAAAAGTTACAAAAATATTATCGTCAGATCAAGAAATTAAAAGGAATGTAGCTAGTATTTATTTATCATATAGACTTTTAGATGTTGCAACAAAACAGATCAATAATTCAAACACTCTAGAACTTCAAATTCCAATCAAGGAGTCAGTAAAAAAAGCTGATATGAAAGCAATCTCTGAAGTATCAACAATTTTAGGAGAAGAGATTTTATTTAGTATCTATCCAGTTTTAATTGAAAAAATTTCAAATGGTGAAATTTATTTAGGCCTAGGTGGAAAACAATTTAAAAAGGGACAGCAATATGAGGTTTTTGAAAAAGGAGAAAAAATAATTGACTCATACACAAATGAGGTAATTGGAAACGTGGAAACATCAGTTAGTAAAATTGAAATTTCTTCAGTATCTAGTGGATATAGTAAAGCAAAATTTTTAGATCAAGAAAATAAATTATCTGAACCAGTTGAGACAGGAAAATATATTGTAAGACCCATCTCAATAGCAAGTTTGGACTCAGAACAAATTTTTAAACAAAATAAAGAAAAAATTGAAAAGAAAAGAAAAGAAAAGAAAAAAAAATTAGAGGAAGAATTTTAAATATTAACTTACTAAATGAAAAACATCCTTTTATTAATTTCGTTATTATTTTTATATAATTGTGCCAAACCTCTACAAACATCTTGTAGTGTTAAAATAAATAAATCTCTTTCAAAAAATGATCCAGCTTGGTTTAAAAAAAAAGAAAATCAGGAATATAACTATATTGTTAAGAATAAGGAGTCATCTGGTGATAAAGATTTGGCACAAACTAAAAATTTATTAGTTTCAGAAATAATACTTGCAAATAAAACAGCTCCTGATTTTATGAGTTGTAAAGATCAAAATAATGCTTTGTATACGATTAGAAATTCAGATTTGGATGGAGTAAGCAAACTCCAAAATGGAAAAATAATTAAAAATTTAATTTCGGGATATAAAATTTCCAACAATGAAACTATTGAGGATGATGGCAAATTTACAAATTATTTAAGAATTATTAAACTACGAAAGTAAAATATCTATTAATATAATGTCTTTTCTAGCTAATATAATTTGGATATTAACGTCTTGGTATGTTCCTTTGTTATATTTATTAGGTGGAATTATTTTTTTTCCTCTTTTGCCTTTTTTATGGCCAATGATTAAATATAGCTTTTTACCTTTTGGAAGAGAGATAGTTACAACTAAATATTTAAAGTCATTTAAAGAAAAAAGAGAAAATGATGATTTTGAATTAGCATCACCCATGGTCAAAACTTTGGGTAATGTTGCGTGGATTATCACATTTGGGTGGATTTTAGCATTAGCACATATTATTGCAGGGTTACTTAATTTTTTTTTAATTTGGATGATTATTCCTATCCCGAATATTATGGCCCATTTTAAGTTAGTACCAGTTGCATTCGTTCCTTTTGGAAGAAAAATAATATCAAAAGAATTATCAAAGAAGCTCAAAGATGATCGAGCTGAAAAAGAATACGAAAGTTTAAAACATTAAGTTTTATAAAAACCAGCACAAGAACAGTACTTACAGAGATAAAATAAAAAAAATTTACTTATTCATCTTGTTCAATTATAAATATTAGCATAAATACTCATGAAATTCACAAATGCCCTCGTGGTGAAATTGGTAGACACAAAGGACTTAAAAGCCGAGGGATTCACAGACGAGTCAGTCCATAGTAGTCCAAGGTAGTCTAAACATCCTATAAAATCACATAACTTTAATTTAACTTTCAATTAAGATTAGAAAATAAGGGTAAATTAATTTTTGAAAACCAGCACAAAACCAGCACATAGAGATATGAATTGTATATAAAGACAACTACAAAATGAAAAAAATTTTTTGTATTTTTATTATTTTCTTTTTTTTCTTTAACATTTCTAAAGCAGATAAATTAGGTTTAAATAGTAACCTTAAATTAAATAATGAAATTATTTATGGAAAATTAGATAATGGCTTTACTTACTATATTAAACGTAATTTAAAACCAAAAAATAAAGCAAGCATTCATTTAATTTTAAAAGCCGGGTCTTTGATGGAAGATGATAATCAGCTAGGTTTGGCTCATTTAATTGAACACATGGTTTTTAATGGAACGAAAAGTTATCCTAAGAATGAAATGGATAAATATTTAAACTCAATCGGTTTACAAATTGGTTCAGATTATAATGCAAGCACTGGTTTTGAAACAACGACTTACAAAATGGAACTGCCTACTGAGAATTATTTATATTTAGAGAAAGGAATACATATTTTATCGGAAATGGTAGGACATGCCAATTTAACTGACGCTTCATTTGAGAAAGAAAGAAAAATTGTTGAAGAAGAATGGAGATCTGGCCTTGGTAAAAATCAAAGACTTTACGACGAGCTTCAAAACTATCTTTTTCAAAACTCCAAATTTGCATTGAGACAACCCATTGGTGACATGGAAATTATCAAAAACTTTTCTTATGAAACTGCAAAAAAATTTTACAATGATTGGTATAGACCCAACTTGATGGGAATAATTGTAGTTGGCGATATTAATACTGATTATGTAAAGAAAGTTATTGAAAAAAATTTTAGTAAACTAAAAAATAAATCAAATAGAATTTCTCCAGATTCATTATTACCAAAATATAATGATACAATTTTTTTGAATCAATTTGACGAAGAACAGCAGAATATTTTATTTACAATAAGAAATAAAAATAAAAAATTAAAACTTAACACTGCAAGAAATGCTAGAACTAGTGCAATTCACAATTTAATAATTGCTATAGTAAATGATAGATTGGATGGACTAAATGATGAAAAAATAATGAGCTATGATATGGCCCTTATAAATAAAACCTCCTTAACATCAAAAACAGATGCTTTTTTTGTTGGAGGTTTGATTAAAGAAAATAATATTAAAAGTGGAGTAGAGTCGATATTATTGGAGTTAGAAAGAATAAAACAAAATGGTTTTATTAGTGAGGAATTAGAATTACATAAACAAAAATCTCTTTCTTTTAAAGAACAAAGTCTTAAATCAAAAAAAACGAGAGATAACAATAGTCACATTAAAGAAATTACTAGAAATTTTTTAGAGGAAGAATTTGTTATTGGTGAGGAAAGAGAGTTTGAGTTTTATAAAAAGATTTACAATACAATTGATGTCAATGATCTAAATGAAGCTTTTAATAATTGGTTTAAATATGATGATAGGCTTATAAATTTTAGATATCCAAAAAAAAATATTAATTTTATTTCTAAAGAGGAATTTTTGTCCATAGAAAATAAAATTAAAAACACAAAATTAGCTCAGTTTGATTTTTCAATTAATGAAAAGCCATTAATAGAAAAAAAACTTGTTGCTGCAAAAATCAAATCTCAAAAGAAGCACTTATCTATTGATGTAATCGAGTTGACTTTAGAAAATGGTGTAAAAGTCTTTTTAAAAAAAACCAAAAATAAAATTAACTATTTTAAATTTACTGCACAAAGTCCAGGTGGATATTCTCATGCCTCTGTAGATGAATATCATTCTTCGAAATCTACTCAGGATTTGATAAATTATTGGATGGGCTTTGGTGCTTTTTCAAAATCCGAAATTAAAAAAAAAATCGATGAGCAAACATATGTTGATATGTTTTACAGTAGATTTTATGAGGGTTTGGAAGGAGAAGCTAAAACTCAAAAGTTTGAGGAATTACTAAAGTTAATTTATTTAAGATTTTCTCCTCTAGAGATTGAAGAAGTTGTTTTTAAAAATTATATTTCTTCACTAAAGGAAGAAAAAAGAAATGAAAAATTAGACAATAACGGAGAATTTAGTAAAAAAGTATTTCAAAAAATTTGCAATGATCATAAGAGATGTAATTACACAAGATTTGAAGATTTAGATAAAATTAAAATAAATATTATTAAAAATTTCTATAATGATCGATTTTTAGATGCGAGTGATTTTGTTTTCACTTTTGTAGGAGATTTTGAATTTGATAATATTTTGCCTCATATTCAAAGATATCTTGGAAATTTGCCAACTATAAATAGAACAGAAAGTTATATTGACAATAAAGTTTATTATAATGGACGAGGAAAATTTGAAGAAAAAAATAATAATGAAAATCAAGCATCTGTAAGATATGTGTTTAGTGCAAATTATGAAAATTTAGCAAAAAATAGAGCTATTATTTATTTATCTAACATAATTTTAAATAAATTTTTAAATCAAGAAATTAGAGAAAAACAAAAACTAGTATATTCTATTGGAAGTTTTCAATCACTTCAACCTTTGCCCAAACCTAATCATCTAATGTTTATATATTTTGATTGTGACCCTAATAACGTGCAAAATATAATAAATGAAATAGATAAATTTTTATTAAATATTAAAAATGGAAATTTAGACAATCAATATATAGATGATGCAAAAAAAAAATATCTTAATGATTTTAAGAAAAATAAACAAACAAATGATTTTTGGATATCAGTAATTACACAATATTATTTTAATAATGAAAATTTTAATAAAATTAAAAACTTTGAAATATTAATTAATTCTTTAATTAAAAGTGATATAGTTGATTATTTTAACAATACTTTTAAAGAAAATTTTCTATTAGCATCATTTTTACCAAAAAATTAAAACCGTAGAAACACTTAGAGGTAATTTGATTACCACTTAATACATTTATTGATATAATCTAAACATGGATAAAAAAGGCTTCACACTAATAGAACTCCTAGTCGTTGTAGCTATCATTGGTATTTTAGCTGCAGTAGGTGTTGTTGCTTATAATGGGTATACTGCTAGTGCAAAAGTTAATATTGTCAAAAGACAAGTTGATGATATTGAAAAATTTATGGCAACCAAAATGGCAATGTGTGAAATTGATGGAGGTAGTTTAGGACTTACAACTCCATCAGGAATATATAGCCAACCTTTATATAATCCAGGTCATTGCGTAAATTCCTCTGCAGAACAAATGATGCATGGTTTTTATAATCACATTTCTTCAAGTTGGGGACAAAAAAATGCTTATGACACAAATGTTCAATCAGTAAACACTAGTCCTAATTGCAATCCGAGCGAAGGTTACATACATTTTTTATGGGGTACAGAAAGTAATGGTAAAAAATATTTTCGCATATGTGGAAATATTGGAGAAAGTCAAGGTACGAATAAACTTTATGAAAAAAAAGTATATCACTGGCAATAAGGGCTTCACCCTAATAGAACTTTTTAGATATAGGATTTTATAGGACAACCAGCACAAGACCAGCACATAAAGAGATAAAATAAAAAAATTTTACTTATTAACCTTGTTCAATTATAAATATTAGCATAAATACTCATGAAATTCATTAATGCCCTCGTGGTGAAATTGGTAGACACAAAGGACTTAAAATCCTTGCCGCTTGCGGAGTGCCAGTTCGAGTCTGGCCGAGGGCACCATTAAATGGGCAAAATACAAATCATATCAGATTCAAATCAAAGATCCTTAAAAATAAAAAATTCATTATTAAGATCATTAAAAAAAAATAACTTAAAAATATTAGACCTAATCATAGTAATTGGTGGAGATGGTTTTATGCTGAAAACGTTAAAAAAAAATAAAAGAGCTAAAAAGATTTTTTACGGAATAAATTCAGGAAATTATGGATTCTTAATGAATAAGTTTTCATCAAGAAAAACAATCAAAAATTTGAAGAAAGCTAAGATGATCTCCATTTCTCCTTTAGACATGGTAGTTAAAAATAGTAAAAACCAAAAACAAAAACATTTAGCAATTAATGAAGTATCAATTTTAAGACAAAGTAGACAAGCCGCATCTTTATCTATTTATAATGGATCAAAACAAATAATAAAAAAATTAGTTTCAGACGGAGTTTTGGTATCAACACCTGCGGGAAGTACTGCTTATAATCTTTCTGTTCATGGTCCAATCTTAGCTTTAAATTCAAAAAAACTCTCAATTTCACCTATAAGTCCTTTTAGACCCAGAAGATGGAAGGGAAAAGTAATTAATGATAAATCTAAAATTTTGATTAAAAATCTTGATCCAAAAAAAAGACCCATTAGTGCAGTAGCCGACAATATAGAAGTTAGAAATGCCAAAAATATAATTATTAATACAAATCGAAAAATAAAATTTTATTTATTATATGACCAAAATCGAAGTCTTCAAAAAAAAATAAAGTTAGAACAATTGAAAAAAGAAACTAATTAAAGTATGCAATGAAATGTTTAATAGTGGGAGGCTCAGGTCAATTCGGTATTACTTTAAGTAAAATTCTCAATAAAAGAAAAAATTACAAAATTGATATTACAACAAGATCAATCTCTAAAACAAAAAGTAAACTTAAAAAATACGGACTTAAAAAAGTTAGATTAATTAAACTGAATATTCTAAATAAAAATCAAATTTTAAAGATTTTAAGCAAAAAATATGATTACATTTTTTATTTTGCTGGACAGAGTTCTCCTGATTTATCTTTTAAAAAGATTAATCAAACTTTAGAGAGTAATTACTTAGGATGTAAGAATTTTTTAGAAATTTTAAAATATCTTAATTTAAATACTAAATTCTTCAACTCTAGCTCATCTGAAATATTTTCTGATACTAAAAAAAAATTGAATATTTTTAGCAAAAAAAAACCAATTAGCCCCTATGGAAGATCAAAATTATTATCATTTAATCTTACAAAAAAATTTCGAAAAATATATAAATTAAAAACTTATAACTTAGTGTTATTTAATTCTGAGTCATATTTTAGAGAAAAAAAATATTTAATTCCAAAGATATGTTTAGCCGCTATCAAAGCTAAAAATTCAAACAAAATTACGGGTTTTGGAAAATTAGATGTTATTAGAGAATGGAATTGGTGTGAAGAACAATGCAATTTAATTTTAAATTGTATGTTTAAAAAACCAAATGATTTCATCTTATCTAATGGAAAAGAATATTCTGGTTATCAAATGTTAAAATACGCATTTAATTACTTAAAACTTGATTATAAAAAATATATAAAAAATGAAAAAAAATTTTATAGAAAAAAAGATTTTAAATTAAAAAGATCAGATTTCAGAAAAAATATTAATCAAATTAATCCTAGTTGGAAGCCAAAAATTTATGGAAAGATAATAATTTATAAATTAATTAAATATTATCAAAAAAATAAAATAGTTTAACTAATTAACTTCATGGTTCGTCACAAAACATTTTAGTGTAAATATTTTGATTATAAATAAACTATAAAATATAAATAAATTTTTTTAGAAATAAAATTTCATTATTATATTTAATCTAGTCACATCAACTTCATAGTGATACAGTTTCAAAAATGATTAAAAAACTTTTAAGAATTATGTTCGCAGCTTTTTTGATGAATTCAAATGTTTATGCAAAAACGATAAATATTGAGGACAAAATTTTATTAAATGTACCTGAAAACTTTAGCTCAATTAAGCTAGAAACAGACGAAGCAGCTGAATATTATAAAGAGTTTTTCAGCTCATTAGGCGATGATACAAATTTTTACTATATTGGAACAAAGAACTCCGTACAGTTTGCGAACGATTTAATTAATGATCAAGAAACTTTACTTGAACCAATAATGAAAAAAATGGAGTCAAAAAATTTAAATTCAGAAAAATCCATGATGAATTTTGTATCTAAAGAAATAATAAAATTGATGAAAAAAAAGAAATATCAGGGGATTATTTGGGTCTTAGTTTCAGACGAAAATTTAGAGGATACTGATTATGATTTATTTGAAATCGTAGAGTCACTAAAAGTTATGAATAAAACAGAATTGAATAAAGCTTCTTTGGAGTATAAAAAAGAATTAAAAGATGAACTTAGTTTAGGTGATATAGATGGTCTAAATTTAAAAATTTCAAAATTTAAAATCGAAAGAAATAAAATGGATAGTCCTGCTTTTGATCTTAAAATCTCAGCTAATATGTTAAATATCAATTTGGACTTGGAAATTTATGGATATTTAAAAAATGATAAGCCAATTATTATTGGTTCTGAGTGTATTGGAAAATGTAAAGGCATTAAAGGAATTAAAAATATGATTGATTATTCTAACACTGTAGCAACAAATATATCTTCTGAAAATTCATCTAAAATTATTGAAAATTTAAATAAGTTGAATGATTTATATAAATCTGGTGTACTTACTAAAGATGAGTTTGAAAAAGCTAAGAAAAAAATTTTAAATTAATATTAAATGAAATCAAAAGGCTTCACCCTAATAGAACTTTTAGTAGTACTAGCTATTTTAATTATTTTGGCTGTATTAGCTTTAATTGCATACAATAAATTTATTAAAGTCGCAGATTGCGCTGGATTCAAAGACCAACATAGAAAAGTTGTTAATCTTGCAAAAGAAACTTATGGATTTTGCAGTTTAAATGGTGAAACTTATATGAATATTACAGCTCCTTGTATGACTAATTCTAATGGCATTAGAGCTCTAAAAAGAAATAGCGGTATGACGCAAGTTCGTCAAGATGGGAACAAATGTGTAAGGAAATGGGACTGTAATTTTCGAAGCGGAGAAAATGCAGGTCGTTCAAGTGGTTGGTTTGTTACACATGCACGAGCTGAATTTAATACTCCAAATCATACTGGAGGCTTTATAAGGGAAGACCAGTGGCAAAACTTTAGAAAGCCAAATTATCCAGAGAGACCAGGAATAACTAATATAAGAGAAAAAGGTGCTAAAATGGAAATAGCAACTTACTTAGGACCTAATTGCTCAGGTGGAAATTTTACTAATTCTGCAGGTAGTTATTTAATTGATGAAATTACTTGGCCATAATCACAAAGCCTTCACCCTTATTGAACTCTTAGTTGTTGTAGCAATCATCGGTATTTTAGCTGCAGTAGGAGTGGTTGCTTATAACGGTTACACAGCTAGTGCAAAAAAAAATGCTATTAAACATAACTTTAATGAAATTACGAACTTTATAAGTTTAAATTATACAAAATGTGATTTAGGTGAACCAGTTATGATGAATGATCAATCTGGAAATTCAAAAGATGTAACAAACAGTTATTGTAATAATAGTCCTTTGGGTGCTTGCCATACTCTAACAGCACATTTTAAATCTTTAAAATGGAAAAATCCTTATACAGATTACTATATAAAGAATAACGTCGACAGTGAATATGTTCTTCATTGCTCCAACTCTGGTTATCCATCATCTAAACTCAGTCAAAGAGCTGGATATATTTTTATTACAAATGTATCTGGGTCACCAAAGACAATGAGATTAGAAATGCGATGGGATAATAACTTTAGTGGAGATATGTCTAAAAAAGATATTATACTACCATAATTAAAAAAAAATGCTTTTACCCTAATAAAACTCCTAGTTGACGTAGCTAATAAATTAGTCCTTAACCATCATAACAGTTATTATTGGGTTTAAATATTATATGAAGTTAATTCATTTAAAAAAATTATTGAATAATTACAGAGTTTAGTGGTAGGATATTTTTGTGAAAAAATATTTAATTATAATACTCTCATGTTTTTTTTATGGAAATCTTGCTAATGCAGGTTTTGAGGGGTCGGGTAAAATTACATTAAATGAAACGGTAATAAAATATTTTAAAGAATATTTAGATACAAAAGATCACAACAAAGGCGAAGGAGCAGCAAGACATGGAAGAGGTTGGTTCTTTTTTGTCGCAGAGTCGGGAGAAGAGTTTGGTTACACTTATTGTCAACAAGGTAAACAATGTGTGATGGATCCAGTTCCTGCCAGAAATTTTTGTAAAAAAAATGTTAAAAAATATCTTAAAAGAACTGAAAAATGTTATTTGTTTGCCCAGCAAAGAACTATTAAATGGGGAGGACAAAAAATTCGTATTCCAAATAAAGCATCCTCAACTGAGATAGAAGAAATTTTAAGAGAACATGGATTTATTGAGTAATGGTCCCAATACACTGATTTGAACAACGGACTATTGATTATAAATCAATTCTAAAATCTTAAATATTAATTGTTTATTAACAAATTTTATAAAAAAATTCCTGCTTGGCAACAATATGGTAACAGTGATAGAATTTTTTTATGAAGCGAAATGGTTTCACCCTAATAGAACTTTTAGTAGTAGTTGCCATCATTGGTATCCTCGCTGCAGTAGGTGTGGTTGCTTATAATGGGTATACAGCAAGTGCCAAAGTGAATTCAGCGAAATCTTATCATGGTCAAGTATGCAAATTAATTTCTAATGAATCACGAAAATGCAATCTGGGATCAACTCCACTAACTTTTACAGACGATGAGTCAAGAAAATGGTCATTGTCTTGTCCTATAACTAGTTCCTCCACTGCAAGAGATTATTTTTATAGAGTTGTTAATAGCACCTTCAAGAATCCATTTCATAATAATAGAGGTACAGTTTATAGCGCTAATATAAAAACTGATGGATTAAATAATAGTAATCATTGGGGGTTTCTATCCATAGTTCCATCTGGCAATAATATCAATGTTTATACAAATGTTGGGAGAACTGATGGTGATACCAGTAAGGGAGATATTAAAGAATGTTCAGCGACAGTAATCGATTAAACTTATTAAAGCAAAAAGCCTTTACCCTTATAGAACTTCTAGTCGTTGTAGCAATTATAGGTATCTTAGCTGCAGTAGGTGTGGTTGCTTATAATGGGTATACAACATCAGCCAAAAAAAATTCATCAGAGTTACAATTTAAAATTGTTTCTAAATCAATAAAATTAGCTTACACAAAATGCCAAATGGAGTCCTCGGATAGATTGAAGTTTGCTAGTTATAACGGAGGTCCCATATATAATTTATCGTGCTCTCAATTTAATGAAGGAAATTGGATGGATGCTTGGTTTGAACAAGGAAAGTGTTCTGATTTATATTATGGTGAAAAATATATATCACCTTATATCGGCTCAACAAAAAATCTTACAATGGGCGATACAACTTGCAAAAGTGGGTCTGTTGCAAACTCCAATTCAACAAAGGGTGTGGTTCATTTAGATGGAAAAAATCAAACAGGAAATGGTTGTGTAATATTATCAATGAACATAGGCACTGTAGTTTTAAAGGAAGAAATTTGCCAAGCAAGTTAAAAGCCTTCACCCTAATAGAACTCCTAGTCGTTGTAGCAATTATCTGTATACTAATTAAGATTAGTCAGATAAATTGAAGCAGATAATAAGAAAGAGAGATAAAAATAAAAAAATAAACTTTTAATTATATAAAATTAAGTGTAATATTATTCTATGCGAGTCTTAATAATATCCATTTTTGTATCGTTATTTTCATTTATGAGTGTATCAGTGTCAGAAGAGTATACTAACATATCTCTTGGATACACAAAGCATATAGCTGAGGATCCACACGACTCTGGTGGAACAACATATTTTTCAGACCCTGAAGATAATGGATTTGTTTTAGGATTTGCTTTAGGACAAAAATCTGATGGGTTAAGTACAGAAATTGAAACAAGTTACTATAGCGAAGTATCACAAAAGTTAACATCTGATGTTACGGTAGACGTATCAACACTTGCTTCAATGTTTAATGCGACGGTAACACCAGGTGAAAATGATTTTTATGGTATTTTAGGTGGTGGCGTAGGTTTTGGTTATTCAATGGTGGATACTAGCTATAAATCTGGAAGCACTACATTTAATGGTGACGAAACTACTTTTAATTTTGCTTATCAATTAATATTAGGACTTGGTGCCGACAATTATGAATTAGTATTCAAGCATTCTAATTTCGGAGAAGTTGAAGGTGGTAGTGGAAAAACATCAGCAGGAGGCACTTATAATGCTGATGAATTTGATAGCATATATAATTCTATTGCATTTAGAATAAAGTACTAAATTAAACTTCTACAACTTCTAAGAACTTTAAATTTATATGGCTAACCGCAAAGCTTTCACCCTAATAGAACTTTTAGTCGTTGTAGCTATCATAGGTATTCTTGCTGCTGTAGGTGTTGTTGCTTATAATGGGTATACAACTGCTGCAAAGAAAAATGCTAGCAATTCCCAACATAAAGCTGTGGCCAATTTAATTAGAAATAATATTCAACTATGTGAAATCACAGGAACAAATATTCAGCTGAATGGAACCACTCATGTTTGTGGTGAGCCTGGTGGTACACTCATGTATAAATACGTAAATCACTTTACTAATGAAGGATGGAAGTGCCCTTACGATAAATCATTGATTATGGATAGTTTTAAGTGCAAGCCTGGAAGAACAGGAATCTCTGTAAGGGTTATAAATGGAAAAAAACATATGGACATTCATACTTACGATACAGCAACAACTGTTTACAGAACTTTTATTGAATACGATAAATGATATAATTCTTTATGAAGCAAAGTGGTTTCACGCTAATTGAACTTTTAGTCGTTGTAGCTATCATAGGTATTCTTGCTGCTGTAGGTGTTGTTGCTTATAATGGATATACTAATAGTGCTAAAGTATCTGTTTCAAAATCAAATCATAATACTGTTGTAAAAAAACTTAACTTATTAATTCAAGAATGTCATTTAAGCCCAAATGGTAAAGTAAAATTGAAGATGTCTATATATGATAAAAAAGAATATGAAAAGGGTTGTTGGTATGACGTAAATACTTTTAGGTTTTTTACAGACTATTTCCCAACACATTTAAACAATGATATTGAGTGGAAAAATAATCATACGAAGGAACCATGGGGAAGAAATGGTGTGGCTACAGGAAGTTCGAATAGCTGGGGTTGTACTCAAGATAAATACATTGGTTATGTGACAGTTGTTTATACAAATTCAAATAAAAAAATTGAAGTCTGTACATGTATAGATTATCCTTGTAGTAATAATTCGAATATTGAAAAATATGAAACATTCTGGGAGTAAAGGCTTTAAAGCCTTCACACTTATAGAACTCCTAGTCGTAGTAGCCATCATCGGTATTCTTGCTGCAGTAGGTGTGGTTGCTTATAATGGGTATACGGCCTCTGCAAAAAAAAATGTTGTAAAGTCAATGCATAATAAAACTATTAAATACATAAAAGCTGAGATACAAAAATGCGATATGGGTCAAACAACTGTTATGGATGGTAATCTTAATTGTTCTGATAGGTATACTACAAATAAAATTGGTTTAGCGGCAAGAGATGCTTTCGATGGTAAGTTTCTAAATCCATTTGTCTCCCATAGAGAAAATGTCGTGGCTTTAAATGGACCACACGCCAATCAATCTTGTAATATTCAAGATAATAGTGGTGGCGTGATGGTAAGCAACATTAATTCTGGTGGAAAAACAACTGTCAGAGTTTCAACGTGTTATGGAGAAACTACTGCATTATATAATGAATTCACAATCGATTAAGAAACCAATTAAAGCTTTTACGTTAATAGAACTATTAGTCGTTGTAGCTATTATTGGTATCCTCGCTGCTGTAGGAGTAGTTGCTTATAACGGATATACAGCAAGTGCAAAAAAAGCTGTAGTAAAAAATAATTTTAAAACAACAATTAAAGTTATGAGACAAGAAATAGCAAAGTGTGAAATGGATAGTTCTGCGACTGCATTTGGATTGCCTTGTCCTGTGCATACTAATGGAGTTAAATTTCAAGAATGTGCAGCAGTTTTTTTATCATGGAGATATAATTTAAGAAATCCTTATAAATTATCTGGAGCAGCAACTGATTGGACAGCTAGTAATCATTGTCCAACTAAAGTTGTTGGAGATGCTTATGCAGGTGTTGGATCTGGTGATGGTGAGGTAGATGGATTAGTTTCAATTGTTATTTGTCCAAGGTCTCCTTATTGTTCAAGTAATCCAGATACAAATGGTAAATTTAAAGTAATGTGGTGGCTGGATGGAAAAAAAATGCAAGACTCTGAAATAATCACTCCAAATCAATGAAGCACAAAGCATTCACCCTAATAGAACTTTTAGTCGTAGTAGCCATCATCGGTATTCTGGCTGCAGTGGGAGTAGTTGCTTATAATGGGTATACGGCTAGTGCTAAAGCTGCAGTAACAAAGTCAAATCATAAAATAGTTGTTAAAGAAGTGAAGTTGATAATTACGAATTGTGAAATTGGAGGTAGTGTTCAATTAATGAGTACGTTAAATAGCAAAAATTATAGCACGCATACTTGCTATGGGAATGTCCAGGCGTTTTTTCCAGAATATTTTAAAAATCATATAAATAACATGATGGATTGGATTAATACGTCTAGCGTTAGCAACTGGAATGGAAAAAATATGTACGTCTTACAAGAAGGAAATATGTCAAACACACATGCAGGTTTTGTATTTTTACAAGTACCATCAAACTCAAATAGAGAAGTATGGGTAAATATGTTTACATGTTTTAAATCTCCTTGTAATAAAGATGAAAATAGAATTGAAGATCAGGTATCTTTTTATCAATGGTGAGTAATTCTTTAAATAGAAAAGCCTTCACTCTAATAGAACTCCTAGTCGTAGTAGCCATCATCGGTATCTTAGCTGCAGTAGGTGTGGTTGCTTATAATGGGTATACAGCAAGTGCAAAAAAAAGAGTTACAGAGGCCAATCATAATATAATTTATAAAACAATGGTTAATGAAATTAAAAAGTGTGAAATAGATTCTTCTGGAGAACTTCTAAATGTTAATGGAACAAATTTACTAAAATGTTCTGATATTTTAACTTCCCAAAATAATTATGGAAAAGTTACAAGTTCAATGAGTTCTTATTTTAATTCAATTATTAAAAATGCATATGCTGGAACAATAAATTCTACTTTTCCAGGAAGATATCAGGGTAATTGTAAATCTAGTGGTAGCCAACCCAAGGGTTATGGAGGATTAAATGAGCAAGGAGTTCATCATGTTGCAATGGGGTGGTATTCAAATAAAGCTGTTTTATATGTTGATACTTGTATAGAATCCACTGGAAGAGCAATGAGTAAAACTTTTGATATACATTTTTAGATGAAACAAAAAGGATTTACACTTATCGAACTCTTAGTCGTAGTAGCAATCATTGGTATTCTTGCTGCTGTAGGAGTGGTTGCTTATAATGGGTATACAAAAAGTGCAAAGATAAGTGTAGTCAAAACTAATCATAATACAGTTAAAAATTACATCATTAATGAAATTAACAAATGTTATAATCTTGATGTAGAATTTGACTCAATTACTAATAAATCTTATCAAACAAATCCAAGCACAAATTGTTCAACAAATGCAAATTGTAATAGTTTGAAGGCAAGAGGAAGTCCTAAAAGCAATCCAGGGGCGTATTTTGATACTGCTAAATGTCCTTTTGAGTATTATTCAATGATCAAAAATCCATTTGAAAATAATGGCAACGCTTTTGTATCAAGCTACTCAATACCACCAACAAATAAAGTTGGATATACTTATATGAATTTTGATGGAGGTACAGGAAGTGGATATAAAATTTCTACTAGATTTGGAACTGGTTCGAATGATATAATTACTGAGACAATCCCTGTTCCCGAATAGAAAACTATGAAGCAAAAAGGATTTACACTAATAGAACTCTTAGTCGTAGTAGCTATCATCGGTATTCTAGCTGCAGTAGGTGTGGTTGCTTATAATGGGTATACTGCGAGTGCTAAAGTTGCAGCAATTAAAAATATGCATAGTAAAGTTGTTAAATTTACATCATCAGAACTTAAAAAATGTTCACTAGGTTTAGAGCTTAAATTAAAGACAGAGCCCAATAGATATTCAAACGATCTATGTTCAGATTATTCTAAAGCAACTTCTTCACCAGGAAATGCTGCAAGCTTTACTTACAACTTTATAAGACATTTTGGAAATGGTGAGAGATGGAGAAATGTTTATGACAATTCAATAATGACAGATAGTTGTTACAAACCAGATAAAAAAGGTAAGCTCTGCTTTCATTCGGAAAAAGATAGCGCTGGGAATTATGTTATCGCAGTCAGAAGCCAAACTAAAGATGGAAGTTCAAATATAATAGAGAATATAATTTATCTTGAATAAAATGAACCGCAAAGCTTTTACACTAATAGAACTCCTAGTCGTAGTAGCCATCATCGGTATTCTTGCTGCTGTAGGAGTAGTTGCTTATAATGGTTACACTGACAGTGCTAAAGAAAATTCAGTTAAAAGTATTTATTCAAATGTATGTCAAAAATATATTCCTGCAGAGGTTCAACTGTGCTCCCTTGGAAATTCAAGTATCATTTCAGGATGTTTACCATGTAGCAATATTGTCTCTGGTGGAGCAACAAAACTAATTATTTGTATGGAAAATACCTCAAAAGATATTAACCCCTATGTACCAAGTGATGCTTCTTGGGGCAGAAGAAGAGCAGTGACAAGCGGAAAAGATAATAGTGATGATGCGTTAGGCAAAACTTTGATTAATTCAGAAAATAACGACACACAAATTTTTTGTTCATTATGTTATAAAATTCCATGCTCTGACCCTAATAATCGTAGAAGCACTATGATTAATGTTAACTAATGAAACGAAAAGCTTTTACTCTAATTGAACTCTTAGTCGTCGTAGCCATCATAGGAATACTAGCTGCTGTAGGAGTGGTTGCTTATAATGGGTATACGAGTAGCGCAAAGAAATCTGCTGCTAAGGCTAATCATGAGTCTGTTGTAAAGTATATTACAAGTGAAGTTATGAAATGCTCTATGGGAGAAGCGAAAGCAATGGATGATAATTTGGATTGTAGTAAACAAGGTACTTATAATTGGAAAGATAATGTTGCTAACGCAGTTGCAAATGCATTATCAAATTTTAAAAATCCATATGATACATCAAAGTCTTCTGTTACTCATGGTGGTGGTATGCAATATGATTATCAAGTTGGATATAATAGAGTTATGACACCGGGAACAAATGTTCAGGTTCTTACATGCACATCAACACCTTGCTCTGGATCACAGTGTAAAATGCCAAACCATACTTGTAGTGCAATTATCGATATTAATTAATTAATATGACTACTTGATTGGTCTACAAAAGCGGTAGCACTATGGCAACACTCATTGCTACCAATTTATAAAATTTTTAATTTTGCAAAAATAGATAACGTTGATTTTACTAAGGAAGTGGTGCCCCCACACGGATTCGAACCGCGGACCTATTGATTACAAATCAATTCTAAAACTTCAAATAATTATTGTTTATCAGTAATTTTTGTAAAATAATTTCAACTTGGCAACACTATGGTAACAGTGATAGAGTTTTTTTATGAAGCGTAATGGTTTTACTTTAATTGAACTCTTAGTTGTTGTTGCAATTATAGGAATTTTAGCGGCAGTAGGAGTAGTAGCATATAATGGTTATACAGCTAGCGCGAAAGCTAATGCATCTAAAACTAATTATAAAAATGTAACTAAATGGATACAAACAGAATTGGTAAAATGTAATGCTGGGTTAGCTGACAAAATGTTTACTTCTAATCCACAATCATGCCCAATGACTCATGCTAATAATTTTGCAAGTGGTATGAATAATGCTTGTAGGGGACAGAACGGTGTGTTTGCAGATATGAAAAATCCTTATAACTCTAGTGAGAGAATGTGTAGATTAAGTATTAGCTACACAAATGACAATGATGTAGGTTATGTAAACTGGAGCACTAAAAGTGCTAGTGAGATTAGATTGAGTGGTTGTTGGAAAACACCATGCAGTTCATCTGATAATAGAGAAGAAATAATTATTGACGTTACACAATAAAAAAGCTTTCACCCTAATAGAACTCTTAGTCGTCGTAGCCATCATTGGTATTCTTGCTGCAGTAGGAGTGGTTGCTTATAATGGTTATACTTTCAGTGCCAAAGTCGCTGTCGCAAAAGCTAATTTTAAATTGGTAACAAGAACAATAACAAATGAATTTAGAAAATGTGATCTAGGCGAAAGTGAAATTATGTGGGGAATTTCTTGTAGTTTAACAGAGGAACAAAGAGTGGGACAGCTAGTCTCAAGTGCCAATACAGCAAAAGCACAAAAATATTTTGGTGATGGGATGATGTGTCCATTCGATACTAATGTTCATGCATTATGGCTAGGTAGTCGTCAGCAAAATGTTGGAAAGATTGGAATCGAAAGAGATGCTGGACGAGGCGGTGTAATTGTTACTAGCCCAGTTTCAACTTTTAAAGCTGGCACAAAAAACAATTTAAGATGCAGTCAAACACCTAATGACGGAAATTGTTTTGAAGAGTTTATAAAATTATATTAATGAAACGTAAAGCTTTTACCCTAATAGAACTCTTAGTCGTTGTAGCAATCATCGGTATCCTCGCTGCAGTGGGTGTTGTTGCTTATAATGGGTATACTGCTAGTGCAAAGAAAAAAGCTGTAGAGACAAATTTTTCAATAGTTGTAAAGTATTTAAAAAGTGAATTAATGAAATGTGAACTTGATAGTTCAAACAAAATATTAGAAGGTTTAATTGATTGTAATGATAGAGCTTTAGTTATTGCAGGAAATGCTGGTGCAAACGGTGCAAAAGATTTTAGAGAAAATGTTGGTATAAGTTTAGGAAAAGTATTTAAAAGTTCAAAAAATCCATACAACACAAACAGTGACTCCATAAGTGTGCAAAATTATTGTGATAAAGATTCAATGGTGGGATTTGTTTGTATTTATTACAAAGGTGCAAGTAATGCGAATTTTTGGTTAGAAGCTTGCTATGAAACACCATGTCCATCTCATGGTGGATCAACAAGAAATGAAACAAATAAACTATATGCTGAAGTTGAACTTTACTAAACGACCAATTGATTAAGCAACAATCCTGCAACAATCTGGCAACACTTATTGTTGCAAGATAAATTTTTATATTAACAATTTGGATAAAAAAGTCAGTGAGATGGTGCCCCCGCACGGATTCGAACCGCGGACCTATTGATTACAAATCAATTGCTCTACCAGCTGAGCTACAAGGGCATGCGCAATAATTATTAATAATTCTTAAATTAATCAACTCTTTTTTTTTAAATAACTTAAGTGATGAAATACAATAGCAGCACTATTTGAGATATTTAAGCTTTCAACTTTACTATCAATGTCTATCTTTACTAAAAAATCGGCATATTTTGATGTGTGTTGATGCATACCGAATCCCTCAGAACCAAATAAAAGAATATTATTTCCTTTCCAATCTATTTTTGTGAAATCTTTATCACCATCACCATCAAAACCATAAACCCAAAAATTTTTTTCTTTAAGGTTTTTTAAAGTAGAATTAATGTTAGATACCTCAAAAATATTTATATTTTCAATTGCTCCACTTGAAGCTTTATACATAAGCTTACTTTCATTTGGATAGTGTCTCTCCTTAATAATAATTCCATCGATATTAAAAGATGCTGCACTTCTTATTAAAGCACCAATATTTCTGGGATCAGTTACTCCATCTAAACAAACTAAAGTGATATTATCTTTTTTTTTTATAAATTCTTTGAGAATTGGTTTTTCTAAGTGTTCTATCTCAGCAACATACCCTTGATGTAACAAATTTTCTTTGGTGCTATATTTGTCTAGTTCTTTTTTAGTTTTAAAATAAACCTTTACTTCATTTAGAAGGTTTTTGTTTGGGCTTTTTCTGTGTATATTTTTTTTACTTTCCTCAGTCAAAAAAACTCTCAGCACTTTTCTTTTTGGATTTTTGAGTGCCTCAATAACAGCGTGTTGTCCTACAATGAAAAATGATGATTTATTCATAAATAATTGTATGTTTTACACGTTTTTTTGAATATTTTCCTATTAAATCACGTGTTGCATTTGGATAAATAAAATATATAAAACGCATGTTGTTTGAAGCTTTATTGAACAAGGGGACACTTCCCCTAAGGGAGGGGTTCCAGAGCGGTCAAATGGGGCGGGCTGTAAACCCGTTGACTTCGGTCTTCGAAAGTTCGAATCTTTCCCCCTCCACCATTCAATAATTTTAGACAATACTGGAGTGTTACTCTTGGGGTTGTGCGGGTGTAGTTCAATGGTAGAACGCTAGCCTTCCAAGCTGGATGTAAGGGTTCGATTCCCTTTACCCGCTCCAAGAAAATAAATTTAAATTTGAAAAGTGAGGAAAAAAAGTAATGTCGAAAGAAAAATTTGTAAGAAATAAACCACATTGTAACATTGGTACAATTGGTCATGTCGATCATGGTAAAACAACTTTAACTGCCGCTATAACTAAAGTTTTATCTGAAACTGGTGGTGCACAAGCTATTGCATATGATCAAATTGATAAAGCCCCGGAGGAGAAGGAGAGAGGTATTACTATATCTACTGCTCATGTAGAATATGAAACTGAAAAAAGACATTATGCTCACGTTGACTGTCCAGGTCATGCTGACTATGTAAAAAATATGATTACTGGTGCAGCACAGATGGATGGCGCTATTTTAGTTGTGAATGCTGCTGATGGACCTATGCCGCAAACTAGAGAACATATTCTTTTAGCAAGACAAGTAGGTGTTCCTGCAATTTGTGTCTATTTGAATAAAGTAGATCAAGTAGATGATAAAGAAATGATTGATCTTGTTGAAGAAGAAATAAGAGAATTATTAACTTCATACAAATTCCCAGGTGATAAAACTCCAATTGCGAAGGGTTCTGCACTTGCTGCTGTTGAGGGAAGAGATGAGGAAATAGGTAAAAAATCTATTTTAGAATTAATGAAGAACGTTGATGAATTTATTCCTCAACCAGATAGACCAAAAGATAAGGATTTCTTAATGCCAGTTGAAGATGTATTTTCTATTTCTGGAAGAGGTACAGTTGCAACCGGTAGAGTTGAGTCTGGTGTATTAAAAACTGGTGATGAGTTAGAGATAGTCGGTATCAGGGAAACAAAAAAATCAGTTTGCACTGGTGTAGAAATGTTTAGAAAACTTCTAGACTCAGGTGAGGCAGGTGATAACGTTGGTGTTCTTTTAAGAGGAGTGGAAAGAACTGACATCGAGAGAGGACAAGTTCTTTGTAAGCCTGGTTCAGTTACACCTCACACAAAGTTTGAGGCGCAAGCTTATGTGTTAAAGAAGGAAGAGGGTGGTAGACATACTCCTTTCTTTACAAAATACAGACCACAATTTTATTTTAGAACTACAGACGTAACAGGTGAAGTTGAATTACCAGCAGGTACTGAAATGGTTATGCCAGGTGATGATGCTAAATTTACAGTAAAGTTAATTACTCCAATTGCAATGTCGGAAAAACTAAATTTTGCAATTAGAGAAGGCGGCAGAACTGTAGGTGCTGGAGTTGTAACTAAAATTATAGAGTAAACTCTATATAGGAGTGTAGCTCAATTGGTAGAGCGCCGGTCTCCAAAACCGGAGGCTGAGGGTTCGAGTCCCTCCGCTCCTGCCAATTAGATGACAGAATAAAATTATGAAAAACCCGATCAAATTTATTCAAGAGGTAAAACAAGAGGCTTTTAAAGTCAGTTGGCCAACAGGTAAAGAAACTTTACAAGGTGCTCTTATGGTATTTGCTATGGCAGTAGTAATGTCATTATTTTTTCTATTACTTGATCAAGTCTTAAAGTTTTTCTTAGAGCTTTTACTTAAGGTGAGTTTATAATGAAAAATTGGTACATAGTTCAATCACATTCAAGCTTTGAAAATAAAGTTGCTGGTTTAATAAAGGAAGAGGCAGAAAAAGCAAAGATTTCAGATAAATTTGATGAAATAATTGTTCCTACGCATGATGTTACAGAGGTTAAAAGAGGAAAAAGGATACAAAGAAAAAAAAAATATTTTCCTGGATATGTTCTTATTAAAAGCGAAATGGACAATAGTATTTATCATATGATTAAGAATATAAAGAGAGTGAGTGGATTTTTGGGAACAAAAGGCATTCCTGTGCCTGTATCAGATAAAGAGATAGAAAAGATTTTAGGGCAAATAAAAGATGGTGTGGCTCAGCCAAAATCTGGTATAGAGTACAGCGTTGGTGAAAAAGTTCAAGTTGTAGATGGACCATTTGCTTCATTTAGTGGAATGGTTGAGGGGATTGATGAGGAAAAATCAAAATTAAAAGTTTCCGTTTCTATATTTGGAAGACCAACACCAGTTGAATTAGAATATAATCAAGTGGAGAAGATTAGTTAATGGCTGCAAAAAAAGAAATTAGTGGATTTATAAAGTTACAAATTAAAGGTGGTCAAGCAAATCCTGCACCACCAGTTGGTCCTGCTTTAGGTCAACGAGGTGTAAATATAATGGAATTTTGCAAAGCATTTAATGATAAAACAAAATCTTTAGCAGGAAAACCTGTTCCAGTAGAGATTACTGTTTATAAGGATAAGAAGTTTGATTTTAAAATTAAATCACCTCCAGCTTCATTTTTCATCAGGGAAGCTGCAAAACTCAAAAGTGGTTCACAAGAACCAGGAAGAAATATAGTTGCTTCAATCACAAAAAAACAGGCAGAGGAAATAGCTAAACAAAAGATGAACGATTTAAACGCAATAGATTTAGAACAGGCAGTAAAAATTATTGCAGGCTCAGCGAGATCTATGGGAATAGAGGTTAAAGATTAACAATGTCAAAAAGATTCAAGAAACTACCTGATAAAACTTCTGAATTGCCTGCAGAAGTTATTGAAAAATTAATTCCTGTAATTAAAAAAAACTGTACAACAAAATTTGATGAGTCAGTTGATTTAAGTTTTCAAATTAATAATAAACAAAAAAAAAATGAAATAAATATTAGAACTGTGGTAAATCTTCCTGGTGGTTCAGGAAAAAAAGTAAAAGTTGCAGTAGTTTGTGAAGATGCAAAAACTGCTGACGCAAAATCAGCTGGTGCGGATATTGTTGGAAGTGATGATTTAATTGACAAGATTAAAAACGAAGATATCAATTTTGAAAAATTAATTTGTACACCTTCTATGATGATTAAATTATCTAAATTAGGAAAAGTGCTTGGTCCTAAGGGTTTGATGCCTAATCCAAAACTAGGCTCAGTCACTGAGGATTTAAAGACAGCAATAACAGATGCAAAATCTGGTCAAGCAGAGATAAGAAATGATAAAGATGGAAATATTGGTGTAAGTATTGGCAAAAAATCTTTTGCTGATGATAAACTGATTAAAAATTTCAACGCAATCATTGAGACTCTAGAAAAAGAAAAATCTAACAATACAGTAAAAGGTGAATTGGTTAAGTCAGCTTTTATAACTTCAACAATGGGTGTCTCTTATAAATTAAAATTAGGAAAGAGTATCTAAATCTTTATGATGAACAAAGAACAAAAAAAGAATTATATAACTGAAATGACTGCACAATTTGAAAATAGTAAAGCAGTTATGGTAACTCATTATCAAGGTTTAACAATGCCTCAACTCGATGAATTAAGATCAAAAATGAGAGAGCATGGAATAGTTTTTAAAATTACAAAAAATAGAATCACAAAATTAGCTTTGGAAAAAACTAAATGTAAGGATTTATCAAAACTGTTTACTGGACCAACTGCAGTAGCATTTGGAGAGGATGCTATTATGTCCGCTAGAATTTTATCAAAATTTGCTAAGGATAACGAGAATCTAAAATTGATTGGTGGAATCATGGATAATGAGGTTTTAGATCAAGCTGGAGTATTAAATGTAGCTAGTTTACCAACTTTAGATGAGGCAAGAGCAAATATAGTAGGTATTTTGAATGCTTCTGCATCAAAATTAGTCAGTATTTTGCTTGCACGATCGGAAAAAATGAGTAGTTTACCCCCAGAAAATTCTGAAACACAACCTGAAGAGTAGAAAATGCCTGATCTAAACAAAATTATAGAAGATTTATCAAGTTTGACTGTTGCTGAAGCAGCAGATCTTTCGAAACAGTTAGAAGAAAAATGGGGTGTTACCCCAATGGCAGCAGCAGCACCAGCAGTAGCAGGCGCAGCGGCAGCGGCAGAAGATAAAGATGACTTTACTATTATGTTAGTTTCTGCGGGAGATAAAAAAATTAACGTTATTAAAGAAGTAAGAGCAGCAACTTCACTAGGCCTAAAAGAGGCTAAAGATTTAGTTGAAGGTGCACCTAAAGAAGTAAAAACTGGTGTTCCTAAAAAAGAAGCTGAAGAAATTAAGACTAAGTTAGAAGCTGCAGGCGCTAAAGTAGAACTTAAATAAATTAAGAAGGATTTTTTAGCTCTGATTAATTTTATTAATCAGTGTTAAACATTGATGCAAATATCTTTTACTGAAAAAAAAAATATTAGAAAAAGTTTTGGTAAACTTAAGGAGAGTTTATCAATACCAAACTTGATAGAAGTTCAAAAAAACTCTTACAAAGAGTTAACAGATTTTAACACTGAAAATTTAGAACTTACAAAAGGTTTTGATAGAGTTTTTAAAAGTATTTTTCCAATTGAAGACCTTAATGATAAGGCAACTTTAGAATATGTTTCTTACAGATTAGAAAAACCAAAATTTGATGTTGAGGAATGTATTGCTAGAGGATTGACTTACTCTTCTGCATTAAAATGTACTCTTAGATTGGTTGTTTATGAAATAGATCAAGAAAACAATACTAAAGATATTTTATCTGCAAAAGAACAGGAAGTTTACATGGGAGAGGTTCCAATGATGACTAACAGTGGAACTTTTATAACTAATGGTGTGCAGAGAGTTGTAGTAAATCAAATGCACAGAAGTCCCGGAGTATTTTTTGATCACGATAAAGGTAAAACTCATGCAAGTGGTAAATTATTGTTTAACTGTCGTGTAATTCCAAATAGAGGTTCATGGTTAGATTTTGAATATGATGTTAAAGATTTTCTATATTTTAAAATTGATAGAAAGAAAAAGATCTTAGCCTCGTCTTTATTACTTGCTTTGGGCTTTACTAAATCAGATATCGCAAACGAGTTCTATGAAAATGAAAAATTTACTTATGATACTAACTCTCAAAAATGGAAAACAAAATTTAATCCAGAAAAT